>JAGRDO010000062.1:82287-134714 GCA_020447005.1 Paracoccaceae bacterium
TCTGCATTCCCCATGGCGGCGGCGGTCCGGGCATGGGGCCGATCGGTGTCAAGGCGCATCTCGCGCCGCATCTTCCGGGACATCCCGAGACTGGTGGCGAGGAAGGCCCGGTGACGGCCGCACCATGGGGCTCGGCCTCGATCCTGCCGATTTCCTGGGCCTACATCCTCATGATGGGCGGGGCGGGGCTGACGCAGGCGACGAAAGTGGCGATCCTCAATGCCAACTACGTCGCCAAGCGGCTGGAAGGGGCCTATGACATCCTCTTCAAAGGGGGCAAGGGCCGGGTCGCGCATGAATGCATCCTCGACACGCGCCCCTTCGCCGACAGCGTCCATGTCACTGTCGACGATATCGCCAAACGTCTGATCGATAACGGCTTCCACGCCCCGACGATGAGCTGGCCGGTGGCCGGAACGCTGATGGTGGAGCCGACGGAATCCGAGACCAAGGCCGAGCTGGACCGCTTCATCACCGCGATGCTCTCGATCCGCGAGGAAATCGCGGCCATTGAGAAGGGCGAGATTGATCCGGAAAACAACCCGCTGAAACACGCCCCCCATACGGTCAACGCGCTGATCGGCGACTGGGACCGGCCCTATAGCCGCGAACAGGGTTGCTTCCCGCCGGGCGCCTTCCGGGTCGACAAATACTGGCCGCCCGTGGGGCGCGTGGACAATGTCTATGGCGACCGCAACCTGCTCTGCACCTGCCCGCCGCTTGAAAGCTACGCCGAGGCGGCCGAATAGACGCAAAGCATCGAGGTGGCCCGGTCAACGGATCCGGGCCGCCTCATTCCGCGAACAGATCGGATCGCAGCGCGGCAAGAACGTCGCCGGAATTTCCGGCCGGGTCACTTACCGGATAAAACAGGCGACGAATGACGCCGTCCCGGGCGATCATCGTCAGCCGGGTGAGCAGCACCATGCCCGAGGCCGAAAAGCGCGGCAGGTCCAGCGCATCCGCCAATCGCAGCCCGGCATCCGACAAAAGCGGGAAGGGCAGGTGCAACCGCTCGGCCGCCTCGCGCTGATAGGCGGTTTCTTGCGTCGAAAGGCCAAAGACATGGGACGCGCCCGCTGCCCGAAGCTCGGCATGGTGGTCGCGAAAGGCGCAGGATTGCGGCGTGCAGCCCCGCGCGCCGGGGATCACGTCCCAGCCGGGCAGCGGGGGCGCATCGGGCGGGCTCGTGCGCGGATAGGCATAGACCACCACCACGCCCGCAAGCGCTGAAAGATCAACCGTTCCGCCATCGGTGGCCGCGAGCGAAAGCGCAGGCAGGGGCCGGCCGACCAGATCGGGGGCCGAAGTTCCGGTCATACCGCCACTTCGCGCGCGACGCCCTTTTCCCGCGCCAGCCGCACGGCGGCGGAGGCGACGGCAAGGTCCTGAAGGCCCACTCCGGTACCGTCGAAAAGCGTGATCTGGTCGTCGGACTGACGCCCCTCGGCCAGACCGGCAATCACCGCGCCGATGGGGGTGATGTCCTCCGCCCGGATCAGCCCGCCCGCCACCGCATGCTGCGCCTCGCCGATACTGACCGATTGCGCCACCTCGTCCGTGAAGACGCGCGCACGGGCCAACAGGGCCGGCTCGACCTCCTGCTTGCCAACCGTATCGGTGCCCATGCAGGCCAGATGCGTGCCCGCGCTGACATGCGCATCCATCAGGGACGCGGCCGGGGACGAGGTGATGGTGACGATCACATCGGCCTCCACCATCCGCTCCAGCGGCACCGCCTCGAAGGGCAGGCCAAGCTCGGCCGCGACTTCACCAAGCTTCGGCAACATGTCGGGATGATAGTTCCACGCGATGACCTTCTCGAAGCCACGCACCTTGGCGGCGGCCCGCAGCTGGAAAGTCGCCTGATGCCCGGCCCCGACCATACCCAGCACTTTCGCATCCTTCCGCGCCAGCCGGTCGATGGAAATGGCCGAAGCGGCGGCCGTGCGAAGCGCCGTCAAAAGGTTGCCGCCAACCATCGCCGTGGGCCGCCCCGTCTCGGGGTCGAAAAGAAAGACCGAGGACTGGTGGTTGATCATGCCGCGCGCCATGTTCCCCGGGAAATACCCCCCGGCCTTCACCCCCATGACCGCGCCCGCACGGTCGAGCCCCGATTTGAACCCGTATTGCCGCCCTTCGCCCAGCGCCTCGCGGATCACCGGAAAATTATAGGCCTCGCCCCGCGCCATCGCGGCGAACGAGCCTTCAACCGCCCGGAACGCATCCTCGGCCGTAACCAGCCCGGCAATCTCGGCTTCGGGAACAATCAGCATGCGAACCTCTTTCATCGTGGATCAAATATCTCGGGAGTGTGGGGGCAGCGCCCCCACCTGCCTTCCCTGCTCAATATGCCTTGCCGCGTGCGCTAACCGGCCAGACGGTTTCGACCTTGCCGCGCCTGACGCCGACGTACCAGTCATGGACATTGGCCGTCGGGTCGCAATGGCCCGGGACCAGCCGCAGCTTGTCGCCCACCTTCAGCACGCCCTCGGGGTCGGCGACGATGCCATGCTCGTCGGAACACTTGACGTATTTCACATCGTCGCGCCCGAAGACCACCGGCAGGCCGCTGTCGACCGACTGCGCCTTCAGCCCGGCATCGACCACCGCCTTGTCGGCCTTGGCATGGCTCATCACCTGGGTCAGGATGAACAGCGCGTTTTCCCATTCGCCCCGGTCGATCCGGTTGCCGTCCTTGTCGAGGATCCGTCCGTAATCGGCGTCCATGAAGGCGTAGGAGCCGCATTGCAACTCGTTGAACACGCCCGAGTTGGACTCGAAGTAATAAGATCCGGTCCCGCCGCCCGAAACCAGTTCCGGCTCGATTCCGACCGATTTCAGGGCCGTCACCGCATCGCGCACCTGGTCAACGGCGGCGTCGAGCTTTTCCTTCCGCGCCTCGTAGCTGTCGAGATGCTGCATCGCCCCCTGATAGGCCTGAATGCCCTTGAAGCTCAGCCCCGGCGCCGCCTCGACCGCGCGCGCGATCGCCACCACATCCTGCGACGTGCTCACACCGCAGCGCCCGGCGCCAACGTCGATCTCGACAAGGACGCCAAGTTCGGTGCCGTGCCTGACGGCGGCCGCCGAAAGATCGCCGACATTCTCCAGATCGTCGACGCAGACGATGATGTCCGAGCCGAGCTTCGGCAGTTTCGCCAGCCGGTCGATCTTGGCCGGATCGCGCACCTGGTTCGAGACCAGCACATCCTTGATGCCGCCGCGCACGAAGACCTCGGCCTCGGACACTTTCTGGCAGCAGACGCCGACCGACCCGCCCAGCCTTTCCTGCAGCTTGGCGACATCGACCGATTTGTGCATCTTGCCATGCACCCGGTGGCGCATGCCATGCGCCTTCGCATAGTCGCCCATCTTCCTGATGTTGCGTTCAAGCGCATCGAGATCCAGGATCAGACAGGGGGTCTGGATGTCCTTTTCATCCATGCCGGGCTTGGCCGGAATGTCATAGCCGACTTCAAGCAGGTCGATATTCACGGGTGCGTTCATTTTCTTCTCCTCAGCCCATTGTCCAGGGCAGTTTGTCCAGATCGACGTTGCCGCCGGTGATGATCACGCCCACGCGCTTGCCGCGAAAGGCCTCCTTGTTCTTCAGGATGATGGCAAGCGGCACGGCGCTTGACGGTTCCATCACCACGCGCAGGTGTTTCCAGGTCAGCTTCATCGCGTCGATGATCTCGGGATCCGACGCGGTGAAGATGTCGCTGACATGGCGCTTGACGAAATGCCATGTCAGGTCCTTCAGAGGCACCAGAAGCCCGTCTGCGATGGTCTTCGGCGCATCGTCGGCAATGATATGGCCTGCCTTGAAGCTGCGATAGGCGTCATCGGCCTGTTCCGGCTCGGCCGCGATGACCCTGGTTTCGGGCGCAAGCGTCGACAGCGTCAGGCAGGTGCCCGAAATCATGCCGCCACCGCCGATGGGGGCCACGACCATGTCGAGGCCATCGGTCTGTTCGATCAGCTCCTTCGAACAGGTCCCTTGCCCGGCGATCACGCGCGGGTCGTTATAGGGGTGCACGAAATCGCCCCCCGTCGCCGCCTGCACGCGCGCGAAAGTCGCCTCGCGCGATGAGGTCGAAGGTTCGGATTCGGTGATCACCCCGCCATAGCGGCGCACGGTGTCCTTCTTGGCCTGCGGCGCGGTCCTGGGCATCACCACATTGCAGGGGATGCCGCGCAGCATCGCGGCATAGCTGAGGCACGAGGCATGGTTGCCCGAAGAATGGGTCGCCACGCCGGCCCTGGCCTGTTCGTCGGACAGCCCGAAGACAGCATTGGCCGCACCCCGTACCTTGAAGGCGCCGGGTTCCTGAAAGTTCTCGCATTTGAAGAACAACTGGCAGCCGGCCAGGTCGTTCAGATAGTCCGACGTCCGGATCGGCGTGCGGCGGATATGCGGCCTGATGCGCTCATGCGCCTCCAGCATGTCCTCATAGCTCGGGATGTACATCGGAAACCTCTATGTCAGGCGCCGGCTTTTGACCCTCGGGTGTCAAACCTGACGATACAGCAAATCCCGCCCGTCCTGCAGACGGCGGATGTTCTCGAATTCCATGGCCCGTGCCGTCACATCATTGGACGCGACGCCGCCGGCAATATGCGGGGTCAGGATCACGTTTCCTCCCGGCAGATCACGGGCGAGTTTCAGCAGCTCGCCGTCAGGCGGGGCCGGTTCGAAAACGAAACCGTCGACTGCAATCCCGCCCAGCTGGCCGCTACACACCGCTTCCGCTACATCTTTTTCGTTCAGGACGGTGCTTGCGCCAGTGGAGATCAGATAGGCACCTGCTTTCATTTTGCGCAGATACGCCGCGTTCACGGATTCGCCCATTCCGGGTCCATGCGGAACCAGCAGACAGAGAAAATCACTTTCAGATCGAATGTCATCAAAACCCGCATAGGTGATGTTCAACTCGGCTTCCACCGACTCCGGAAGCCGATTGCGTTTGTGATATAGAACCCGTGCCCCGAACGGCTGCAGTCGACGCGCCACGTCGGCCCCGATCTCACCCAGCCCAACGATCCCGACCGTAGAGTCAGACAGGGCGCGCATGCCCGTTCGGCCTGTCCAATTGTAGGCAAAGTAATTCTCATCGCACTTGCGTGGCGCCGGCCAGTCCCCTTCTTGCTGAATGGCGAATTCAGCCTCGCGCAGCGTCTTCGCCAAGGCGAGCACCTGCATAAGGACATGCTCGGACACCAGGGTGCTCACCAGCAACGGGAAGCTGGCGACCGGAATCCTGCATGCTCGGGCGGCTTCGAGGTCGATATCATGGGTGAATCTGCCAAGCCGCTGGATCAGCCTCAGATTGGTCCCGGCCTGAATGACGTCGTCGTCGATCGTTCCGCTGCGCTCGCTGATCAGCACGTCTATCCCGGGCAGTTTCTGTATGATCTCGGACTTAGTCGGTGACTCTAACATGACAACTTCCAAAAACGGCGGAGCTGCCTGCAATGCGATCTTCTGGTGCCTTGGAGCACGGCCAGTAACAAATAGCGCCTTCACGCCCGGGTCCTCCAATCTATGAGCGGATGCTGCGTTGGCCGCACCCGGCATCTTGCGAAGCTGATTGTCACGGGACAGTCGGATCGATTTCGCCCGAAATCAGCTTTGCTTTTATCTTAGCGAGTTCCGCCCTCATCTCCTCGGAAACGGGTTCCTCCGCACCATCATTGAATTGCAAGATCACGACATCCTCATGTTCCAGCCCGAACAGTATGTTGGCGTCCGGGGCGAAGCGGCCTTCTTTGATTTCCCGTGCGATGTTCAGGAAACCTTGGCTGAGATCGGGCGTGTAATTTCCGAGGATCTGTTGGGGTGCCTTATCGGTATAATCGCCGAAGGTTCCAAATGCGACGATGCCCGGGTGCTCGGTTACGGCCTGGAAAGCACCCAAGGCGGAAATGTTTGCGTTCGGAACGATCGTATCGGCCCCGTTCGAAATCATCGACAAAGCGGCCTCTTTCGCGGCGGCCAGGTCGTTCCAGCTTCCCGTCATGACCTCTAGAACCTTGAAGTCCGGGTTGACATACTTGGTACCGTTGCGAAAGCCGGTCAACGCGTTCGTGATCGGCGGGATCTCTACGCCACCGATATAGCCTGCCTTGTCACCGCGGCTCGCGGCGATCACCCCCATCAGGAAAAACGGCTGAAACGTATTGAGATTCACGCCGACCACATTGCCTTCAAAGACATCGCTCGACGTAATCAGAAAAACCGTATCAGGAAACTCGGCGGCCGCTTCCAGCGCAGCATCCTTGAATTGGAATCCGTGGCCAATAACAACATCATAGCCTAACGCGGCATAGTCTTCGAATGCCTTGCGGAAGGATGCCGGGTTTGCTTCCATCTCGACGTTTGATATTTCCGCGTCCAACTCCTCGCCGATGCGTTGCAACGCACTATAGGCAATTTTGTTCCAGCCGGATTCCGTCGCCGATCCCTCGGTCAGCAAGCCCGCTTTGAACGTATCGGCGAATGCACTCGCCGCACAAGTTAGCGCAAGGACACAACCACATGTGACTTGCAAAATTCTGCTGCGCATCGTCAGTTCCCCCTCTGTCGTAGAGCCAAGCATAGGTCGCGGCGTTGGATCACCAAAGTTCATTGTTTTTTATTATTGATCGTGATTTTTAATTAATCTTTTGCATTTCGATCCGCCCGATCCGGCCTGTTTCTTCGATCGTTTGGCCGCTGCTGTGGCTACAGGGAAGGCCGCGCGTTGCGGTCAGGATGCGACATCGGTCGCCATCAGCATGCCAATTTCTTCAAGATTCTCACGACCGCCATCAAATTCACCGGCGATCCTTCCACCGGACATGACTAGAATGCGATCGCATACGGCAAACAGTTCTTCCAGCTCCGTACTGACCAGAAGAATTGCTGTTCCCTTGTTCCGAGCTTCAAGGATCTTCTTCAATAGAAATTCGATCGCGCCGATGTCGACGCCCCGGGTGAGTTGGTTGATCACTGCGAAACGCGGGTTCCTGGCCAGTTCCCGCGCCACAACTACCTTTTGCTGGTTGCCTCCAGACAAATCTCCGATGGGTTGTTCGGTATCGCGCATCCGGACCCGGTACTCGGTTGTCAAAGCCCTCGAGTATTCGGAAATGTTCTTTTTCAGCAATCGCCCCATCTTGGAGAACGGCTCTTTCCGGAATTGGTGGATGACCATGTTCTCGCTAATTGAAAATGGAAGGATAACACCAAGTTTGTGGCGGTCTTCCGGCACATGGGCGACCCCCTTCTCCGCTACTCCTCTGGGCAGAAGACGCGCGATCTCTTCACCGTCGATCTGTATCGACCCGCTGGTTGACTCAAGTAGCCCGGTCAGCGCCAGACACAGTTCGGACTGCCCGTTCCCCGATACACCGGCGATGCCGACGATCTCGCCGGCGCGGACATCGAAACTAACGTCGGACAGGGCCTCCAGGCCCCGGCTGTTGTTCGCACTCAGACCATTGATCTTGACAACGACTTCGCCAACATCGTGGCGAACGTCGCCGAGCTTCATCAACACATCACGGCCAACCATCATCCGCGCCAGTTCCGATGGGTCGGTTTCTGCGGCCAACACCGTGCCGATTTTCCTGGCGTCCCGCAGCACCGTAATACGGTCGGCTACCGCAATGACCTCGTCCAGTTTGTGAGTGATGAAGATCGACGTGATCCCCTCATCCCGCAAATGGCGCACAAAATCGAGAAAGCCGGCAATTTCCTTTGGTGTCAGAACTGCGGTTGGCTCATCGAAAATCAGCAGATCAGCGCCGTGATACAGGGCCTTGATGATTTCCACCCGCTGCTGTTCTCCTACGGTGAGATCCATGACCAGCGCCCCAGGATCGACCGGAAGCTTGAAACGACGCCCAAGCTCTACGAGCTTCTGAGACACTTCAGGTATCATGTTCAGCACCGTCCCTGCCGGGTACTGGCCAAGGATAACATTCTGGGCCACTGTCAGGGTTGGCACCAGCATAAAGTGCTGGTGTACCATGCCTATACGGAGGTTCCGCGCTTCCTTCGGTGACGCGATCTTGACCTTCTCTCCGCGAAGGAAAATCTCGCCGTCGCTAGCGTGGTGCAGGCCGTAGAGAATGCTCATAAGAACGGACTTACCGGCACCGTTCTCACCCAACAGACAGTGAACCTCGCCTTGCCGCACCTCGATTGTCACATCATTGTTGGCGACGACTCCGCCCGGGAAACGCTTGGAGATGTTCCGCATTTCCAGAATATTCGAGTGTTTCGACATCAAAACTACCTCAACGCTGAAATGGAACCGTAAGGAATTTCGGCGCGTTCGAACGCCCGCCCACCAGGACCAGCACCACGATCGTCAGCACATAAGGCATGGCCTGGAATGCCTGATAAGGGATCGCAGCGTCCGAAATCGTCTGCAGGAACAATTGCAGGGCAAAGAACAGCCCGAACAGCAAAGACGCCCCAAAGATCCCCAGCGGTGTCCAGCGACCGAACACGATCACGGCCAGTGCCATGAAGCCTCGTCCCGATACAATTCCCTCAACGAATTGATTGGTATAGGACAACGTCAGAAAGGCACCGCCGACTGAAACAATGCTACAGCCAAGCACGACGGCCGAGAAACGGTGCAGATTGACGCTCTGCCCAGCGGCGGCGAGTGCATTCGGGTAGTCGCCTGCGGCACGCAGGTTAAGCCCATAGGCTGTCCGATAGAGGACGAAGAAGGCCATGAAGACCAAGGGCAGGGTCAGGTAAACCATCGGCGTGTGCTGAAACAGTATCGGGCCGACGAAGGGAATGTCTGCAAGAAACGGGATTGAGATCGGATTGGAAATCTTGATTCCGGAGCTGCCGAAATCTCCGACACGATACAGAAAACCGGTGATGCCCAGCCCCAAGAGGTTGAACGCCGCCCCGACGACGATCTGGTTTGTTTTCAAGTAAACCGTCAGATAACCAAAAATCGCACCGGCAACCGCCCCGACAAGCAGCGCAAAAACGAAAGCTACAAAGATCGGGGCACCGTGGACCGCTGCCGCGAACCCGGAAAATGCGCCGATCAGCATTATGCCTTCAAGCCCGATGTTCAATACACCTGCCTTTTCCGAAAACATGGCCCCGATTGCGGCAAAAATGATGGGTGTGGCCATTCGCCAAGTGGCGGCGAGAACTGTTATCAGCGGCACATATAGCGAGAAGTCTTCCATATCAGTCCTCCGGTCTCAGTTTGCGGTAGGCGCGTATCGTTCCCAGCGTAATAACCGAAATGATAACGAGGCCTTGGATGATGAAGATCAGGACGGACGGTACCCCCGCCCCGATCTGCATGATCTCGGCACCTGACCTGAGTGCACCGAACAAGGCGCCCGAGAAGATCGCACCAAGCGGATTATTGTTGGCGAGCAACGCGACGGCGATCCCTTCGAACCCGTAGCCCGGCGAAATTGTCTGAAACAGTCGCTTGGTCACGCCGATCAACTCGATCGACGCAGCCAGCCCTGCCAGCGCCCCACTGTAGCTGATCGAGTAGATGATGTTCTTGTTCACGTTGATGCCGGCATAGCGGGCCGCGTCGGGGCTTGCACCCACCGCCCGCATCGAAAACCCGCGACGCGATTGTGAAATGATGTACCAGCTGACGATGGCCGCGATGATGGCAATATAGATCCCGATATTTAAGCGTGTTCCGCTCAGGATTCTGGGAAGTTGAGTCTCCTGGGGGAAGCGGTCGGATTGCGGGAAAAGGCCCTGTGCCTCCATGAGCGGCCCTGTCACAAGATAGCTCGTCAGGATGATCGCTACATAGTTGAGCATGATCGTCGTCACGATCTCTGACGCCCCGTATCGCGCCCGCAGGAAACCCGCGATCCCGCCCCAGAAGGCTCCGGCCAGCGAAGCGGCAATAAGGATGACCGGGATCGAGATCCAGGCGTTTACACCCTCCATCTGTAGCGCAACAACCGCCGCAACCATACCGCCAGCGTAGAACTGGCCCTCCGCGCCGATGTTCCACACTCCGCTCCGAAATGAGATTGCCAGCCCAGCCCCGATCAGGATGAGCGGCGTTGCCTTCAGAAGCACTTCGGAAAAATTTCGCATGCTGCCGAAAATGCCTGTCCACATTTCGGAATACGCTTCCACGGAACTGAAGCCTGCCACCTCGATAAGGAGGGCTCCAAATGCGAGAGCGATTGCAATTGCGAGGACCGGCGCCCCCAAGGATTTAATTGTCTCTGCGTATCTCAAGGCTCATCCCCCCACCGACTCCGATCCATCAGGCCTATCCACGCAGACGCCCGATCGACATCTTCCGCTTCCGAATTTCCGGTTCCGCTCAGTTGTTGAGCCGCGCGGCTGCTGCTTCGGCGACCTGATGATCCTGTTGTGGTGCCAGGCCGGATACACCCACGGCGCCCACGACGTTTCCATCCGCGACCAACGGGACCCCGCCTTTCAGCGGAGCCGCGCCCGGCAATACCAGCATCGCGGCCCGATCCGCGATCTTGTCTTCGAGTGCCGCTGTCGGCGCCCGGAACGTGGCGGATGTCCGCGCTTTTTCGCGGGCAATTCGGCTCGTCGATGGCGCAACCCCGTCCATCCTCTCGAACGCAAGCAGATGCCCGCCCGCATCAACGACCGCAACACTGACAGACCATCTGTTGTTCGTCGCCTCCGCCTTGGCGGCTTCGATTACCGCTTGCGCATCTGAGAGTTCCAGTTGTTTGACCGTTTTCATTCTTTTCCTCCTTATGTACCGGTGCTCAGTCGAATCGCCGACCGATGCCCTGTTTCTGCGCCAATTCCTGTATGACCGTGGCGACGGCCAAATCCTGCAAGCCGATCCCGGTGCCGTCGAATACGGTAATATCGTCGTCGCGTTTGCGGCCGGGCCGATCACCATTGATGACAGCACCGATCGGCGTGATCTCTTCAATCGCCAGCAGACCTTGAGAATGTGCGTGTTGGGCTTCGCCGATGGTGATGCTTTGGGTTATCTGGTCGGCAAAAACACAAGCTTTGCCAAATATCTTGGCGTCGATTTCCTGTTTGCCCGTCGTGTCAGTGCCCATACAGGCGATATGTGTGCCGGGTTGAATCCACTCAGCCATGATTTGGGGTTCGAAGGATGACGTGATGGTGATGATGACGTCAGATTGCTCGGCCAGTTGCTGCGGCGTGACCGCATCGAATGGCAGGCCAAGATCTTGCGCCACCTTTGCGAGATTTGGCAGCATCTCGGCGTGGAAGTTGTACCCAACAATCCGGGTGAAATCCCGCTGCCGAACCGCCGCCTCGATCTGAAAACGCGACTGAAACCCGGCTCCAACGATGCCCAGCACCTTCGAGTCCTTGCGCGCCAATTCTGCGATTGAATTGGCGCTTGACGCGGCGGTACGGTAGGCTGTCATCGCATTGCCGCCAAGCAGCGCCGATGGCCGCCCGGTGTCGGGATCAAATAGCAAAACAGTGGACTGGTGGTTGGTTAGCCCCCTTGCTTCGTTTCCCGGCCAGTATCCACCCGATTTCAGCCCCAGAGTTTTGGTCCGCAGATCGAGCCCGGATTTGAATCCATATACCGCATTCGCATGCCCGAGTTCTTCCCGGATCACTGGAAAGTTGATTGCCTCTCCAGCCGCTACCGATGCGAACACGTCGCGAACGGCATCGAAGGCAAGAGCGTGGCTGAGCAGCCCCCTCACTTCATCTTCAGATACATAATACACGGGGTCACCTCATCCCTTGAAGGCGCGCTGCCGATCCCACACCTGTCTCGCGCCGGGAACAACGTCCCGGCCCGGATCATGCCGCGGAACTCGTCAGGAACCGCATTGCAGCATCAACGCCACCTTTCTGGTGAGGCACGTGGGCCAGTTCGAACCCCATTTCGCAGCCGGCCAACGTACCCATCAGGGCCAGTTCATTGATCTCGCCCAAATGGCCAATGCGAAACACCTTGTCGGCCACCTTCGACAGACCAGAGCCGAGCGACATGTTGAAATTCTCCAGCACCACCTTTCGGAAGGCGTCCGCGCTGTGACCGTCCGGCATCAGCACCGCGGTCAAGACCGGTGAAAAGTGGCGGGGCGAAGTGCACAGGTTTTCCAGCCCCCAGGTCTGCACCGCGATCCGGGTCGCCTCGGCAAACCGCTTGTGTCGGGCAAACACGTTCTCCAGCCCTTCGTCCAGAAGCAGATCGACTGCCTTATTCAGACCGAACAACAGGTTGGTCGCGGGCGTATAAGGGAAGTACCCCGATTTGTTGGCAGCAATCATTTCGCCCCAGTCCCAATACGACCTGCGAATCCCCGCCGTTTCATTTGCTTTCAAGGCCCTCGGGCCGACGGCATTGAAGGAGATCCCCGGCGGCAGCATCAATCCCTTTTGTGACCCGGCAATCACGACATCGATACCCCACTCATCGGGGCGCAGGTCGGCCGAGCACAGACCGGAAATTGAATCCACCATCAAGAGCGCGGGATGACCCACCGCATCGATCGCATCGCGAACTTCTTTGATGACCGTGGTCGACCCGGTCGAGGTTTCATTGTGCACGACGCAGACGGCCTTGATCTCGCGGCTTTTGTCGTCGCGCAGGGCGCGCTCAATGACTTCAGGATCAACGCCGGCCCGCCAGTTTTCGCCCACTATGATAGGTTCGACGCCGATCTTGCGGGCCAACTTGGCCCAGAGCGATGCAAAATGCCCGGTCTCATAGGTCAAGATCTTGTCACCCGGAGACAAAACGTTGGACAGGGCGGCCTCCCACGCGCCAGTGCCGGAGGCCGGATAGATGACGACGTCATTTTTGGTCTTAAACACGGTCTTGATCTTGGCCAGAACCTCGAGGCCGAGTTCTCCGAATTCCGGGCTGCGGTGATCGATGACTTGCCGGCTTGTCGCCAGCAATACGCTTTCGGGAACGGGAGAGGGGCCGGGAATTTGTAGGAAGTGACGCCCATGTCTGCTCATCTGGTGCTCCTCTCAGGATTTCGGTGGCTCACTGGAACCATGCGCCATGGGTGATCGATAAATCTAACGAATTTACTTGAGTTATTATTCTGTTTTTTTCATCAGCTAAAGCAGGTTGATTTTCACGCAGCCGACGTCGTCAAATTCAACCCGGCACGCACCCGGTCCGGAAAGGGCGAGGATGCCGCAATAGCTGCCGGTGATCACGACCTGTCCGCGTTTCAGACCGCCGCGTTCGTGCGCGGCGTGGTTGACCATCCACTGCAGCAGATCCGCCGGATCCCCAAATGGATGTCGCACCTCTTGGGATGTTCCCAAAACACCGGGCGCATCGATCGACAGTCTTGCCGACCGAAACGTCCGGTTGCCGCGTGGCGTTCCCGGCCCGAACACCACGCCGCCATTTGCCTGAAGATCCGCAAGTTTCCAAAAGGGCTCGCCCGCGGCGGCTCCCGCCAGGCGCGTCTCGAGGATTTCAATCGCCGGAACCACGGTGTCCACCAGCGCCAGTGCATCCTCCCGGCTGTAGGTTCGGTTTCCGGCGGGAACGTCCTTGCCAATGACCAACCCGATTTCCGCCTCGACACTTGCTGCCGACAAGTGAATCGGGCGCCGATATCGACCATCATTCTGATACAGGCGCTGACGGAGAACCGGGGCGCAATAGGGTTCCGGAGAACTTTTTCCCCGGCCGACCTTCCACGCGACGATCTCACCCAGTTCCGCGACCAGACAGTCCTGGATGCGATACGATTCAGAACGGGTCGATGGACCCGGTATGGTGGGCATTCCGGCCGTTCCGTCGCGAAAATGCCCAGCAAGGAACTTTGCCGCCAACGTTGCGGAATCTCCGTGCCTCACAGGTTCGGCCATCGGAATCGCCCCATCTCATTCTCATAGGCTTCCGCCATTGATACCAGTTCAAGGTCGCTGCCGAATGGCCCAACGATTTGGCAGCCAATGGGCATATTGTTTGCCGAAGGTCGTGTCGGCAGGTTTATCCCAGGAAGACCGCCGGCATTCGCGAAAGGCGTGAAGATCGCGTGCCCCCGTGGGCCGGCGGCGGTCCCATTTATCAATTCGGGATGGCTTTCCGCCTTTGGCCACGGCATGGCGGCAACGCTGGGCGTCAAAATGAAGTCATAGGCTGTGAAGATGCGGGCAAGGCCCACCCGGAAATCGGCGACGTCATTCAGAAGCTGGACGTATTGTGACGCACTTGCAGACCTGCCGACTTCTATCATTGGAAGCAGACTGTCATTCAGCAGGCTCGGATCGATGCCGTGGCTGTCCACAAGCCAGGCCAATCCCACCGGACCGATCAGCCCCCAGATGGCGTTCAACCGGTCCACGTCAAAGGGCACCGAACCACTTTCGACATGATGCCCGAGTGCGGTCAGCGTATCGCAGGCATTCAGCAGGCTGGAGCGAATGTCAGGGTCTACCGGAGCGTCGCCGAATTGGGCGACACACAGGATCTTACGGCCCGGCGCCACCCGGGGCGCTTGTCGGCGTTGCTCTTCCGTAAACGCCATGGATGCCCGGTCGAACGGATGACGTGCCGCCATGATCTGAAGTATGCACCGCAGATCACTGGCAGAGCGGGCAATCGGCCCCATTGTTTCGAAATCACCGAGTAGCGCCGGCAGGCCGTCGGCGCGGCCGACGAAACCGGGGCTTGGCTTCAGCCCGTAAAGCCCGGTATGGGCGCAAGGGCGGCGAATTGACCCGCCCCCGTCGGTCGCGATCGCGGCGACGCCCATCCCGCTGGCGACAGCGGCGACTGCGCCGCCGCTGGAGCCGCCCGGCGTCAGGTCTGGATTCCAGGGGTTGCCGGTCGCCCCATAGACAAGGTTGTCGGTATAACCCTGCAAAGTGAATTCGGGGGCATTCGTCTTACCGAGGATCACAACCCCGGCCTGCCGCAACCGGGCAATCGGAAACTCATCGCGTTCAGGCCGGTAGTCGGCGTAGGACCTGCTGCCCCACGTGCATGGCAGACCCCTGACAGGGATGTTGTCCTTAACTGTTATCGGCACCCCGTCTATCTCGCTCAGGGCTGCGTCATTCTTCCAACGCGCCGCCGATGCTTCGGCGGCGGCGCGCGCTTCGGCCCAATTGAACGAGACGATCGCGTTCAGGACGGGATTGACCGCGTCAATTCGCTTGACGGTACTATCGAAAATCTCAACCGGGCTGAACTTACCATTTCGATAACCGGCGGTCAGTTCGTGTATGTTCAACCGCCAGAGGTCCATCTCACGATACCTTCGGGTTGTCGATGTAAGCAATGACATCGAACTCGACCAGAAGTTCAGGAATGCCGAAACTACCGGTCACGGTGGCACGCGACGGCAGGACGTCGCCATTGAAGAACTCCTTGTAGGCTTCGTTCATGCCCTGAAAATACCGCATGTCTGACAGATAAATCATGACGCGGGCGACATCCTTGAAGGTACCGCCTGCCACTTCCAGAAGATGCGAAAGGTTGGTCAGGGCCTGACGGGTTTGCGCCCTGATATCGCCGACCCCGACCACCTTTCCCTCAACATCCAGTGAGACCGTCGCGGTGTAGAAGTGATTGCCGGCAAGCGTCGCCTGGGAATGCGGATTTGGCGACGTCAGCACTTTCGGCGTGTATACCTCTTTGATGCTCATACTGTGTTCCTATTTTTGCTAGTGGTGTTTCGGTGATTGTGTTCGGTCATGTTGATCAGCATCTGCGCCACGACCCTTGCCCCGCTTCCGGTCGGGCCAACCGGCATCAGACTGTCAGTCGCCGACGCATTCCAGCAGGTGTTGTAAAGATCGAGATGCATCCAGGGGTGGTCGCCCACGAACTGCATCAGAAACGCGGCCGCCGTAAGGGTCGATCCGTTGTGCCCGATCAACGAGAAGTTTCGCAGGTCGGCGACGGGGCTCTTGAGAAATTCGAGATATTGTTCCCACAACGGCAGTCTCCAGACCCGTTCGCAGGCGAACGCGTCGGCATCCTGGAGGCGCTTGAACCATGCATCGTCGTTCGAAAACGTACCGATGCCGATTGGTCCAAATATACCCGCGCTCGCCCCCGTCAGGGTCGCAAAATCTATCACGACACGCGGGTTCATCCCGGCGGCATGGTGGAGCGCATCGGCGAGGATCAAGCGCCCCTCGGCATCGGTGTTGATGATCTCTACCGTCTTGCCAGACGCGGTTCGAATGACGTCACTCGGCCGCATGGCGTTCGGTCCGGGCATGTTTTCCACAACGGCGAATACCGCTGTCACCGGAAATTCAGGCGCCAACGCAGCAACCATCTGCATCAACCCGAACACAGCGGCGCCGCCGCCCATGTCCGCCTTCATGTGATCCATGTCGAGCGCGTTCTTGAGAGAAATGCCTCCGGAATCGAAGGTGACCGTTTTTCCGACAAGTACGACTGGCGCCGCCTCCGCCTCGCCCACCAGCCCACCCGGCCGCCAGGCGAGCTCGATCAGATATGCGTCATGCGCGCTACCGGCTGACACCGTGAGAATGCCCTGCATTCCGGCCGCTTCAAGGTCTGGACGCTCCATCACGGTGATATCCATCCCCGTGTCGCCGGCCAGTTCGACGCACCTCTGCTTGAAGACCTCAGGGGTCAATGTATTTGCGGGTTCGGTTGCAAGATCTCGCGCATTCAGGCTGGCCAGACTGGTAAGCCAGGCCCGGTTCACAGCACGCGCGGATTCTTCGCCAGGCTTGTCGAACGCGAAATTCAGATCCGTAATGACATGCATCCGCCCACGTGCGGGGCCGTCAGAGGTGAAGACATGATTGGCCGACAAGATGCCTTCGACGATCGCCTGTATCGTTGCGGTGTCTGCGTCCGGCAGCAGAACCGTGCACGCCTGCACACGGTGAGCCTGCAGAGCTCTCAACGCCGAACCGGCGCGGGACCGGATTTTGCCCCGATCTTCGTCGATCCTGATCAGGACATACGGCCCGGGATTCGGACCGGTCGGCACAACGAGAATCGGGTGATCCACCTGGTCCAGGGACAGTCCGGCATCGTGGTACGCGGTCTCGGCCAGGCTGAAACGCGCATCTGCACCGCCGTCTTCGCCATCCGGCAAAAGGAAAGCGATCCGCGGACGACCCGGTGCGATATCAGTCTTGGCGCAGATTTCCGGCTTGGCGAGCAACATCCATTTAGCCTTTGCCGTCTTCGGTTGGGAAAGTCTGACGCCAGTGTTGGGCAATGTCGTTTCGCTTGCAGACCCAGACTCGATCATGGGATCTCACATGATCGAGGAAGCGGGCCAGGCCGCGCGCCCGTCCGGGGTGTCCGGCCATTCTTGGATGAAGGCCGATATTCAGCATCTTGGGGTTCGTTTCACCTTCCTCATAAAGCTGATCGAAGGCATCGGAGAGCAGGGCAAAGAAGTCGTCTGCGGTCTGGAGGCCGCGTGGCACGAGTTTGCAATCGTTTGCGACCAACGAATACGGTATGATCAGCTGCTTGCGGCCGTTCACATCGACCCAATAGGGCAATTCGTCGTTGTAGGCGTCGGAATCATAAGAAATTCCGGCTTCGACAAGCAATTCGCGCGTGTTGATGCTTGGTCCATAGCGGCAGCACCAGCCCTGTGGACCCTGACCCAGCGATTGCTGCAGGCTTTCAACAGCGCGTTCGATCTGTCGCTTTTCTTCTTCGCGGGTAAGCAACCAGTGCTTCTCCCATCGATAGCCGTGGCAACAAACATCCGCAGCGTTGTCCCTCAGCGCCGCAGCGATATCCGGCGTCCGCTCCAGTGCCTTCGCGCATGCAAACGCGGTAAACGGAAGCCCGCGCTTCTCGAACAATGAGAGCAGCCGCCAAAACCCGACCCGGCTTCCGTACTCGTACATCGACTCGGCGGCCAGGTCGCGACCCACAATGCCGGTATCCATGCCCTCGCCTTCGGTCAGCGCCGTATCGGTCCGCGGATCACCGTCCAGAGGCGAATACTCCGAACCCTCTTCGATATTGACCGCAAAATTGATGGCGATGCGTGCGTTGCCGGGCCATCGCGGATGCGGCGGGGTGCGCCCGTAACCGGTGAAATCCCGTTTCGGAAAGTTCGCCTGTTCAGAGTTCGTCATGTTCACAAGCCCCGTTCTTGATTACTCAGCTGGCGCACCCTGGGCGATCCATTCGCCGATCACCGCCCGCTCTTTCTCGGTCATTTCGGTCAAATTTCCTGGCGGCATCGTATCCGTCAACACAACCTGCTGATCGATGTTCGCGGCCAAAAGCGACATCTTCGCAAGGTTTTCGAATGTCACCCCTTTCGGAGCTTCGTCGAACCCCTCGAAGGTGGGGTTTTCGGCGTGACAGGGCGTGCAGCGCTCGGTACGGATCCGCTCGACCCGTGCCAGATCGACCGTTTCGGCGCTGACGGAACGTTCAGAAAACAGATGCTTCGGCGCAATCAGCAGCATCGTTGCCAGAATGAAGGCCGCGCCGAGCGCGATGTAGCCGAACTTCGCCTCGCCGGCATGCATCGTGTTGAAGAAATGCCGGATCGAAACGCCGGCCGCGCTGATCAGGATAAAGGCCAGCCAGCCGTAATCGTGTCCATAGGTGATCGGGAAATGCGCACCAATCATCGCAAACAGGACAGGCAGGGTCAAATAATTGGCGTGGAAATTCCGGCGCTTCGCATCCGCTCCCACGTCGAAATCATCGATCGTTCCATCGTCGATCGCCTTCAGCATGCGCCGTTGCCCCGGCAAAATGACAAACCAGACGTTGCCCGCCATGATCGTGCCCATCGCAATTCCGGTATGCAGATATGCCGCCTTGCCACTGAACAACTGGCTGAAGCCCCAGACGGAGGCGCCGAAAAAGATTGTAAGGACGACGATCAGTATCCTGTCATTTGCAATGGCCTTGCAAAGGGCATCGTAGATGAACCAGCTCGCAACGATACTCACTGCTGAGATGCCTATGGCGCTTGCCGGGGAGAGCGGCGACGAACCAGACAGGAGATTGACGCTGGCGCCCCACCAGTAGATGACCGCCAGTAACAGCGCCCCGGAGACCCATGTCCCCATGGATTCCCATTTCGACCACTTCAGCTGCCCGGGCACGAACCCCGGCCCAAGCGGATAACGGCGGTAGTTGTAAATCGACCCGCCATGTATCGACCACAGATGACCGCTTACGCGGTCGATCGGCGGCTCGGGCGGGCGGAAGGATCGGTCGATCCGGTTGAAATAGAATGAGGATCCGACCCATGTGATCGCCGTCACGAGGTGCAGCCAACGCAACCCGATGTGCATCCATTCTGCGAGGTATGTTTCCACTCGGAGCCTCCGGTTCAATATGTATGCCAGTAGGGTTTCCAGCCCAGTATCGCCAAACGGATAGATTAAGCTAATTCAAAAATAGGATAGATTATCCCGATTTTTTTATCCTATACACCTCTGACTGTTGCAGAAAGGATCTGGGTATTGACATCCATCACCCTCAAACAACTTCGTGCCTTCATCGCCGTTGCCGAACAAAAGCGCTTTCGACTGGCTGCTGAGGAGATCGGTCTTACACAATCCGCGGTAAGCGTGCTCATCAAGGAACTCGAAGGGCATCTTGGCACCTCGCTGTTCGACCGCCACACGCGGCTTGTCGGCTTGACAGATGCAGGCCGCCGGTTCCTGCCGCTGGTGGAGGATATTCTCGGCCGTGTGGATAACGCGGTAGACCTATTGGACGATCTGTCCAATCTTCGGACCGGCCGGGTGAACGTTGCCTCGGCTGTCGTCTTGGCCGCGACTTACCTTCCGCAGAAAATCCGAACCTTCAAGGAACGCCACCCGGAAATCCACGTGGATATCCGAGATGTCCACGAGGCCCGGATCAAAGATCTTCTTCTGGACCGACAAGTCGATATTGGTATCGGTTCGAGCCGGTTCATGGAGGGCGAGATCAACGAGAAAGAGCTGTTCACAGACCATCTGGCCGTGTTCTGCCATATTGATCATGAACTCGCCAGGAAGAGGGAAAAGGTCCAGTGGCAGGATTTGGCCAATCAGGAGTTTGTTGCGCTGAATGCTGATAACCCGCTTCAGAAGAAGATCGATCAGATATTCGAAGAGCGGAAGATCCCTATCCAAAAAACCTATTCCGTTCAGTTTTCGACAACGCTGCTGGCATTGATCGAGCAAGGTCTCGGAATCGGTGTTTTGCCGGATTCGTCCCGTGGACTTACCGGTAACACAAACATCGCGATCCTACCGGTCAGCGGACACCTTGAACCACGCAAGGTCGTCGTGTTGACGTTGCGAGAAAGATCGCTCAGCCCGGCCGCCGCGGCATTCTATGCGCACCTTCTCTCCTAGACGCAGCGGTGATGCCCACTACGACCCTGTTTGGCGAAGGCAATATCCGCGTAGATTCAGGCGTTCCGATGCAGTCATAAGAAAACTTTATCAATATTGCACATTATCGAATTTGTTGGAACAGAAGCGCCATCCTAACATCCGGAGCGTCGCAAGCCACCATCGTTTGCAACGGGTGAAATCCGCTCAACAGGGAGAATAATATGAGAATGTTACCCAAGATTTCCAGCCTTGTCGCAAGTACGGTCCTCGCCATCGGCGTTGCCACGTCTGCCCAGGCCGAAGAGTTCAAAGTTGGGCTCTTGACCGGAGGATCTGCAACAGAGAGCGGCTGGAACAAGATCGCCTATGACGCGTTGATGCGCACCAGGGACGAACTGGGGGCCGAGGTCAGCTTCGTTGAACTGGATCACAACCCTGCAAGCTATGAAAAAGCATTTCTGGATTTTGCCGACCAAGACTACGACATCGTCATTGGCCATGGGTTTGAGTTTCAGGACGCTGCAATGAGCGTTGCGCCGGACTATCCCGATACGACGTTCCTGATCACTTCCAGTTTCGAATACAACGACAACATGGTTGGGATCACACTCACTCCTTTCCAGCCCTTCTACCTCATGGGTGTTCTGGCGGCGCATCGCGGAAACAAGGCCGGTTATATTGGGGGGATGAAGATCCCGCCAATCGAATTTGCGCTAAAGGGTTTCACCGCTGGGGCGAAAAGCGTCAATCCGGATTTCGAAGTACTCAGCGTCTTCATCGGAAACTTCTCTGATTCGGCCGCAGTAAAGGAAGCCGCGATCACTATGATCGCCAACGGCGCCACCATGATCGTTCCCAACGCCGATTCCGCAGCACTGGGCGCATTTCAGGCCGTGAGCGAAGCGAAAACGGATGTCGTCGCATTCGGAGCATTCGCAGATTTCACCGAGTCGGCTCCCAAACAGATTCTGGGAAACTACGTCCCGGACTTCGGTCAAGGTATCGTCGAAGTCGCGCAGCAGATTCGTGACGGGGATTTCAATCCGGGCCACAATATCGTGTTCGGGTTGGAAAGTGACACTGTGTTGAAGATCACGTTCAACGAAAACGCATCCCAACCGGTGACTTCCGAGGAGCGCGCGGCGCTCGACAAAGCCAAAGCCGGCCTGATCTCCGGAGAAATCCCTCAGTAAGCTGAAAGCATCGAGATTCAGCGCCGTTCCAGAGATGGCGGCGTTGAATCCGCAAATAGAGTGAGACCACATGGCGATTGCTCCGAAAGATGTTGGAGACCTGTCCTTCGAACCGGCCCCCTCGCTAATCACCGGAGGAGTAGTCAGCACCGGAAAGACGCGTACCACCCGACCGGTCGACATCAAACTTGACAGGCAGGGTGTGATCGAGGCGATCGAACCCGCCGGGACGATCCCGGTCACCAGCGATGTGCTGACACTGTCTGGGGAATTGATCGCACCGGCCTTTCTCGACTGCCATCAACACCTCGACAAGAGCCGATCGCTTCCCTTCACTCCGAACCCATCGGGAACGCTGTTTGGAGCGGTCACATCATTCGGGCGATATGCGCGCACATGCGGCAGGCAGGATACGCGGCGCCGTGCACTCGCAACAGTCGCTCAATGCCTGCGTCACGGAACGACAGCGATCCGAACCCATACCAATGTCGATCAGGATACTGGCATGGACGGCCTCGAGGTTCTTCGGGAAATCCGCGATGAAATTGGGGCCGGTATTCGGATCCAGATCGTATCGTTTCTCAGTTCCGGGGCCACCCAGGATCTGGACTGGCTGCGGACCCACGCCGCCCCTGCGGCGCGTTTGGGGGATGTTGTAGGAGGCACGCCGTCCCTCGCCAAACAGCCCCTCCCATATCTCGATTGCCTGTTCGAAACGGCCGCTGAAACCGGACTGCCGCTCGACCTTCATATGGACGAGCATCTGGATCCCGACGCGCAGCTCTTTGATCATGTTCTGGACCGGGTCGAAATATTTGGAATGCAAGGGAGGGTTACGCTCGGCCATTGTTCTGTGCTGAGCGCGATGGAGCCCGACGCCTTTGCACGAATTCTCGACCGTCTGGCGGATTTGCGTGTTTCAGTAGTGACCCTGCCGGCTGCAAATCTATATCTACAAGCCCGCGAAGCGAAAAAGCTCCCGGCTCGCGGACTTACTCGGGTAAAGGAGATACTTGGATCTGACGTAACGATCGCCGCCGCGTCCGACAATATCCAGGATCCCTTCGTTCCGACGGGAACCGGAGACCTGGCGGAAATCGCGCGTTGGACGCTTCTGGCCGGCCAGCTTCTGGCCGATGATATGGCTGAAGTCTTCCGGATGGTCACGCAACATGCGGCCACTGTCATGGGGCTGGGCGGGTACGGCGAGATCAAGGTCGGAAACAAGGCAAATTTTGTAATTAGCGATGCCCGCGACATCGAAAGTCTCGTTGCCGGCGGCACGACCCGGCGCCGCGTCGTTTCAAATGGCTTTCTTGCCAAACAGCGTTCCGCCTAGCAGTTTTATTGGGAGTAACTTAGTTCATGACGACATCGTTCAGGACGATCTGGATCAAGAACCCCTTGAGCATTCTCGCCGAACATGCGGGAAGCGGGATCGTTGTTCAGGGCACCCGAATTATAGAACTCGTCGCCGCCGGCAAAACACCCGCTACTGCATACGACGATGTTTTCGACGCATCATCACATGTGGTTATTCCGGGGTTGATAAACACGCATCACCATTTCTTCCAGACTCTGACGCGGGCCCATCCGGAGGGGATCAACAAGGAACTGTTTCCATGGCTGGAAAGCCTGTATCCCATCTGGGCGTCGAAACTGGATGATGAGAGCTTCCGCATGGCCAACCGATTGGCCATGACCGAACTGCTTCTGTCAGGATGCACCACTGCCTCCGATCACCACTATTTGTTCAATGACAAACTGGATGGGGCATCGGACATCCAGGTCGAGGAGGCGGCCAGAAGCGGCATTCGGTTCATTCTAAATCGTGGTTCGATGAACCTCTCCAAAAAGGATGGCGGACTGCCGCCGGACATTGCCGTGCAAGATGAAGACACGATTCTGGCAGATTCCGAACGGCTCCTGCAAATGTACCACGACGTTTCCGACGGGGCGATGCTACAGGTTGCACTGGCACCCTGCGCGCCTTTCAACGTCACGAAACGGCTGATGTTGGAAAGCCTCTATCTTGCGGAGAAATACGATTGTCAGCTTCATACCCATTTGGCGGAAACGCTCGATGAAAACGACTATTGCCTGGAACATTTCAATTGCCGGCCGGTGGACTATCTCGAAGACGTTGGCTGGCTCAATCCGCGCGTCTGGCTCGCGCATGGAATTCACTTCAACCACGATGAAATATGCAAGCTTGGCAAACATGGCGTCGGTATCTGCCATTGCCCCACCTCGAACATGGTTCTGGCATCCGGGCATTGCCGTACGATCGATCTTGAAAATGCGGGGGCTCCTGTCGGCCTCGGAGTTGATGGCTCAGCTTCAAACGATAGCTCCAACCTGATCGAAGGGGTTCGCCACGCCCTGATGTTGAACCGGCTGACGTACAACGCTGCAACCGTGACACATTTTGATGCGTTCCGCTGGGCTACCGAAGGGTCCGCGAAGTGCATTGGCCGCAGTGATATCGGGAAAATTGAGGTTGGGCGACAAGCCGACCTGGCAATGTTCACTCTGGACGAACTCCGGTTTTCCGGAGCCGGAGATCCTCTTGCAGCTTTGGTGTTGTGCGGTGCCCATCGCGCAGATCGTGTCATGGTTGCCGGACAATGGAAGGTTGTCGACGGCGAACCGGTCGGAACGGACATTCGTGAACTGAGATCCAGCCATGGCGAGGCCGCGAGAAAATTCTTGGGGAACTTGTAGAAAAGCAAGGTCGTTGGGATGGTGTTTCCTGGAATGACCCGCCCCAACCAACGATATCGCGTATGGAGATGTCGTTGGTGGGGCGTCAGCGCCAAACTGTTCCAAGCGGCTGAGTGATAGGCGCGTAAGATAACGATAAACACGGCCCTTAGCCGTCAATGCAAAGAACCCTTTCGAAAGCTCAGGGCGCCTTCAATAGGTCTCCTCATAAGCGGCGCAACGTGCCGGCGTGTCCAGCCCGGCGAGACAGGCGATTTCAGAGTTCTTGTGAGCCCGGTAGACCGATGCGAAGCCGTCGGGGAACCAGCCCGTCGCGGTCGCGTTTGCTTCGAAACGATCCAGCGCAGCCTCGAGCGAGGTGGGCAGGCGCACAAATCCGCGGGCGGTCAGGTCCTCATGCGACAGCAACGAAAGGTCGTCCTGCGTGGGCGCGGGCGGGGTCAGCCCCTCCTCGATGCCCTGAACGCCGGCGTGAACGATGGCGGCAAGTGCAAGGTGCGGGCAGGCCGCCGCGTCGGCAGCCCGGTATTCGATATTGAACTGCCGGGCGATGGCGGCAGGGTCCTTCGTCGTTACGGGGCAGATACGCAACGAGGCTTCTCGGTCGCGGAATCCGAGATTGTTGTAAGCCGCCGACCAGCGGTGCGGGGTTAAGCGTTCATAGGAAATCGCTGAGGGCGCCGTCAGCGCCACGATGTTCTCCAGATACTTGAGGATCCCGGCAGAAAAGGCGCCGGTCAGGCCGGACATGCCACAGGGACCATCGGCGTCGTAGGTCAGCGCTTCGCCCTCGTCGTTCACGAAGCTCATGTGCACATGCACGCCATTTCCAACGCTGGTGACATCGCGGATGGGGACAAAGGTGGCCCTTTCGCCATTCGCGCGCGCCGCCGAGCGGGTCAGTTCGCGCAGGATCACCGCCTCGTCTGCGGCGCGGAGACCCTCTTGCGGGCCGACAACGACCTCGTACTGGTTCGGGCCGTATTCCTTCATGATACTGTCAGGATTCAGCCCGGCCTGTTCAAGAGCGCCCATCAGCATCTCGAGAAACGGGCGCTGCTGTTCGAAGGCCTCGCGGCCGAAACCCTGATTGGGGATGGCCGGCTCGCCCCTGAGCTGGAACTCGTGCTCGAATGCCGCGATCAGACGCACACCGGCAACCCGGTGCAGCCGCGCCAATGCCGCGCGCAAAAGCGCACGTGTGCAATAGTCCCACGGTGCACCTTCAAGCGTGACGATATCACCCAGCAAGAAATGCTCGGATGCGCCAACACCGAAATCGACCTTAACCTCTGTCGCGGCATCCGGAACCAGCAGCAGGTCACCGAGTGAACCGAAGGGGCTTTCGCCGATGCTGTCGAAGCAATTGATCATCACGTTGGTCGGTACCCAGCCGACGCCGCGCTTCAGGCGTTTTTCAAGCTGGCTGGCCGGAAAGGCCTTGCCGCGTACCTTGCCGGCGAGGTCACATGTCGTTGCGACGATGAGGGGCATTGGCGTCATTTGGATGTGTCCTGTTCCGTGAAGCGAGCCGCGTCCCAAGCGCGGATTCGCGTTTGGGCCTGCTCAAAATTGTCTTCTGCGATCTTGGTGGCCATCGCCTCGATAACGGCCAACGCAGGCGCGTAGGTGTCCCACAACGTTCCCGATTCTATCGGTACCGGAAGCACCTCGGCAGCGTGTCTGGCGACCGGCGAAAGCCACTTGTCGGTCATCACCACAACGCGCGCACCGCGCGCCTGCGCCTTTTTGGCCAGACGCAACATCGTCGGTTGGTAGCGGCGGAAATCCGCGACAAACAGCACGTCACCCGGCTTCATCCGCAGCAGGTATTCGGGCCAGACCTCTGTATCGGTCGGCATATGGTAAACGCCGCCTCGCAATTGCCGGAGGTGAAAAGAAAGGGTCGCGGCCAGCGCGTTGCTGACCCGGCCGCCGATCAGGTGGATTTCGCGCCGGGGGTCGGCGAGCAGTGAACAGATCCGCTCGAACTGATCGTCGGTGACCGCGGCCGCGACGCCCGCCATAAGGCTTGATGCGCGCGCCATGAAATCGGCGAGAAAGCTGCCCTGAAGCGGGCGGCGACCGACGTGGATGTCGATGGGCGATCTCTGCCCCTCTTTAAGTTCGGACAGAAGATTGCGTTGAAATTCCTGGTAGCCGGAATAACCGATCTTGGCGATGAACCGCGAGATCGACGGCGCCGAAACCTCGGCATGGCTGGCCAGATCCTGAATCGGGGAAAGCCCGGCATAAGGATAGTCCGCCAACAGCGCCGCCGTCAGTTTCCGCTCGATCGCCGTCAGGTTTTCTGCCGATGAAGCGATCCGCTCCCTAACGGTCATCCGCCCCCCTCACTCGCATTGGTCTGCCCGAGAGTGGCTGCAATAGAGATTTCAGTCAATTAGTATTTTGTTGACTTTGAAATCCCAATTTCAGACGTTGTGCCGGATCGCTGAGGATTCTCGATGGAACTCACCTCCCCCCGGCCTCATCTCGCCGCCGCCGTTCTGGCTGCCCTGGCCTTCGTCCTCATTCTGGCCTTTGGGGGCAGTATCATCGGGACATCTGTCGAAAGGACGGTCACGGTCTTTTTCGTCTCGCTCGCTGCAATCGCCGCGATGGGCCTTTATTCCGGAAATTCCGGAATCCTGAGCTTCGGGCATCTCGCCTTCATGGGAATCGGTGCCTATGTCGGCGCGCTGCTGACGCTTCCGGCGAAGATCAAGGAGGCAACGCTGCCGGCATTGCCGGATTGGCTGGCGACGACAGAACTCGGGCTGTTGCCGGCGATCCTGGCGGCGGTGGTTGTGACGATGCTGGTCGCCGCGGTCGTCGGTGCCGCGATCTGGCGGCTGGAAGGTTCATCGGCAACCATCGCGACCCTTGCCCTGTTGATCATCACCCACGGGATACTGATCGGCTGGCGGGACGTGACGCGCGGCGCACAGACTTTTTTCGGGGTCCCCCGCGAAACATCGATCTGGGTCGCCGCCCTTGGCTGCCTCGTCGCGCTGGTGGTCGCGCGTCTCTACCGCGATTCGACATCGGGCTTGCGCTTGCGTGCGGGCCGGGAAAACGCCATCGCGGCAGCCGCGGTCGGCGTTAATGTCCAGCGCGAGCGCTACATCGCCTTCGTGATCAGCGCCGGGTTGATGGCGCTGACAGGCGTGCTGATCGCGCATTTCCTGGGGGCCTTCAGCCCCAAGAAATTCTACTTTACCGACACGTTCTTCTTGCTGGCCATGCTGATCGTGGGCGGCATGACCACCGTGACCGGGGCCGTCCTCGGCGCCGTCGTGGTGACCCTGATCACCGAAATCCTGCGCTGGCTGGAAGGCGGTATCGACCTTGGCTTCGTACAGATCCCGCAGGTCTTCGGCACGACCCAGATCGGTATCGCTCTTTTGATCCTCGTGGCACTGGTCCGCCGCCCCGAGGGGCTGGTCGGGCTGAAGGAGTGGGAAGAATGGCTGCTGCCGGCACGGCGTGGCGCGATGACGCCCACGCCCTTGTCGCCGGTCCGGGCCGATCCCCTGACGGCAAGCAACGTCACCAAGCGGTTCGGCGGCGTCGTGGCCTGCGACGATGTCAGCGTGACGGTTGCACCGGGCGAAATTCTGGGCCTGATCGGCCCGAACGGCTCGGGTAAGACGACACTGCTGAACCTGCTGTCGGGCGTTCTCAAGCCCGATTCGGGGACGATCTTTCGCGGCTCGCGCGATTTGCTGACGCTGGCCAGGCACAGGTTCGTCGATGCAGGGATCGCCCGAACCTATCAAAACATCCGTCTCTTTCCGACGCTCTCGGTTTACCAGAACATCCAGGTCGCGGCGCTGTCGACGATGGATGGCCGGAACGCAGACGCCCGGACCGCCGGCGCGCTGGCCTGGCTTGGCATTTCGGACATGGCCGAGGCAGCCGCCGGCACGCTGTCCTACGGCGACCAGCGCCGGGTTGAGATTGCGCGCGCGCTCGTCTGTCAGCCATCGCTGATCTTCCTCGACGAACCCGCCGCCGGCATGAACCGTGAGGAAACCGATGCGCTGATGGAAACGCTGCGCCGGATCAACGGCGATCTCGGGATCGGCATCCTTCTTGTCGATCACGATCTGGCGCTGATCAACGCGCTGTGCCACCGGATCGTTGTGCTGAACGAAGGCAGGCTGATCGCCGAAGGCACCCCCGCCGACGTGCGCAACAACCCAGCTGTCATCGAAGCCTATCTGGGCAAGGCCGGGCATGAAGACTGAGTTAGCAACACAGGGAGATCACGATGAAACGCCTCTTGACGACGACCGCCGCTCTGACACTTGCCGCGTTGGCGGCACAGGCGGATGAACTTCAGCTGGGCCTGGCGACGGCGCAAACCGGCGGGCTTGCCCCTTATGACGCTCCGGTGGTCGAAGGCATCCGCATTGCCGTGGACGAGATCAACGCCGCCGGCGGGATCGGCGGCACGACGCCGATCGTGCTGACCGAAAAGGACGTGCGCTCAGACACCGCGCAGACGGTAATCGCGACCCAGGAACTGGTCGACGGCGGTGCCGAAGTGATCGTGCTGCCCTGCGATGCCGATCCGGCGATCGCTGCCGCCGCGATCGTCGCCGAGGCGATGGTCCCGGCGATTTCGACCTGCGCCTCTTCGCCGACCCTGCCGCTGATCGGCGGCGACTACGTCTTTGCCAACTTCCCGGGTGACAACGTCCAGGCCACGGTATCGGCCACATGGGCTTTTCAGCAGGGCCTGACAAGCGCCTTCATCCTCTATTCGCCGGACAGCCAGTACACGACCATGCCGCTCTACTTCGCCGAGGTGATGAAATCGCTTGGCGGCGAGGTTTTGGGCGAAGCCACCTACAACATGGGCCAGCCTGACTTTTCGGCCATCGCAACGCAGATTGCCGCGATGAACCCGGCGCCGGCGGTTGTGATGACCTCGGCCTATGAACCGGACTTCCCGACCTTCCTCAAGGCGTTGCGCGCCGCAGGCTATGCCGGTCAGGTGATCGGGTCGGACGGTATCGACAGCCCGACGACCTTCAGCCTCGGCGACGTTGCCGAAGGCGTGGTCTTCACCACCGCAGGTTATGCCACCGAGGGCAGCCCGCTGGCCGCCTTCGATGCGCTTTACGAGGAAAAGACGGGCGCGGCCTCGCAGACCGTGTTCAACGCCATCGGATACGATCTGGTGAAGGTTGTCGAAGCGGCCGTAATCGCGGCGGGATCGACCGAGCCGCAGGCAATCCGCGACGCCATGGCCGGGCTTGAGAACGTCCAGGGCGCGACCAGTCTGATCAGCTACAAGGGCACCGATGGCATGCCGGTCCGTCAGGTTTCGCTGGTTCGCATCAAGGGCGGCCAGCGGGAACTGGTCGGCCAGCCCTCGCCGGACCCGGCGCTGATCCCTGCGCCCCGCATGCAATAAGGGCAGGGCCGCGCATGACCCCGCTGCTGAAGCTTCAGAACTTCAAACTGCGCTACGGCGCGGTTCAGGCCGTGCGCGGCATCGACATCGAAATCCGGAAGGGCGAGATCGTCGCCCTTCTGGGCGCCAACGGCGCCGGAAAATCCTCGACCATGAAAGGCATCGCGGGGCTGGAGCCGGTGGCCGAGGGGCGCGTCCTGTTCGACGGGCGCGATATCACCGACCTGCCGCCCGAGGAAATTCCGAGCGCGGGCCTGACGCTGTCGCCAGAGGGCCGGCGTGTATTCGGCACGCTTACCGTTGCCGACAACTTGCGGATGGGCGCCTACACGATCACCGACAAGGCCGCGATCGAAACGGCGCTGAGGCGCGTCTTCGACCTGTTTCCGATCCTGGAGGAACGGCAGGGCCAATATGCCGGGACGCTGTCGGGCGGCCAACAGCAGATGCTGGCGATCGGCCGGGCGCTGATGTGCAACCCGCGTCTTCTTTTGCTCGACGAACCCTCGCTCGGCCTTGCGCCGCTGATCGTCGAACAGGTCTTCGCCCTGATTTCCACCCTGCGCGACCAGGGGGTGACGATCCTGCTGGTCGAACAGAATGTCGCCGGCGCGCTTGCCATTGCCGACCGGGCCTACCTGATGGCCTCGGGGCGGATTATCCGCGAAGGCAGCGCTGCCGAGATGCGCTCTGCCGGCGCTATGGCCGACAGTTATCTTGGGGGCCACTGAGATGGATCTCATCCTGCAACAGACCGTCAATGCCATCGCGCTCGGGGGCACCTATGCGCTTTTGGCGCTGGGCCTCGCGGTCGTCTTTTCGATCATGGGGCTGATCAACTTCGCCCATGGTGAACTGATGACCATCGCCGGTTACGTACTGATGTATTGCGGCCTTGCTGGGGTGCCCTTCGTGATCGGCGCGCCACTGGCAGTCATCGCGGCGATGCTGGCCGCCGTGGCCATGGAACGCATCGCATTTCGGCCTGTGCGCAACTCATCCGGCGCCACCATGCTGGTGACGAGCTTCGCCGTCGCCATGATCCTTCAGGTCCTCTTTCAGAACCTGATATCGGCGCGTTCACAGGCCGTGGTCATCCCCGATTTTCTTGGTCAGAGTATCGTGATCGGCGGTCTGGTGATCGGGGTGAACAAGCTTTTCGCCATCGTTGCGACACTGGTCATGCTTGTCCTTCTGGAAACCTTCATGAGCCGGCAGAAGCACGGCATCGCCATGCGCGCTGCGGCCGAGGATTTCGCTATCGCCCGGCTGATGGGCATCCGCGCCAATACCGTGATCTCGGCCGCCTTCGCGTTGTCGGGCCTTCTCGCCGGCGTGGCGGCGGTGCTCTGGGTGTCGCAACGCGCCTCGGTGGACCCTCTCATGGGTTTCACGCCGGTGCTCAAGGCCTTCATCGCTGCCATCCTCGGTGGGCTCGGTTCGCTTCGCGGCGCCGTTGCGGGCGGCTTTGTGCTTGGCTTTGTCGAGGTCTTTCTGGCCGCGTTCCTGCCGGCCGAGTGGCAGGAGTTCCGCGAACCGATCGGGCTCAGCCTTGTCGTGCTGATGCTGGTCGTGCGGCCAAACGGGCTGATACCCGCCGCGACGCTTCAGGCACAGAAAGTATGACGACGCATCCCCGCCCGCCTGCGCTGCTGACCGCCCGCGACCCCGCGCCGGTAGAATGGGTCAACCGCGACAGCGACGCGCCCGTCCTTTTGGTTTGCGAACATGCCGGCCAGGCGATCCCCGAAATGCTTGGCGATCTGGGCCTGCCCCCAGGCGCGATCGACGACCATATCGGCTGGGATATCGGTGCGATGGGCGTTGCACGCCTTATCGCAGGGCAGCTCGGCGCGCCACTGATCGCGCAGCGCTACAGCCGTCTGGTGATCGATTGCAACCGCCCGCCGCAAAGCGCGGGCGCCATCCCGGCGGTCAGCGACACACAAGCGATCCCCGCGAATGTGGCGCTTTCGCCCGAACAGCGCGCCGCCCGGGTGCGGAATATCTTCGACCCCTTCGCCACCGCCGTCGAGAGCGGATTTCAAAGCCATCCCCGCCGGCTTGCCCTTTCGATCCATTCCTTCACACCCGCCCTGCGCCTGGGGCCGCCGCGCCCGTGGCATGCGGGTTTTCTTGCCCGCCAGGAACTGGACACCTCGCAGAGGCTTCTGGACCATGTCGCCGGAGCGGCCGACCTGACGCTCGCGCTCAACCAGCCCTACCAGATCGACGACGAAACCGACTGGTTTGTCCCGACCCAATGCGAGACCCGGAATATCCGCCACTGCCTCGTCGAGATCCGAAACGACCAGATACGGACGCCGGAAGGACAGTCCCTATGGGCCGGCTATCTGGCAGGCGCGATCCGTTCGGTCCTGGAGGCCGGGTGATGCCCGTGGGCGGCGGCTATTGCTATGCGGAGGAAAGCACCACGGTTTCGCGGCTTCAACAGCTGCGGTTCTTTCCGCTGGCCGTCACCAAGGGATGCGGCACCCGGCTTACCACGGATGACGGCAGGACAGTCCTCGATCTTTCGGCCAGCTGGGGCGCGGCTTCGCTTGGCCACGGACATCCCGATTGGGCAGGCGCGGTCGCCGATGCCGCCCGGCAACCGGCGGGGGCGAGCGCCCTTTCCGCCGCCGTCGCGCCCGCGTGGCAACTGGCGCGCACCCTGCTTGACCTTACGCCCGGAACGGACAGCCGCCGCGTCTGGATCGGGCATTCCGGCTCTGACGCGAATGAGACCGCCGCGCGTGCGGTTCTGGCGGCGACAGGCCGGCCGCGCATTATTGCGTTTTCCGGCGCATACCACGGTGGAACCGCCGGTTCGATGGCGGTGTCCGGGCATGGCTCGCAAGCCCATGCGCAGAAATTCCCCGGGCTGATGCTGCTTCCCTATCCCGACCCCTACCGTCCCTTCGGCGGGGATCCGGGCGGGTCCCGGCTTTTGGATCACATCGCCGGGCTGCTTGCGGCAGATGGCCTTGGCCATGAGGTCGCGGCCTGCTTTTTCGAACCGATCCTCGCCGATGGCGGCATGATTGTTCCGCCCTCGGGCTTTATGCGCGGTCTGGCCGAACTGTGCGCCCGGTACGGCATCCTGACCGTCTGTGACGAGGTCAAGATCGGGCTCGGCCGTACCGGCAGGCTGCACGGCTTCGAGTGGGAAGGGATAACCCCCGATCTTGTGACTTTCGGCAAGGGGCTGGGCGGCGGGCTGCCGGTCTCGGCTCTGGTGGGGCCTGCCGCGATCCTGGACCACGCAACCGCCTTTTCGATGCAGACACTGCACGGCAATCCGATCTGCGCCAGCGCCGCGCTGGCGGTGCTGGACATCATCCGGCGCGATGACCTTGCGGGCAATGCCGGCCGCGTCGGCGCGCGCCTGCGCGACGGGCTTGCAACGCTGGCGGCAAGACACGCCGCGATCGGGCAGATCCGCGGGCGCGGGCTGGCGATCGGCGTCGAACTCGTGCGGGATGGCGCGACACGGACCCCGGCGCCGGATCTTGCCGCGCAGGTCGTGTATCGTGCCTTTGAACTTGGCGCAGTGCTTCACTATGTCGGCATGCAATCCAACGTTCTGGAACTGACGCCGCCGCTGATCCTGACCGAGGCCGAGGCGGACGAGGCGGTGGCGATCCTCGACCAGGCGCTTTCGGACGTTTTGGCAGGTCGCTTCGATACGAAAAAGACGGAACCCTTTACTGGCTGGTAGGACAAATTCATGGCAACCGCACCCCAAACGCTCACCCGGCAAGTGCCGCTTCATCCCGAACAATCGGCCCTTCTCTTCATCGACGTGCAGAACTTTTCCGCGCACCGCAAGGGTGCGGAATTTGACGGTCTGCCGCAGGACGAGTTCGACGCCAAATACGGCTGGTACTTTTCCGAACTGGAAACCAGGGTCATCCCGAACATGCAGGCGATCCAGCGGGCCTGCCGCACCCACGGGGTCGAGGTCATGTACACGACCATCGAAAGCCTGACGCTCGACGGCCGGGACCGGTCGCTCGACTACAAGATCACCGGTTTCAACGTCGCCAAGGGGTCGTGGGATGGCAAGGTGATCGACCAGATCGCACCGGGACAGGATGAGATCGTCCTGCCGAAATCGTCATCATCAGTCTTCGTCTCGACCCATATCGACTATGTCCTGCGCAACCTCGGCGTGCGGCAACTGGTAATCTCGGGGCTGATCACCGACCAATGCGTTGAAAGCGCGATCCGCGACGCCTGTGACCTTGGCTATCTCGTCACCCAGATCACCGACGCCTGCCTCACCTACAGTCAGGAACGGCACGACAACAGCCTGCGCGCGATCAAGGGATACTGCCGGCAGATCACCACAGCCGAGCTTATCGGCGAACTGACGGGTAACTGAAGCCGCCCGGTCGAACGGTGAAATCAGCCTGCCCGCGCGGGGCTGTGCCACCGGAAGCCTGCGTCATCCTTTGTCAGATGACGCGCGGCTCCCGGTGCGCGCCTTTCAGAAACAAACTTCTGCCGACCACGACGCCCACCGCCGAGAGGCTGCCGTCAAACAGGCTGATCGAGGCTTCGCGGCCCGGCGCGATGGCCCCCAGCCGGTTCTCGCAGCGCAAGGAACGGGCAGGAGAGATCGTCGCCATGCGAAGCGCGTCAACCGGCATGATGCCGGTCAGCGCGATCAAATTGCGAACCGACTCGTCAAGGGCGATATGGGCCCCGGCAAGCGTGCCATCCGCCGCCGTAAGCTTGCCGCCGGAAAGTCTGATCTGACGTCCATGCAGTTCAAAGCCGGTGACGGTGCCCGCAAGGGTCAGCATCGCGTCGGTCACGAGACAAAGCCGGTCGGGCGCGGCCCTGACCGACAGGCGCAACGCCCCGGCGCCAACATGGTGGCCATCCGCAATCAGGCCGGCAAAGAGCCGGTCGCCGCCCAGAACCTCGGCCACGATCCCTGCCGTCCGGCTGGTCAGGGCGGGCATTGCGTTCCACAGATGCGTGACACCGCTGACATGGGTCAGATGCTCCGAATTCGCCTCGGAATGGCCGGCAAAGAGGATGATCCCTGCCTCGGCCAGCCTGCGGACATGTTCGGGCTTCTGGCATTCGGGCGCCAGGGTCAGCAGGATCGGGCCGGGAAAGTCGCGCGCCGCGTGTTCCAGCGCGGCTACGTCCTCTTCGTCCAGCGGGCGGATCGCGGACGGATCGTGAATGCCGGGGCGCGCGGGCGACAGGAACGGGCCTTCCAGATGGATGCCCGCGATCCCCGGCACCCTGTCGGCCATCGCCTGCCGCACCGCCGACAGCGCCTGCAAATAGGCCTGCCCGTGGGCAGTGATGAAGGTAGGCAGGATATGCGCGGTGCCGCCTTCCCGCGCCCCGGCCGCCATCCGGCCAAGCGTTTCAGGCGTCGGATCGAAGTTGAACTGCGCATCGGCGGCGCCGTTGATCTGGATGTCGATCATGCCCGGCGCGGCGATGGCTGTCCGGACAGCGTGCGGCGAACCACGATCCTGCGCGGTCGCGTCACGCATTTCGGCGACCATCCCGCCGCGCAACACGATCGCCTGATCGCGCTGGAAATCCGGTGCGACACCGTCATAGAGGCGGTCGGCAAGCAAGATGAGATCAGTCAAAGCTGGTATCCCCGCCATCGGGATGGACATGCTGATAATAGTCCATGAGTTTCAGCTCACTCGCGGCATCCTGATCCAGCACGATCGTGGCGCGGGCGTGAAGCTGAAGCGCCGAAGCAGGACAGATCGCGGAAACCGGGCCTTCGACCATCGCGGCGACCGCCGCCGACTTCGCCTTTCCGGTCGCCACCAAAAGGCATTCGCGCGCGTCGAGAATGGTACCGATGCCCATGGTCAGCGCGTAATGCGGCGGGGTCTCGCCTTCGCCGAAATACTGCCGGTTCGCGATACGTGTGCTTTCCGTCAAAGTCTTGATCCGGGTTCGCGATCCCAGCGAGGATGTCGGTTCATTGAACCCGATATGACCGTTCTGGCCAATGCCAAGAAGCTGGAGCGAGATCCCGCCTTCAGCCGAAATCCGATCCTCGAAGGCACGGGCTTCGGCATGGACATCGGCGGCATCGCCGCGCGGCAGGTGGGTCCGGGCAAGATCGATGTCGACATGATCGAAAAGCGCCCGGCGCATGTAGACATGGTAAGAAGCCGGGTGATCAGGCGCGATCCCGACATACTCGTCGAGATTGAATGAAGAGCAACCGGCGAAGGACAGGCCGGCGTCACGGTGCAACTCGGCCAGCCGTTTGTAGAGTGGCAGCATGGTGCCACCGGTTGCCAACCCCAAGACGGGCCTTGGCGTATCACGGATATGGGCTTCGATCATTCTGACCGATCGCTCGATAGCTTCCGGGTGGGAGCGGCAAATCAGGACCTTCATTGAGCCTTCCTCATGAGCAGAGCGCGCCGAGCAGCGCAGAATCGTGGCCCAGTACCGCCGGTACAACCGGAACCCGGAACAGCGGCGGTTCGACGACCATCTTTTCGGTTACCAGCGCGATGTACCCTTCGGCGAGGCCAACACTGCCGCCGATGGCAAGGCGTTCCAGACCGAATATGGCGGCAAGATCGGCACCCAGCCGCGCAATGGCGGCCGCGGAAATTTCGATGGCGCGGCGGGCCTCTTCGGTGTCAGCGCTGAAGGCGGCCTTTGCATCCACTGTTCCCGCCGCTGCAGCGATTGCGCGACCCGACGCTACGGATTCCACCGTTCCGCGCCGGCCCGATCCGCACATGGAATCGCCAAACGGGCTGGACACAAAACCAAGATGCCCGGCCAGACCGTTTGCGCTTTGCACCAGCCTGCCGTCCAGCACGACATCGCCCCCGACGCCGGTTGAAACCGTGAGGTAGCCGAAGTTTCTGACACCTTGGCCCGCGCCAAATCGTGCTTCGGCGATCGCGGCAGCGGCCGCATCGTTACGGACCGTCACGTTGGCGCCAAATCGGCTGCGTAGCCGCTCAAGCAATGGGACACCCTTGATACCGGAAAGCGTGTCGGCATTGACGGCCTGCCAGTGCCCGGTGGAGTTGATCCGCCCGGCCACAGCGACACCAAGCCTCGCGCCCGGCTCGAAGCCGAGCCGCGACAGTAATCCGGCCATCGCACTGATTTGGTCCTCAAGGCCAGCTTTCCCGTCGGTTGGTTCCTGGACCCGATCGACAATCGTGCTGTTCTCGATCCGCGATGCGGCGGTCTTGGTCCCGCCAAGGTCTACTGCAAATCCTTCAATCATCGCACATCCTCTACAGCGTCGCGGAACCATCCGGTCATGATCTCTAGTCTTGTCAGGGCGCTGCCGACCGTCACCGAACTGGCGCCGGCCAAGATCGCCTGCGCGGCCAGATCCGGTGTGTTGAACCGCCCTTCTGCCATCACGAAAGCGCCAAGCGCATGACAGGCTTTGACGAGGTCGAGATCCGGACCACTGTTGTTGGACGCGGTTTCGTCGGTATAGCCGGACATCGTGGTTCCGATGATCGTCGCACCTTCGGCCAGAGCGGTCCGGGCGTCATCGACGGTTGAGCAGTCGGCCATCGCCGGAACTCCGCCCGCGACGATGGCCGCCAGGATATCCTGCCGGCGGTCCGGGCGGGGCCTTGGGGTTGCGTCGTAGGCTACGACATCTGCACCGGCCTCGATCAGTGCCAATGCGTCCTCGATTGTCACGGTGATCCGCACGGGGCTGTCGGCAAGGTCCCGTTTGACAAGCCCGATGATCGGAACGCGCACCAGAGGGCGCGTTGCACGCAGGTTGGCGACCCCCTCGATCCGCAGACCGGCCGCCCCGCCGGCGACGGCGGCCTGCGCCATCGCCGCGACGATTTCAGGCCGGTCCATCGGCCCGTCGTCGACGGGCTGGCACGATACGACCAACCCGCCTTTCAATTGTTCAAGGACGTTCATTCCATCAATCCCGGTAGACCCGTCGCGAGAACGGGGAAGATGCACACAAGGATCAGCACCACGACCGGCGGAATAAGCCAGGGCAGGATTGACCAGGCCAGCCGCTGATAGGGGATGTTGCCGACCTGCGCGACGACAAACAGCGCCATTCCCATGGGGGGCGTCAGGATCGAGATCATCAGGTTCAGAACCACGATGATGCCGAAATGCACCGGATCGATGCCGAACCCCATCGCGATCGGCACCAGGATCGGCACCACGATCAGCAGGATCACCAGCGATTCGATGAACATTCCCAGCGCAAAGAGCAACAGGTTGACCGCGATCAGGAAGCTGACGGGGCCGTCAGCGATCGAAAGAAACAACGTGGCGATCTGCTGCGGCGCCTGTTCGCGGGCAAGAACGTAGCCCAGCAGTGCCACCCCCGCGATGATCGTGCCGATGCCGGCCGAAGTGACGGTCGTCTCATAGAGCGCATCCCAAAGCCTGCGCCAGGTCAGTTCGCGATAGAAGATCAGATCGACAAGAATTGCGTAGACCACCGTCACCGCGGCCGCCTCGGTCGGCGAGAACCATCCACTGAAAATTCCGCCAACGATCACCGCCGGGGTGAAAAGCGCTGGAAAGGACCCGATAAACAGCTTGCCGACGGTCGAAAGGCCGGGCCACTTGTCGCGCGGATAATCACGACGAAGCGCGACGACATAGACCATCACCATCAGCGCCGCGGCACAAAGAAACCCCGGCACCACGCCGCCAAGGAACATCTTGCCGATCGAGGTATTTGAGATCACGCCATAAAGCACCATGGTGATCGATGGCGGCACCAGCGGGCCGATCATCGACGAAGCCGCGGTCACCGAGCCCGCAAAATCGTCGTCATAACCGGCGCTGCGCATCGCCTCGATTTCCATTTTGCCCAGCCCGGCCGCATCGGCGAGCGCCGATCCCGACATGCCGGAGAAAAAGAGGCTGGCCAGAACGTTGACGTGGCCAAGGCCACCACGGATGTGACCGACAAGGGCACGGGCGAAACCGAAGAGAAGGTTGGTGATACCGGCGCCGTTGAGGATGGCGGCGGCAAGGATGAAGAGTGGCACGGCAAGCATCGGAAAGCTGTTCAGACCGTCCACCATCCGTGACAGGGCAAACGCAAGCCCGATCCCGGACCAGTAGAAATAGCCCATCGACACCATGATCATCGAGATGCCGATCGGGACACCGCCGAGAACCAGGAACAGCCACGCGACGACAACGATTGAGAGAGTCATTTCGGCACCTCTACGGATTCTGGATCGTGGCGATAGCCGACACCAAGGATGCGGCGGACCAAACGATGAGCGACAAGCAGCATTGCGACAAAGCCGGAGGCGTAGAGCACCGCGTCGGTAAGGGGCAGTGTCACCGCCTCATTGGACCAGGTACGCAGGATGGTCTTCCAGCCAATCCAGATGAGGTTGGCGACAATCGCCAGAAAGGCGAGATCGATCACCGTCAGGATCGCAAGGCGTAGCTTGCGCTGCATTCCTTCGACGAGAAAGGCCATCCGAAGCTGACCATCGGTTCTTTCGACCTCGGCGATGGCGAGCATCACCATCCATACCCAGAGCCAGCGCGCGGCCTCTTCAGTCCAGACCGGACCGGTGAAAAGCGGTGTGCGCCCAAGGATCTGTATGACAAGAACGATAATCAGCGCGATGAAGAACAGCGACGCTGCGATACCTTCTGGACTGTACTTGCGGATCGGTTTCACGGCTCCCTCCCAAACGGATGGCGCCGGGGGTAACCCCGGCGCCAAGTTGATCACTGACCGGTAACAGCGGCGACCGCACCAGCCCCGAACTCGGCGTCCAGTGTATCATAATACGGCTGCATGGCGGCCTTGAAAGGCGCGAGGTCGGGGTGAGTGATGGTCAGACCCTTTTCCTCGAAAACCTTGAGCAGGTTGGCCTCGCCTTCTTCCAGAAGCGCGTTGTTCACGTCGCCGCCGGCATGGATGGCGGTGGTGACCCATTCCTTTTCCTGATCCGAGAAGCCGTCCCAGTTGGCTTTGCTGAAGAGGATCGCGGCGGAGGCAACGAAGTGATTGGTGATCGCGACCGAATTCTGCACTTCATAGAACTTCTGCGCGTCGATCGTGGTCAGCGGGTTTTCCTGTGCGTCGACCTGATTGGTCTGAAGCGCGAGGTAAAGTTCGGCGAAGGCAACCGGGGCGGGGGTGGCGCCCGTGGCTTCGGCATAGGCGATCAGGAACGGCACGTTCGGGGTGCGCAGACGCAGGCCCTTCATGTCTTCGATCGAGTTGATCGGACGGTTCGACGTGGTCTGGCGGGTGCCGTAGTACCAAAGGTCGAGAACGTGGATGCCCTGCTCTTCGAACTTGGCGGCCATGCTCTGCCCCCAGGGGCCATCGACAATCGATTTCAGCTGGGCGAAGTCGGAAACGACATAAGGTGCGCCGATCAGCTTCAGTTCGGGGATGACATACGACATGTCAGGATAGCCCGTCGCGACGATATCCAGTTCACCGGCTTGCGCCTGCTGAACCATCGATTTGAAATCGCCAAGCGTGGCCGACGGGAAAAGCTTCACCGTCATTTCACCGCCCGAAACTTCGGCCAGTTTCGCTGCAAACGCCTCGGCGCCCTTGTATACCGGGGTCGCTTCGTTGTCCTGCATCCCGAGCGTAAGCTCGCGGGCTTCAGCGCCCGCGGTCAACGCCAGCGCGGCGGCGCCTGCAAAAAGTATTTTCTTAAGCAACATGGTCTTCTCCTCTGGTTTTGAAAATCGGTTAAGGGGTTTTCTGCGTACGCATCTCCAGCCTCACCCTGTACGAACGGGCCAGATGGCGATCCATCACATCGGTCGCGGTGGCCTGGTCTCCGTCGAACACGGCCCGAAAGATCAGGCGGTGTTCGTCATAGGCCACGGTGTCATAGCGTGCCGGGTCATCCACTGGCGGACGTTGCGCCAGCAAATCCGAAACGAACATGTCATGGAGTGTCAGGATCACCGGGTTGTCGACGATGGAGACCAGCTCGCGGTGAAAGGCGATGTCGGTTGCGGCGAAACCGGGGGTTCCGATCGCCGCGAAGTTCCGCGTCAACGTGTCTTCGAGCCGGGCAAGCTGAACCCGATCCCTGCGCTTGGCCGCTTCACGGACGGCACCCGTCTCGATGAAGAGACGCGTCTGTTCAAGATGCGCCCCGCTTTCGGCATCGCCGAGCAGGTCGCGGATATGGCCTCCGGCGGATTCTAGGATTGTCTGCATCGTCGGGCGCGCGGCCCGAGGGCGGCGCCCGCCTCCGGCATCGAGAAAACCGCGTATCTGCATCTGCGCCAGCGCCTCACGTACGGTCGGCCGCGATGTCTCGAATTGTTCGGTCAGTTCACGCTCGGTCGGCAGTGGCGCGCCCACAGCGATGTCGCCCTCGCGAATCTTCGCGATCAGGGCCGACGCAATCACGTCCGACAAGCGCGGTGCTGCAAATTCTGTGGCCACATTCCCCTCCCGGATATGTCGTGCAGTTCTGGTATTACCAAAATTATGTATTGTCAAACCAAAAAAATACGATACTCTGGCCGCAGATGGATGGAGATACCCATGAACAAGAAACTTCCGGGAATGTATGCGGCGTTGATGACAGGGTTGGGCGACGACGGCGCCTTCAGCCCGGAACGCCAGAGCGCACTTAACAAATATGTGCTTCGCCAAGGGCTTACCGGCCTTTACGTCGGCGGAAGCAGCGGCGAATCGGGCCTTCTCGATACCGCCGAGTTGCTTGAACAGCAGGCCGTGGTCGCAGCTGATGCACCGGGGGTTCCGCTGATTGCCCATGTTGGCGCCGCGTCGCTGCGCGATTCGGTCAAGCTGGCGAAGAACGCCGCGCGACTTGGTTATGCCGGGCTGTCCGCCCTGCCCCCGCACTCTTACCCGTTCACGGATGCCGAGATCCTCGGCTATTACCGGGAGCTTCAGGCGGCAACCGATCTGCCGCTCATCGTCTACGAGGTGCCGATTCGCACCGGGCGGCCCATCGGGCTCGACACGCTGGTGGCGATCATGGACCTGCCGAATGTCAGCGGCCTGAAATTCACGTCGACCGATATGTTCAAACTGTCGATGCTGCGCCGCCGCAGCCCGGCCGCCACCCTGTATTTCGGTTTTGACGAGATCTACCTGTCCGGCGCCGCCCTTGGCGCGGATGGTGGCATCGGCACGACCTATAACCTTCTCGGCAAGCTTTACGTCGCACTCGACGTGGCCATCCGTCGTGGCGATCTGGCCGAGGCGATGCGGCTTCAGGAAATCTCGGCGCTTTTCGTCGAGGGGCTGCTGGAAACCGGCGTGCTTCCCGGCATGAAGGCCGCGTTCCGCGCTATCGGCATCGAAGTCGGCCCGACGCGCGCACCGATGGTCATGCGTGCCGACGATGGCGATGAGCGGATGGCAAAACTTGTCGCGCGCCCGGAAATCGCCCAGTGGATCAGCTAGCTTTCGGGCGCCGCTTCCGCTTGACAAGGCCGATCGGCAAGTGGGCGCGGGCATGACAAGGCCGTTGCCAGACTTGCCGGTGCCGGTCACGGGCGGCATGGGCGCGCGCGCCGGAGGCGCGCTATTCGTCGGGCTTGGAAGCGCGGGGAACGCGGTATTCCGGCTCGATCTTACGGATCCGCAGTCGGGCTGGCGCGGGGTGGCCCCTTTTCCGGGGCCAGCGCCAAGCCAGCCCACAACCGCCGTTTCGAATGGCAGCATCTATGTCTTCTCCGGTGCGGGCCGTGACGGCCCCACCGCCCTCGCGCCGACCGTGCTCGACGCGGTTTACCGCTACGATCCCGCGGCCGGCCGCTGGGAAAGGGTCGTTACCGTAACCCCGACGGGTCTTCTGGGGGCTTCCGCCACGACCCGGCCAGACGGGGCCATCGTGATCTTCGGCGGATACAACAAGGCGGTCTTCGACCGGTTCATGGCCGAGATTTCCGCGATAGACCGCGTGGCAGAGCCCGAGCGATGGCTGGCCACGCAACGCGCTTTCATGGCGCGGCCAGCCGAGGCCTTTCGCTGGAACGGCCGCGTCCTTGCCTACCAGCCGCGCGATAACGGATGGTCTGATCTTGGCGCATCGCCCTACGCGCCGAACACCGGGGCGGCATTGATTGAACTGGGCGGCGGCCGCATCGCGTTGGTGAGCGGCGAGATGAAGCCCGGCTTGCGCGACAGTCAGGTAAAGGTGGTGGACCTGTCCGGGGGCAAGCTCGACTGGCTGGCCCCGATGCCCTCGCCCGAGGGCAGGAACGGTCAGCCCTGGGAAGGCGTCGCCGGGGCGTTTTCCGGCCGGATCGGCAATACGCCCGTCTTCGCGGGCGGCACTGCATTTCCCGGTGCGCGCACCGCTTTCAGCGCCGGTCAAATGTTCGCACACGAGGGATTGACCAAAGTCTGGCAGCGCGATGTCTTCGCGTTTCGGGACGCCGCCTGGCACAGGGTCGGCCAGCTGCCGGACGGGCTGGCCTATGGCGCAAGCTTCAGCCTGCCCGAAGGTCTGTTGCTTGTCGGGGGCGAAGATGAAAACGGGACGGCACGCGCCGAAACGCGGCTTATGACACTGGATCGCGCCGGAAAGCTCTGCATCGGCTAAGGCGCGCTGCCCTGTTGCGCCCAGACAAATTTGGTCGTCCGGGCGTTTGCGGTCCGGCCTCAGGTCGCGATGCGCAGTGTGCTTGTTTCATCGAAGAAGTGCAGCTTCGCGACATTGACTTCGAGGCTGATCATCCCGGCTTCGCCCGTCAGTTTCTCGGTCGCGATCCGCGCGGAGAAACGCGCGCCATTCAGCCCCGCCTCGTCGCTGTCGTTCGAGCGCGAGAACTCGGCCTTGACGGTTGGCGTCGGCAGATCGAAATGCAGGAAGGCATCCGGCCCGACGATTTCAGAGACGAGGATATCCAGATCCACCGGGTGCCGCCCCGGTGCGCCGCTGGGCGCGTCGAAGAATTCCGGCCGGATCCCCATGACCACCGACTTGCCCGCATAGCCTGCAAGGGCCGACAGATGCGGATGCGCGGCTTCGGTAAGGTTGAAGGCTATGTCGGTGCCCTCGATCGTGGCGATCAGGCCATTGCCCTTTCTGGCGATCTGAGCCTTGAAAAAGTTCATGGCCGGGGACCCGATAAACCCCGCGACAAAGATATTGCGCGGTTCTTCGTAAAGCTTGTGCGGCGTGTCGACCTGTTGAAGGTTCGAACCGATCTTGTCGGAATAGGGGGCAAGCACCGCAACCCGGTCGCCCAGCGTCATCGCCTCGACCTGATCATGGGTCACATAGACGGTGGTGACCCCCAGTTTTTCGCGCAGCAGCTTCAGTTCCGCCCGCATCTGCACGCGCAGCTTCGCGTCCAGGTTCGACAGCGGTTCGTCCATCAGATAGATCGCCGGGTTGCGCACGATGGCGCGGCCCATGGCCACACGCTGGCGTTGCCCGCCCGACAGCGCGCCGGGTTTGCGGTCGACCAGATGGGTAAGGTCAAGAATACGCGCGGCATCCATCACCTTGGCCTTGATCACGTCTTTGGCAAGCCTGCGCTGTTCAAGGCCGAAAGCCATGTTCTGGAAGACGGTCATATGGGGATAAAGCGCGTAGTTCTGGAAAACCATCGCCACATCGCGGTCCTTGGGATCGACATAGGACACATCGCGCCCGCCCAGAACCATCTGGCCGCCGGTCAACTCCTCCAGCCCGGCGATCATGCGCAACAGCGTGGACTTGCCGCAACCCGACGGCCCGACGAGAACCAGCACCTCGCCATCCGCGACATCGATCGAGACATTCGCGAGTGCTTTGATCTCTCCGTAATTCTTGGCGACATTCTGGATGGAAAGCGTGGCCATGTCCCGCTCCTTAGGCGTTCAGTTGAATGGAAAGCCCGGTCCGGGCACTGTCCTCGATGGCTGCCAGCACTTCGGTGACGCGCAGGCCGTCCTCGGCGGAAGCGAGCGGCGGGGCCTTGCCCTCGACCGCATCGACGAAGCGGCCGATGGATTCCTGGACAAAGCCGCCGATGCGCCCCGGGCCGGCCGGGGTGATGCCAAGCATGTCTTCATAGGCCAGGCCCGATCCGGCAAGGCGCCGGTAAGTGCCGCTGTGCGAAGGGTTGAGGTCGATCTGACCGGCTTCGCCCACCAGTTCGACGCGGAAGTCGAAGACCTGCGGGTTGTCCGGGCTGAGAACCCAGCTGTTCTCGATGGTGATGACCGCCCCACGCGAAAAGGTCAGGATCGCCACATGCACATCGGCGGTATCCACGCCCCTGCCACGCAACACGCCGTCGCGGCGGCGGGCGAAAACCTCGGTCACCTCGTCGTCCAGAATGAAGCGCAAGGCATCGACCAGATGGCTGCCAAGAAACCACAAGGCCGAGCTTTTGGCGGCCCAGCTGAGCATCTTCAGCGGTACGAAAGTGGTGTTCGACAGCCGCCCCCCGCCATGGATGACGGCGCCGATGCGGCCCTCGGCCACGTCACGGCGGGCGGCGGCGATGGTGGGGTTCACGCGGTTGTGGAAATCGACCATCAGCACCTTGCCCGAGGCCGCCGCCGCCTGAACCACGCGGCGCGATTCCGCGACATCCGTCGCCAGCGGCTTTTCGGTCAAGACATGCTTGCCCGCGGCCAGCGCATCGAGGATCAGGGGTGTGTGGGTAAAGTCAGGCGTGGCGATGCCGATGGCGTCGATATCAGCCCGCGCCAGCAATTCGCGATGGTCGGTATAGACATCGGCCACACCCTGTTCACGCCCGAAGGCCGCCGCGCGCTCTGCATCAAGGTCGCAGACCGCGACCAGCCGGGTTTGCGGCAGCGCGTGGAAGACACGGGCATGCTGGCCGCCCCAGATCCCTGCACCTATAATTCCAACATTGATCATGATCAGCCTTTCACAGCACCAAAGGTCAACCCGCGTACGACGAAGCGGTCGAAGACCAGAAAGATTATCATCGGTGGCAGCATGGCCACCACGGCGGCAGCCGCGATATTGCCCCAGGTCACACCGGTATTGGTGAAGTAGCTGAGCGTGCCGATGGGCAGTGTCGCGGTCCGTTGCGACGACAGAACCAGCGGGAAGGCCGCGTTGTTCCAGGCAAAGACGAAGGCAAACATCGAGGTGACGATCAGCCCCGGCATGACCAGCGGCAGGACCACGCGGAACATGATCGTCCAGCCCGAAGCGCCGTCGATGCGCGCCGCTTCTTCGATTTCGCGCGGCACCTCGTCGATGAAGCTTTTCATCAGCCAGATCGAGAAGGGGATCGTCAGCGTCTGCATGACCAACACCATCGAAAGGTAGGTGCCCGACAGGCCGACATTGGTCATCAGGATGAAATAGGGGATCAGGAAGGCCACCGGCGGCGCCATCAAAAGGCTGAGATACCACAGCATCAGGAACTTCTTGCGCCGGAACTTGAACCGCGACAGCGCATAGGCGGCCGGAACCGAGAAAGGCAGGTTCAGAAGCACCGCCGATATGGCCACGATCAGGCTGTTGACGGCCTGTCCGGAATTGTCGCCGGGATCAACCATCGTGCGGGTGAACGCGCCGAGATCGGGGGTGAAATTCAGTACCGGCGGCATGGTGAAGGCCGTTGACGGCGGGCGGATCGACAAAAGGATGAACCAGATGATCGGCCCGATGAAGAACAGCATGACGAGCGCAAGAAGCGCGTAGAGCGTGATCTTTCGGGTGGCGGTATTCTGTCCGATCATCTTACCATTCCCAGTTCTTGAAGGCGATGGCCGCATAGAGCGTCACGAGGATGTTGACCATGATCACGATGATCCAGGTCGAGGCGCTGGCAAGACCGATGTTGAAGTCGACAAGACCCTGCTGATAAAGCGTATAGCCCAGCGTCCGCGACGAAAGCCCCGGCCCGCCCTTGGTCAGGACCAGCACAAGGTCGAAGGTGTTGAAAAGCTGCATGAAGCGTAGAATGATGATGATGACGGCGGTCTTCATCACCAGGGGCAGCTTGATGCGCCACAGCATCGTCCATGCCGATGCGCCGTCCAGCCGCGCCGCCTCGATCAGGCTGGGCGAAACCGACAGAAGACCCGCATAAAGCACGATCGCGAAGAAGGGCGTCCATTGCCAGACATCGGCGAACAGGATGGCGGCCAACGCCGTGGTCGAACTGCCAAGGATGCCCTCGGCAGGTGGCGGCGCGCCGATCAGGGTCAAAAGCCAGCCCGCCAGCCCGCCCGCCGGGTCGTACATGTAACGGAAAAGAAAACCAACCACGACCGGGGCGATGGTTGTGGGCAGGATCAGCAGGGCGCGGCTGACGCTCATTCCCGGCAGGCGGTTGGCAAGCAACAGCGCCACGGCGAGGCCGAGCGCAAATTCGATGATCGTGCCCGTAACGGACAGGATCAGGGTGTTCGTGAGTGATGGCAGAAATTCTGGCCCGGAAAGGACCATCTTGTAGTTGGCGAGCCCGATGAATTGCAGGGGTTCGGCGCTGCGCTGAAGGTTCCAGAAATAAAAGCTGTTCTTTAATGCAAACAGAAGCGGGTAGAGCACAAGGCTCAGGAGCAGGATGACCGATGGCGCGATCAGGAGAAAGGGAAGCCAGGCGCGCAGCCGGTTGGGCCGCGCAGGGGCCACTTGCGCATGAGACATGGTGGTCACCGCTCCGGTTCAATCTGATGGGGTGGCGCCGCCGGGGGGAGGGCCCGGCGGCGCGCTACGATCACGCCAGCGAGGCGATAAGCGCCTTTGTGGCGTCGAACGTGTCGTTGAAGCTCGGCTGGACATAGGGCAGCATGAAATTGCCGCTGAGCGCGTTGGTGTAAAGTGTGTTCACCTGCTCGAGGGCCGCATCGACATCGGACTGACCGGCAAGCACCTTGTTCAGCTCCAGCCCGAAGATACCTTCGAGCGTGGTGTAGATCGGTGCCGGCGGGCGGGCCAGCTTGCCATCGGCGCCATTCAGCATCGCACGGGCCTGCGGCAGGAAGGGATAGACCTCCAGCAGGTCGCTGTCGGCGAACAGCGATTCACGGCTGAAGTCCGAGAACATGTGACCGAACTTGTCGTTCAGGCCCATGGCCTTCTGGGTTTCAGCCGAGGTTGCCCATTTGATGAACTCCCACGCCTCTTCCGGCCGTCCTGCCGTCGATGGCATGCCAAGGCTCCAGCCGCCCAGGCTGACGCGCGAGGGGTTGGTGCCGTCCTGCGGGCAGGGAACGATACCGAAGTCGCCTTTCACCTTGGACGGCGCGCCGGTCATGTAGCCGTCGGCATTCACAAGGGTGAAATAGGCCGACCACCAGTAGAACATCCCGATATCCGCCTGGCTGAAGCGGGTGCCCGCGTCGAACCAGGTGTAGTTGATCGATTCCTGCGGCGACAGGCCGTAGAGTTCCTTGTAGAGCGACACGGCGCGCTTCATGTTCTCGCTGTTCATCTGCGGCGTGAAGTCCCAGGTCTCGGCGCCGGGGAAGGCCTTGAACCAAGGGGCGTTCAAGCTGGCCGAAAGCTGGCTGAACATGTGAACGACCGGAACCGGCTGCGCACCGCAGACCACGGTGCCGTTCATCTTGACGCCGTCGACTTCCTGACCATGGATGCGGCCAAGGATTTCCTTGTACTGGTCCCATGTCCAGCCCGCCGCCGGTTCGTCGATGCCGAGCTTCTCGAAGACCGACTTGCGATACATGACGCCCTGCGAATAGGACGCGACCGGAACGGTGACAAGATTGCCGCGCCAGGTCGAGATCGAGTGCAGGGTTTCGGGCACGAAATCGTTGATGTTGAAATCGCTGTCGCCCTTGGCGAAGTCGTTCAGCGGCTGGATCCAGCCGTTGTCGGTATATTGTCCTGCCCACATCTGGTCGACGTTGATCACGTCGGCGTCCGAGGTTTTGGACACGAAGGACGAGATCAGGCGCGCCTGAAGGGCGTCATAGCCAAGGCCTTCGAACTCAACCTTGATGCCGGTCTTTGCGGTAAATTCGGGCAGAAGTTCGCGCAGCGAATACTGGAACGGGTCGCCGACTGTCAGAACGCGCACGCTGCGTTCCTGCGCGATAGCGGGGGCGGCCAGCGAACCCAGCGCCGCGGCCCCGGCAAAACCGGCGGTCGTACCAAGGAACCTTCTTCTGGTAACGTTAGAATGTGTCACTTGCTCCTCCTATCGTGACGGGCCTTGGGGCGGCTGCGCCTTACGTCATGTAGACACCGCCGGTAACGTTGATCCCCTGCCCGGTCATGAACCGGGCAGCGTCGGTCGTAAGGAAGACGACGACATCGGCGACGTCTTCCGGGGTCTCCAGCCGCCCAAGGGGCGTCTGGTCGATGTAGTCCTGGATGACCTTTTCCGGCGTGATGCCGCGCAGTTCGGCCTCCCACAGAACCTCGCGGTCCTGCATCGGGGTCTTCACGAAGCCGGGGCAGACGGCATTCACGCGGATGCCGTCCTTGGCATGCTCGCGGGCGAGCGCCTGGGTCCAGCCGATGACGGCGAATTTGGAGGCCGAGTAATGCGCCAGCAGCGGCGCGCCGACCTTCGCGGCGAGAGACGCGGTGTTGACGATCACACCGCCCTGCCCGCGCGCAAGGAAGTGCTTCACCACCTCGCGGTTGGTCAGAAAGACGCCCTTGGCGTTCACGTTAAAATTGAAGTCCCAGTCGGCGACAGTCAGGTCCACCGCGCGCTTCATGTTCGAAACACCGGCATTGGCATGAAGCACGTCGATGCGGCCCATCCGCGCGACGACATCGGCCACGCCGGCGACGACCTGCGCTTCGTCAGTGACGTCCATGGCCACAGCGGCAGCGGCGCCGATCTTCGCGACAGCCGCCTCGGCGGCCGCGAGCGTAAGGTCGCCACAAACCACCGTATCGCCGTTCGCCACAAACGCACGCGCCGACGCCAGCCCGATACCGCTTCCCGCGCCAGTTACCAATACAATTCTGCCCATGCCGCTCCACCTCTGCTTGTGCCGGATTTATGACACGAGGAATTACATCGCGCAACTAAAATTGTTATTATTTGTTATTTTTTGCGTTTTAATGTTGCTTTCGGTGAAAATATTGTTCTACGATGATCTTATGGAGGATTGGTCATGAAGGCACCAACAGCGCAAAGACAAGAGGTGATTCTCAAAGAACTCAAGGATGAGGGCTTTGTTTCGATCACCCTGCTCGCGGGGCGTCTGGGCGTGTCAGAGATGACGGTCCGGCGCGACCTCGACCGCCTGGCCGAGGCCGGCCATCTGGAGCGGACCCATGGTGGCGCGGCGCCCCTGCGCCCCTTGTCCTCACAAGGCATCGACCTTGTCGAACCCAGCCTTGATTCCCGCTACCAGGCGCAGGCTGCCGAAAAGAACGCGATTGCCCGGACCGCGGCGGGGCTGGTTTCGGCCGGACAGACCATCGCGCTCGACATCGGCACCACGACCGGGCGCCTCGCGTCCGAGCTGGCCAACCTTCCCGTCTCGATCTACACGACCAGCATTCGCATCGCCGCACTCCTGGCCAGCGCTCGGGCGTCGGTCTATGTCCCCGGCGGTGTCGTCGCCGGGATCGAACCTTCCATAATCGGTGCCCGGGCGGTCGATCACCTTCGGCAACTCAACTTCGATATCGTCTTTCTGGGCGCATCCGGCCTTTCCGGGAACGGCGCCTTCTTCGACTATTCGCTGGAAGATACCGAGATCAAGCGAGCCCTTACCGACGTGTCGCGCAAGGTCGTTATGCTCATGGACAGCTCAAAGTTCAGCCGGGTGTCGGTTGCACGGATCTGCGACGCCCACAAGGTTCACACCCTGATCACCGACAGGATGCCGCCGGAACCGATCCGGGGCATCTTGCAGGACATGGGGACGGAAGTCCTCCTCGCCAAATAACCTTTCCACGGATCAAAACAAAAGGAAACGCACATGGTCTTCGATTTCTTCGGAAACAAGAAAAAGGTCGTCGTCTCGATGGCCCATATCGGCGCCCTGCCCGGATCGCCGCTCTATGATGCCGACGGCGGCATGGACAAGCTGATCGCCGATGTGATTTCGGACATCGAGAAACTTCAGGCTGGCGGCGTCGATGCCATCATGTTCGGCAACGAAAATGACCGCCCCTATCTGCTGGAAGCCTCGCCCGAGAGCATCGCGGCGATGACCGCCGTCGTGCAGGCCGCCAAGCCCTCGCTGAAGGTGCCGTTCGGCGTGAACTACCTGTGGGATCCCGTCGCCTCGGTCTCGATCGCGGCTGCCACCGGCGCGCTCTGGGTGCGCGAGATCATGACCGGCGTCTTTGCCTCGGACATGGGTGTCTGGGCACCTTCGGCCGCGCGCCCCTCGCGCCTGAAGGGCGATCTGGGCCGCAAGGACCTGAAGCTCTTCTTCAACATCAACGCCGAATTCGCCCATTCCTTGGACCAGCGCCCGATCGGCCTGCGCGCCAAATCGGCGGTCTTCTCCTCGCTCGCCGACGCGATCCTTGTCTCGGGTCCGATCACCGGTCAGCCGGCGGATCATTCCAACCTGAAGGAAGCGGTCGAGGCGATCGAGGGCAAGGTTCCTGTCTTCGCCAATACCGGCGTCAACATCAATAACGTCAAGGACGTGATGAGCGTGGCGCAGGGCTGCATCATCGGCACGCATTTCAAGGTCGGCGGCGATACCTGGAACCAGGTCGACGGCGATCGGGTGAAGCGGTTCATGGATGTCGTGAACGGGCTGCGCTGACATGACATATGTGATCGGCCTCGATATCGGCACCACGTCGACCATCGGCATCCTCATCGGCCTGCCCGACAGGGTACTGGCCACGGTATCGCGGCCGGTCACGCTTCATTCGCTCAAGGCCGGCTGGGCCGAGGAAGACCCGGACCAGTGGTGGGATAATGTCCGCCAGATCATTCCCGAGCTGATCGCGCAGGGCGGCATCGCCGCACGCGACGTTGCCGCCGTTGGCGTGTCAGGCATGTTGCCCGCGCTTGTGGCGCTTGACGCAGAAAACAATGTTGTCCGTCGGTCGATCCAGCAAAGCGACGGGCGCAACGGCGCCGAAGTGGCCGAATTGCAAGCCGAACTGGATGCCGGTGCCTTCACCGCCCGCGCGGGCAACGGCGTGAACCAGCAACTGATAGCAGCCAAACTGCGCTGGCTGGAAAAGAACGAGCCCGAGAACTTCGCGCGGATCGCGACGATCTTCGGCTCATACGATTTTATCAACTGGAAACTCACCGGCGTGAAGGCGGTCGAACAGAACTGGGCGCTTGAGGCCGGTTTCGTCGATCTGGCGACCGGCGATCTGGCCGACGACCTGATTGCCCTTGGCCATATCGCCCGCGGCGTGGTCCCGCCCAAGGTGGCAAGCCATGCGGTGATGGGCCATGTCACGGCCGAGGCTGCCGCCGCCACCGGTCTGCCCGAGGGCATCCCCGTCGCCGGCGGCGCGGCGGACCACATCGCGTCAGGCTTTGCGGCTGGCGTCACCCAGCCCGGTGATGTGCTGCTGAAGTTCGGCGGCGCGGCCGATATCCTGATCGCCACGAAAGAGGCGCGCCCCGATGCGCGCATGTTCCTCGACCACCATCTGGTGCCCGATCTTTACATGCCAAACGGCTGCATGGCCTCGGGCGGTTCGGCGCTGAACTGGTTCGTCGCGAAAATCGCCCAGGGCGAAAAGCCTGCGGCCGACGCCGCGGGCATCAGCCTGCACCGGCATCTCGACCTTATCGCCGCCGAAACGCCGCCCGGCGCCGATGGCGTGCAGATCATTCCTTACTTCCTTGGCGAAAAAACCCCGATCCACGACCCCCATGCGCGCGGCATCATCCATGGCCTCAGCCTGAATCA
>JAGRDO010000063.1 GCA_020447005.1 Paracoccaceae bacterium
TGCTGCTGGACGAGATCGAGAAAGCCCATCCGGATGTCTTCAATATCCTGCTTCAGGTCATGGACCACGGCAAACTGACAGACCACAATGGCCGTCAGGTGGATTTCCGGAACGTCATTTTGATCATGACATCGAATGCCGGCGCAGCCGAGCTGGCCAAATCGGCCATCGGTTTCGGCCGTAGCAACCGGACCGGAGAGGACACCGCAGCAATCGAACGCACGTTCACGCCTGAATTCCGCAACCGCCTTGACGCGGTGATTTCCTTCGCGGCCCTGCCAAGCGAGGTGATCCTTCAGGTCGTCGACAAGTTCATCCTGCAGCTCGAAGCTCAGCTGATGGATCGTCATGTTCATATCGAACTGACGCCGGAGGCCGCCAAGTGGATCGCTGAAAAGGGGTACGACGACCGGATGGGCGCCCGACCTCTGGCCCGCGTCATCCAGGAGCATGTCAAGAAGCCGCTGGCCGAGGAACTGTTGTTCGGACGGCTGACGAAGGGCGGCGTCGTCCATGTGCGGATCGTCGATGATGCCATCGTCCTCGATATCGAGGAGCCGCAAAAACCGAGGATCTCGGGATCGAAGCCTCCACTTCTGACAGCCGACTGACACGTCGGGTCCCAGACCGGTTTTACATGAAACAGATGGGCCGAAGCCGATTGGCTTCGGCCCATTTGAGTCCGGCGGGACCAATACCGCCACGAAGATGAGAGGCTGCGCCAAGCAGGCCAGAGGCCGGGGCGATGTTACCGTTCGGTAAGTTTGAGTTCGATCCGGCGATTTTGCGCAAGCGCTTCTGGGCTGTCACCGTCAGCGACCGGATGATATTCTCCAAACCCCGTGGCCGCCAATCGTTCTGGCGGGAACCCGAGGTCTTCCTGCATGTAGCGGACGACCGAAAGCGCGCGTCCCTGGCTCAGTTCCCAGTTATCGCGGTACTTTCCCGTGCCGGCGAGGGGGGTGTTGTCCGTGTGCCCGTCGACGCGGATGATCCAGTCGATATCCTTGGGAATGATCGCAGCGACCTCCTGCAGCGACGCGACGACCCCGGCGATCTGGCTGCGCCCTTCGGCAGAAAGATCGGCAGAAGCGGGTTCGAAAAGAACCTCGGATGAAAAGACAAAGCGATCGCCGACAACCCGGACACCGTCCCGCCCGGCCAGAACCTCGGACAGGCGCGCAAAAAACTCGGACCGGTATCGGGCCAGTTCCTTGGTTTCCTGACGCAGTGCCTTGGCTTCCTCCTCAAGCCGGATCCGCTCGGCTTCTTCCAGCGCGGCACGGCGCTTTTCTTCCGAGGCCACCCGGGCAAGGGCCGAATTGAGCTGGCTTCCCAAGGCATCGATCTGGACCCTGGATTCGGCATCCCGGGCAGAAGATGCGTCCAAAAGGTTCTGCAATGAACCCAATTGACCCCTCAATGCGGCGATCTGCTGATTCAACAATTCCACCTTGCGCGCGGCTTCTGCCGATACGCTCTGTTCTCTCGACAGCGCTTCGTTGGCGGCGGCCAGAAGCGTCGCGTTGCGATCGGCCTCGGTCATTGCGGTCGCGGCGCGGCTCTCTGCGGCAATCTTGGCCGCCAGTGCCGCCGCAAGCTCATTGCGGACGCTATCATTCTCAGCACCAGAGGCCTCGGCCGAGGCGCGGGCTTCAGCCAGTTCTTCAGCCGAAGCGGATTGGGCCAGAAGCGCCGCGGCCAGACGCGCGTCGAGGTCCTTGCCGGCGGCTTCGGCGGCCGCCAACAGGGTCAGCGTTTCCTCTGCGTGGCGCCGCTCTGCCTCGAGTGCCAATGTCATCGCCGTAAGTTCGTCTTCCGCGCCCTTCAGCTTGTCGCGCAGGGCAGCGGCTGCGGCGGCTTCGGCCATCCGGGCCGCCTCGGCCTCGGTCAGCTTTGCAGACGTGTCGCTCAACCGGGCTTGCGCCGATGCCAGTGCCGTTTCGTTTTCGCTCTGACGGGCGCGAAGATCGGCGACCAACGCATCCAGCGCTTCGCGCCTTGCGGCAGCAAACCGGGCCGCTTCCGCCTGGGCGTCGATCTCGGAGCGTGCCTTGGCAACGGCGAGATTCAGTGCTTCCTTTTCGCTGACGAGCGTGTCCCGTTCTTTCGTCAGCCCGGTGACCGCAGCGCGTGCGGCATCACGTTCGGAAAGCAGGGTCGCGACCTGCGCTTCAAATGAAGTGATGCGTGCCGACGCTTTCGCAAGCTCCGATGCCTGGCCTTCAACCCGCGCGGTCAGTGTCGCGATCAGCCGTGACTGCTGGTCGGCTTTCGCGGCGGCGGTGTCCAGTTCGCGGTTCAGACCGGCAAGCTGGCCGTTCAACTGCGCGGACCTGTCGCGTTCAAGGCCCAGCGCATCGGCCAGGCCGGACACCTGCGCCGACAGTTCTTCGAGCTTGGTATCCTGCGTGGATATGGTTTCCCTGAGGGTGAACTGGACGATCATGAAGATCGTCAGGACGAACATAAGGACCATCAGGAGGGCCGTCATGGCATCGACAAAGCCCGGCCAGATATTGGCCGAAAACCGTTGTCCCCCCCGCCCCTTTGACAGTGCCATTGGCTATCCCTTGCGGCCGGGGTCCGGCCGCGCAAGGGCGCGGACGGCCCGTGTCAATTGTGCAAGATCGCCCCGAAGATCGGACATGCTTTCCTGTCGCCCCGCCGCGACCTCTTCCAGAAGCCGCAAAAGCTGAACATCGATTGAACGGAGCCGCATACGGCTTTCCGCGTCGCCGCTGTCGACGGCGATGTCTTGCTCGTTGCGCTCGGCAATGGCCAACATGCGATCCTGACCGTCGGCGATCCGGCGCAGGGTTTCGTTTGACCCATCCGACGCCCGGTCTTGAAGCGCGAGCCGGCTTGTGAGGCCTTCAACGGCAACGGCAAGACCTTCAAGTCGTTCGTTGACGGCTGCCCGCCCGGCATCATTGCGTTCTAGAATTGCGCGCAGGGTTTCTACCTGTTCGGCCATGTGATCGAGAACGCCAGAAACGGCTTCCTGATCCATGCCGCCTTCGCCGTCGCCACCTGCAAAGGAAAGCCGGGTAAATGAGGTCAGCCACTCTTCAAGCTCTCGATAAAATCGGTTTTGGCCATGGCTCGAAAAAAGCTCCAGAAGGCCGACCACAAGCGATCCGGCAAGCCCGAGCAGTGACGAGGAAAAGGCCGTTCCCATACCTCCAAGCTGCTTTTCGAGCCCGCCCATCAACTTGTCGAACACCTGCATCCCGGTTTCGCCCTCTTGCGGGGCAAGGGCGCGGATCGTGTCGACCACGGCCGGAACGGTGATGGCAAGGCCATAGAATGTTCCCAGGAGACCAAGGAAAATAAGCAGGCTGGTCAGATAGCGGGTGATGTCGCGCGCTTCGTCGATACGGGTTCCGACCGATTCAAGGATCGAGCGCGCGGAACCTGAAGATATCTGGGCACCCCGGGTTCCGCGTGCGCGCAAAAGCGCGGCAAGCGGCGCCAGAAGCCTCGGCGCGATGGTCATTTCATGGCCGGGTTGATGCGCGGCGAAACCTTCGATCCAGCTGACGGAACGGACAAGCTGCCCAACCTGCCAGAAGCAGGTCAGAACCCCGAGAATGAAAACCGCAAGGATCAGCCCGTTGAGGTAAGGGTTGGCAATGAAAATGGAGAAAATCGGGCCATATGCGACATAGGCCCCTGCCCCGACCAGCACCGAGACCAGAAGCATCATCGCGATCTGGCGCACTGGCTGGGAAAAGAACGGCTCGGCCGCCTGTATCGGCTTGTTCATTTCCGTCTAGGCCCCCTGGCTTCGCTCTGGCCCGGAGATTAGGCGCCGCCGCGCACGGTCACAAGCCTTGGTTTGTCAGTTGACGCACGCGGTCGGATAACCAGTCCAGGTCAGGATCGGCAATCCCGAGTTCGCGCAGGTGCGAAGCGGTGTTCCAGAGGTATTCAGAGTTGGCCCCCCTTCCGCCGCTTGCCGTCGCAATGATGCGCGCCTGCTCTTCCGCGCCGAGCCCCCCGCAATATTGAACATGATCGGGGTCGATCACATAGGTCACCGCGGTCGCCCGGCGGCCATCGCCAAGTTCGACCACCAGCTTCTTTTCCAGATAGGCCGAGGACACCAGTTCGCGCGCACGAAGGTAAGAAAGGGTTTTGTCCGCATTGGCCGCAGAGACACGAAACGCGACACCCTGACATGTCGCGGCCTCCATGGCATCAAGCGCCAGCACCAGCCCGGGGCGTTCGGTGGTGCCACGATGGTGGATGGAGCGCATGCAAAAGGAACGATGCCAACCGTCCAGCCGCGCCATCGCACGTTCTTCAAACTCGAAGCCCGGCTCCCAAAGCAGCGAGCCATATCCAAAGACCCAAAGACCGTTCATACCTGCCCGCTGGCCACGTTCCGACGCTTCTTGTAAACACCATCGGGACTGGCAGGAAAAGGGTGTGCCATGCGTTTCATTCTGTGGATGGTGGCGGCAATTGCGGTTCTGTACAGCGGATACTGGTATTCGGCGTCGCGAACCCTGCAAGGCGAAGCAACTGCCAGCCTGGCTGAATTGCAGGCGGCGGGCTTGGCGAATGTCGGTACGGTCAGCGTCTCGGGGTTTCCGTCGCGTTTTGACGTGACCGTGGATGCGCCAGAGTTCTCCTCTGCCGATGGCCAACTGGGCTGGGCTGCGGATCAGGCGAATATCCATGCGTTGTCATACCAGCCGAACCACGTCATCACGATCTTTCCCGAAACGCAGACGCTGCGGATCGGAAGCGAGAGAATAACCCTTCGTTCACCCGACCTTCGCGCCAGCGCGGTCTTCGGGCTTTCGTCTGATCTTCCACTGGACCGTGCAACGCTTGCAGGTTCGGATCTCGGGGCAGAGTCGTCTGCCGGGTGGATGGCAGAGCTTGCAACATTGCGCGCCGCGATCCGGCAAGGCGCAAGCCCGGAAGCGCCGGAAATCGGTATCGAGATGGCGGATGTTTCGGTGCAGGGCCCATTGGCCGAATTGCTTTTGCGCGCCGGTTTGCCGGCACGCGCCGAACATGCGCGGCTTGACGCGATCATCGGCTTGAACCGGCCGATCGACCGAAACACACCACTTTCCGGTATCGAGCCGCGATCGGCGGATATCCGATCTGTCGAACTGGACTGGAACGGCGTTGAAATTCGCGGCCGGGGGGCGCTGACCGTGCTTGGGTCGGGCCAGCTGGATGGCCGTATCGATCTTGATATCCGGCAATGGCAACGGCTTTTCGGGCTGATCCGTGAGACGGGCGCCGTGCAGCCAAACATGGAAAACGGCTTGCGGCAAATGCTGACACTGATGGCCGCCGGTTCCGGCGATCCCGATATATTGCGGCTGCCCTTGATCTTTGCGGCCGGCAGAATGAGTCTTGGCCCCGTTCCTCTGGGCCCTGCGCCAAGGTTCTGAACCGTCCCTGAGCCCGATCAGCTTCCCTCGCCGGCGTTGCGCCCGAAATTCGGGGCTGCCGTGTCCTGACCGGCCTCGATAATTCCACGTCGGATGGCGCGGGTGCGCGTAAAATAGTCATGCAACAATGCGCCATCGCCCATCCGGATCGCGCGCTGCAGCACGAAAAGCTCTTCGGTGAACCGTCCGAGTATGTCGAGCGTGGCCTCGCGGTTGGTCAGGAACACGTCGCGCCACATGGTCGGGTCAGACGCCGCGATGCGGGTGAAATCGCGAAACCCGGCGGCAGAGTATTTGACAACTTCGCTTTCGGTAACCCGCCGCAGGTGATCGGCCACACCAACCATCGTGTAGGCGATCAGATGGGGCGTATGGCTGGTCACGGCCAGCACCAGATCGTGATGTTCCGGTTCCATCTCTTCGACATTGGCACCCATTGCCCGCCAGAAAGAGGCCAGCTTTTCGACCGCCGCACGATCAGCCGTGCCAGGCGTCAGCAGGCACCAGCGATTCTGAAAAAGCGTCGCAAATCCGGAATGCGGGCCCGAATGTTCGGTTCCTGCAAGAGGATGCGCCGGAACGAATGCAACGGACCCGGGCAGATGCGGCGCGACCGCATTGATCACAGCCTGCTTGACCGAACCGACATCGCTAACCGTCGCGCCCGGCTTCAATGCAGGCGCAATTTCCTGCGCCAGTTCGGCCATCGCCCCGATCGGCACGGCCAGGACAACCAGATCGGCCCCCGCCACGGCCGCGGCGGCCGTATCGAAGACCTCGTCACAAAATCCGATCTCAAGGGCGGCGTCCCGGGTTTTCGCACTGCGGGCGTGACCGACAACCGTTCGCGAAAGTCCCCACTTCTTCATGGCATGCCCCATCGACGAAGCGATAAGGCCAAGTCCGATCAGGGCCACACGGTCATAGATCGGCGCAGTCATTTCGCCCCCTTGAATTTTCCGATTGCATGGGCGACCCGTCTGCACGATGCCTCGTCGCCGACAGTGATGCGAAGACAGTTCGGAAGACCATAACCGCTGACCCGGCGAACGATCAGCCCTTCACTCTGAAGGAAACTGTCGCAAGCCGTCGCCTCACTCTCATCGGCGAAGCGCGCAAGGATGAAGTTCGCGGTCGATGTGTCCGACGGCACGCCCTTTTCGGCAATGGCTTCGGCCATCCAAGCCCGCAGCTTCGTATTGCTCGCCCGGCATTCGGCGACATATTCCTGATCGCGCACGGCGGCTTCGGCCGCCTCAAGCTGTCCATGCGACAGGTTGAAAGGGTTGCGAATGCGGTTCAGGACGTCGATGATCGATTTCGCGCCGTATCCCCAACCGATCCGCAAGCCCCCGAGCCCGTAGATCTTTGAAAACGTCCGCGTCATGAAGACGTTGGGATGGGACGTTGCCAGACCTGCGCCACCATCGAAACCCTCGACGTATTCGGCATAGGCCCCGTCGATCACCAGGATCGCGCTTTTTGGCAGGCCTTCGGCAAGCCGGCGCACTTCCGCTTCGGAAATCATGGTTCCGGTAGGGTTGTTCGGGTTGGCAAGAAACACGATCCGCGTCCGTTCGTTCGCAGCGCCAAGGATCGCGTCCACATCGACCGTGCGGTCGCGTTCTTTCACCTGGACGGGCGTGGCGCCGACCGATCTGGCGGCGATCGGGTACATGAGAAAGCCGTGCTGAGTGTAAATCACCTCGTCCCCCGGTCCGGCATAGGCCTGGCAGAGCAGCAACAGCACTTCGTCCGAACCGGTACCGCAAATGATGCGCGCGGGATCAAGCCCGTGAACCTCTCCGATCGCCTGGCGAAGCCTGGCGTGGTCGGTGGACGGGTAGAGGTGCAGCCTGTGCACCGCGCGCAGATACGCCTCTTTCGCCTTGTCCGACGGACCAAAGGGGTTTTCATTCGACGACAGTTTCACAGCGTCCGAGATACCGGCCACATGCGCCGCCCCGCCCTCGTAAAGGGCGATGTCGAGGATCCCCGGTTGCGGGCGGATCGGATCTGTCATGTCGTATCTCCGGCAGGTACGCGGTCTTCTAGCGGGCCACCATGTTCATTGCCAGCATCTTGTGCGCCGCCAGACCCCTGTCATTGCGATAGCGTCAGCCCGTCGGTGGCCCGGGCCAGCTCCTCTCGACAGCGGGCGATGATGTAGTCGGTGAACACCCGTATCTTCGGGTCCCGCAGCCGGCGATGCTGGGTCAGGCAGGTAAGCTGTACCGCCAGGGGCGGCGTTTTTCGCACCACAGGTATCAACCGTCCGTCGCGCAGGTACTCGGCAACCTCGAAAATCGGTTTCATGATAATACCGCGCCCGGCCAGCGCCCAGCCTGTCAATACATCACCGTCGTCCGTCTCGAACGGGCCGGACACTTCATAGCGCTTGGGGCCTTCAGGGGTCGACAACGTCCATTGAAACTCCATCGCGCCGGGAAATCGCAGGTTCAGGCATTCGTGACGTTCGGCGATCAGGGTTTCGCCGTCCTCGGGATCACCCCGACGCGCCACATATTCGGGCGCGGCACACAATACGCGCGGGCAATCGGCGACGATCCGCATTTTCAAGGTGGAATCGTCCAGCCGGCCCAAATGAAACGCCATGTCCAACCCCTCGCCCACCACATCGATCTTGCGGTCGGAAAGGCGCAGGCGCACATCAATCTGCGGGTATTCGTCCTTGAATGCGGGGACATGAGGGGCGATGAACCTGCGCCCGACGCCCAGCGGTGCCGCAACAAAAACGGTTCCCTTGAGATTCTGGGTAGATGCCATGACGGCGGCTTCGGCATCGTCAATCGCCTCGAGCACCTTGCGCGCGCCATCATAGAACAGTCTTCCATTCTCGGTCGGCTGCAACCGCCGGGTGGTGCGGTTGAACAGCCGGATCCCAAGATGTCGCTCCAGCTCGGCAATCCGGGACGAGGCCACCGCCGGCGAAGTGCGCTGATCGCGCGCCGCCGCCGACATTGACCCAAGTTCGAACACTCGCACGAACATCTTGATGTTGCTTACATAGGCCACCGCGCATCCTTTCCGGATCATTATTCGGAGATGATTGAAAGTTCTGCTGCATTCTAAGTGTTATCAGAAGAATAAACTTGGGTATAGCGTGATCGCAAACGGGTCAGGGAGGGACACTGCGTGCTATACGACTTCATTGTAATCGGGGAATGGGTGGAATTTGCCGTCCGCTGGCTGCATGTGATCACCGCCATCGCATGGATCGGGTCATCCTTCTATTTCATTGCACTCGATCTTGGCCTGCATCGGGACCGCAACCTTCCTTCAGGTGCGGATGGCGACGAATGGCAGGTACACGGCGGCGGGTTCTACCATATCCAGAAATACCTGGTCGCGCCCGACCGGATGCCGGACGACCTGATCTGGTTCAAATGGGAAAGCTATATGACCTGGATATCGGGTTTCGCTTTGCTTTGCCTTGTCTATTACCTTGGTGCCGACCTCTACCTCGTTGATCCGAATGTGCTCGACATACCGGTCTGGCAAGCTGTTGCGATCTCGCTCGCGTCGCTCGCCTTCGGCTGGCTGGTCTACGATGTGATCTGCAAATCGGGGTTCGGCCACGACAATACCCGGTTGATGATCCTGCTTTACTTCATCCTCGTGGGAATGGCCTATTTCTACACCTCGGTGTTTTCGGGAAGAGCCGCCCTTTTGCATCTTGGGGCCTTTACCGCCTCGATCATGACGGCGAACGTGTTCTTCACCATCATGCCCAATCAGCGAATCGTCGTTGAGGATCTCAAGGCTGGCCGCACACCCGACCCCAAATACGGCAAGATCGCCAAGCAGCGTTCGACCCACAACAATTACCTGACATTGCCGGTCATCTTCCTGATGCTGTCGAACCACTATCCGCTGGCCTTCGCCACGGAAAACAACTGGATCATTGCCAGCCTTGTCTTTCTTATGGGGGTAACCATCCGCCACTGGTTCAACACGCGGCACGCACGCAAGGGCAGCCCGACATGGACATGGCTTGCCACGGTCATCCTGTTTCTGCTGATCACCTGGCTCTCCACGGCCCCCTTGTTCCAGACCAAACCCGAAGGGGAAGCCAGGCTGACGCCGGCTGCCCAGAAATTCGCCTCTGCCGCGGATTTCGGCGACGTCGAGAGCATCGTGCTTGGCCGTTGCTCGATGTGCCACGCTTCCGAACCGTTTTTCGACGGAATCCACTGGGCGCCGAAGGGCGTCATTCTGGAAACACCCGAACAGATCGCCACCCTTGCGCGGGAAATCTATCTGCAGGCGGGGGTCAGCCATGCGATGCCGCCGGCAAATGCCTCGTTCATCGAACCCGAAGAGCGGGCGAAAATCGTCAGCTGGTATCGCGCAGTGACACGGGCCGAGGGCTGACAAAAGTTTGGGCGGGGAAAGTGCAGGCTTCTGTTGCCAGGTGCCTGCGAACCCCGCCTTACGCTGCTAGGCGCAAGGGCTTAAGTTTCGATAGATCGAACTGCTTACGCAGCCAGAGCCATCGGAGCACGGTTGTTATTGGCAACTGTACTTTTTGCACCGATAACGGTGGTAGCTCACCGGGACAAAGCAAACCCCTTTAGACGTTCGTCGATCCTGTTTCGGCCCCATGTCCGGCCAATACCGGGTTTTGGTGGAGCCGCCGGGTACCGCCCCCGGGTCCGATCCGTGTATTACGAGCGCGTTTATGTCCATAGTCCCGAGGGACAGGACCAAGGTAATGGCTTGGCCGCGAAGGTTCAAGCGGTGGCTGTTCCGATCCGCAGCGCAGATCATCGCCGACGGCGCAGGACTTCCGCCACCGCAATCAGCGCGACGGCCAGAACCAGTGCCGCCGAAAGGTGAGAATGCAGCGCAACCCGCCCCCACAACCGCTCGATCGCCGTGCCCACGCCAAATCCCAAGCCCGTGACGATATGGCTCCAGACGAGGGTCGAAATCAGATTGAGTAGAACAAAGCTGAGAGGCCGGATACCCGAAGCGCCGATTGCCAGCGTCCCGACAGTCTTCAACCCGTATATGAAACGTATCGAAAGGCAGGCAAGTATCGGTCTTGCCCGGACATGCTGCAGAACGGATGCAGCGGCCGGTCGTGCAAGCAGCCTTTGGGCGAAGGCAAAGCCTGTGGCATGCCGTCCGACCTGAAACATAATCTGATCGATCAGAAATGCCCCGGCGGCAGCGGCGAGAGCGGCCGCTTCAAAGGAAAACAGGCCGCGATGGGCCATGACCCCGCCAAGAAATGCCGCTCCCTCTCCCTCTGCTACGGTGCCGAGAAAGACGGCAGGCAGACCCCATTGGGCAAGAAGTTGTTCCAAAGGCATCGATCCGCCCTCGTCTGCGGTCTCAGCGTACCTTCAAGGTCGCCAGACCGATCAGGGCAAGGATCAGAGAGATGATCCAGAAGCGGATCACGATCTGCGGCTCCGCCCACCCCTTCTTCTCGAAATGATGATGAATAGGTGCCATCAGGAATACGCGTTTGCCGGTGCGTTTGAAATAGGCGACCTGAATGATGACGGACAGGGCCTCTACCACGAAGAGACCGCCGACGATGGCCAAAACAATCTCATGCTTCGTGACGACGGCAATGGCGCCCAAAGCCCCGCCAAGCGCAAGCGATCCGGTATCGCCCATGAAGACCGCCGCGGGGGGGGCGTTGTACCAAAGAAACCCCAGCCCTCCGCCGATAAGCGCGGCGGTAAAGATCACCAGTTCACCCGCGCCCGGCACATAGTGGACGCCAAGGTAATCGGTAAAGTCGGTGCGTCCGACGGCATAGGCGATCACGCCCAGCGTACCGGCCGCGATCATCACCGGCATCACCGCCAGACCGTCGAGACCGTCTGTCAGGTTTACCGCATTCGCGGCACCGACAATGACGACCATCGCAAAGGGCACGAAGAACCAGCCCAGATTGACCAGCGCGTTTTTGAATACCGGAAAGGCAAGCTGGCCGGTCAGATCGGCCGGGTGGGCGTAAGCCGCCAACCCGCCGGCAAGCGCCGCGATGACCAACCCGAGCAGGAACCGTATCCGCGACGAAACTCCCTTGGTGTTTTGCTTGGTCACCTTGGCGTAATCGTCGGCAAAACCGATCAGGCCGAAACTGTAGGTCACAAACAGAACGATCCAGATATAGGGATTGTCGAGCCGGGCCCAAAGCAGGGTCGATACAAGAAGTGCCGAAAGGATGAGCAGCCCGCCCATGGTCGGCGTACCGGCCTTTGCAAAATGGGTCTGCGGCCCGTCGTCCCGAATGGGCTGGCCTTTCTTCTGCTTGCGGCGAAGCAGGTTGATCAGGGGTTTGCCGAAAATGAAGCCAAAGATCAAAGCCGTGAAGAAGGCCGCACCGGCACGAAAGGTGATATAGCGAAAGAGGTTGAAGACATCGCCGCCCTCGGCCAGGCTAGACAACCAATAAAGCATTACTCCGCCTCCCGTGTTTCGCCTGCTCCGGGTTGTCCGAGATTGGCAAGCGCATCTGCAACCTTGCTGACGTACGACCCTTTGGACCCTTTCACCAGAATCACATCGCCGGCATCTGCCAACTGATGAGCGATCAAGGCAAGCTCCTTCGCTGTTTCGCGCCATTCCCCCCGTTTGCGGGATGGCAATTTCTCCCAAAGGGCGCGCATTCGTGGACCAGCGCAATGGACAAGATGGAACTTCGCCATTGCCGGATGATCCGCCAGTGCCTGGTGGAGTGCGACTTCGGTCTGACCAAGTTCCAACATATCGCCCAATACGGCGATGCGCCGGCCTTCGACGACCCGCCCCAATCCGTTGCGCGGTTCTGACGCCGCCAACACTTCGAAGGCGGCCGCGACCGAAACGGGGTTGGCGTTGAACGCGTCGTCGATCAGGTCAAATGACAGGTCTTCGTCGACGATATCGAGGTAGATGCGTTTGCGTTGTCCGCGCCCGGCAGGCGGCTGCCAGCGCCCAAGATCGCATCCCGCCACCGCCGGATCGGCGCCAACGGCTTCGGCGGCGGCAAGAACGGCCAGCGCATTCATGGCGAAGTGAAGACCGGCAGACCGGATTTTGAGCAAAAGCGCTTCACCCAGCCGTTCCACCCGAACTACCGTCGAGCCATTCGTGGGAATTGCCTCTGCCAGCCGATAATCGTCAGCCTTGCCCGAGCCGAATACGACAACCCGGCCGGCCGCCTTGGCTTTGGCCTTCAATATCTCTGAAACCGGCAGACCCGATGGCACGATCGCGGTACCGCCCGGCACAAGCCCTTCGAAAATCGCCGCCTTTTCGCGCGCGATGGCCTCAAGGCTCTCGAACGCTTCCAGATGTGCCGGTGCAACGGTTGTTATCATCGCAACGTCCGGACGCGTCAGATGCGCAAGCGGCGCGATTTCACCGGGATGGCTCATCCCGATTTCGACCACGGCAAAATCACAGTCGGCGGGCAGGCGGGCCAGCGTGATCGGAACGCCCCAATGGTTGTTGAAGCTGGCCTCTGCCGCATGGACCGCGCCCTGCCCCGCCAGAACCGCCCGAAGCATTTCCTTCGTCGATGTCTTGCCGACCGACCCGGTAACCGCGATCACCTTGGCGCGGCTTCTGGCGCGGCCTGCCGCACCGATCGCCGTCAGGGCCACCAGGACATCCGGCACGATCAACAGGGGATCCCCGGCCGTGCAGCCATCGGGTATACGCGAAACAAGTGCGGCAGCCGCGCCTTTTCTCAAAGCTTCGGCGACAAAGTCATGGCCATCGCGCAGATCCTTGAGCGCCACAAAAAGATCGCCGGGCCGCAAGCTGCGGGTATCGATCGAGATGCCCTCTGCCGTGAAGTCGCCCGTAACGCGCCCCCCCGTCGCGGCGACCAGATCGGCGCTCGTCCACAATGCCGCCATCAGATCCGTCCCTCAAGTGCGGCGACCGCCACACTGGCCTGTTCGCCATCGTCGAACGGAAAGATGTCGGAACCCACGATCTGGCCCGTCTCATGCCCCTTGCCGGCGATCAGCAACGCGTCACCCGGGCCCAAAGCATCGACGCCGAGCAAGATTGCCTCGGCCCGGTCACCGACTTCGGTGGCGTCGGGGCAGCCGGCCATGACCTCGGCCCGGATGGCCGCCGGGTCCTCGCTTCTTGGATTGTCGTCGGTGACAAATACGGCATCGGCGTATTTTGCCGCCGCCTCGCCCATGAGCGGCCGTTTCAACCGGTCACGGTCGCCGCCCGCGCCGAACACGCAAACGATCCTGCCAAGGACATGCGGCCGCAGAGATTGCAATGCCGAAGCGAGTGCCCCCGGCTTGTGCGAATAGTCGACGAACACAGCGGCGCCATTGTCACGCTGGGCAGCAAGCTCCATGCGCCCGCGGACCGTGACCAGCCGGTTCAGCGTCGCGAACACGGCATCGGGCGATTCCCCGGCCGCCATGGCAAGCGCGGACGCCGCCAGGACGTTTTCCGCCTGAAAGCCGCCGATCAGGGCCAGCCGGACAAGATGCGCCTGTCCCCCAAAGGTAAATCGCAGGTCCTGCCCTGTCGCATCAAATCGTTGCGCCGTAATGCAAAGATCCGCGGTTGGATTTCGCCCGACGCTCATCGTTCTCAGTCCACGGGCCCGGGCAATTTCCAGGATTTTGGCCCCGCGCGGATCGTCGATATTGGTGACCGCGACCCCGTCATCGGGCAGGACCCTTGTAAAAAGGCCCGCCTTGGCTGCGAAGTACTCGTCAAATGACGCGTGGTAATCCAGATGGTCCTGGCTGAAGTTGGTGAATGCGGCCGCTGTCAGCCGAACGCCATCCAGCCGCCCCTGATCCAGCCCGTGCGACGATGCCTCCATCGCCGCGTGTGAAATTCCCGCATCCGCCATTTCCGCCAGCAGGCGATGGAGGGTAATCGGTTCGGGTGTTGTATGGGCAAGCGGGGCGGTGAAATCGCCAAGAACCCCCATGGTCCCGAGGTTTGCCGACGCAATGCCAAGGGCTTGCCAAATCTGCCGGGTAAAGGTCGCAACCGAAGTCTTGCCGGAGGTGCCGGTCACGGCGACCACGGTTTCGGGCTGCCGTCCAAACCACAGGGCTGCGGTATAGGCCAGAACCTGGCGCGGGTCTTCGACCACGATCAGCGCCGCATCGGAGGCTGCCAGCTCTGCCCGCGCGATTTCGGCGCCGTGCCTGTCGGTCAGGATCGCGGCCGCCTTCATCCGCAAGGCGTATTGAATGAACTCGCCCCCATGAACCTGAGTGCCGGGAAGCGCTGCGAACAGATGGCCAGGCTTCACGTGTCGGCTGTCGACCGAAAGACCTGTGATCTGCGCCTCACGGCCCGACTGCGCCGTCAGCCCCAGCTCCGCCAGCGATTTCGACCTCTCCGACATGCGCACCCTCTCTGCCACATGGCTATGCTCAGTTGCGCACGCGTATTACCGCGGCCTCGGCGACGGGTTCAAGCTCGGGGCGCAGGCCGAGAAGCGGTGCCGCGCGACGGATGATCTCTGCCCCGACAGGTACCGCCGTCCAGCCGGCCGTGCGGCGTGGTTCGGTGCCGGATGTTTCGACAGGCTCGTCGAGTGACACGATAAGTACATATTTCGGATCGTAAGAGGGAAATACGGACGCGAAGGTCGCGATGACCTTGTCCTTGTAATAGCCGCCCGAAGGCTTGGGCTTGTCGGCCGTTCCGGTTTTCCCTCCGACCGAATACCCCGGCACATTGCCAAAGGTTGCCGTGCCCCGCTGCACGACCTGACGAAGCAGGCTGCGGATCGTTTCCGATGTTTCCGTCGAAATGACACGCTGACCCTGCTCGGGGTGGGATTGCTTCAGGATCGTCGGGTTGACAAGCGTTCCGCCATTCACCATCGCCGCGTAGGCGGCGGCAAGGTGCAGCGGGCTTGCGGCAACGCCATGGCCGTAGGAAACGGTCATCGTCGTGATTTCCGGCCACTTTGCCGGCCGCAGCGGTTTTCCGGTCGGCGCTTCGACAAGCTCGACCTTCGTCGGCTCGAACATGCCGAGTTTACCCAGAAACTCCTGCTGCCGCTCGCCGCCGATCACCTGCGCGATATGCGCAGTCCCGATGTTTGACGATTTCACGATAACATCGGTGACCGAAAGCTGCGGCCCGTAATTATGGAAATCCCGGATGCGGAACTTTCCCCATGTCATCGGCCCTTTGGTGTCGATCATGGTATCGGGATTGACCAGACCCAGATCAAGTGCCTGCGCCACGGCAAAGATCTTGAAGGTCGAGCCGAGTTCGTAAACCCCCTGAACCGCCCGGTTGAACAGCGGGCTGTCCGATGGGTCGCCCTTGGTCAAAGGCGCGGGGCGGTCGTTCGGATCGAAATCGGGAAGCGAGGCCATCGACACGATTTCGCCGGTGTTGGCATCCATCAGCACGGCCGCCGCGCCCTTGGCATTCATCAGGCGCATGCCGCCGTAAAGCACATCCTCGACTGTGGACTGGATCGTCAGATCGAGTGAAAGCTGAAGCGGTGCACCGTTGTTCGCCGGATCGCGCAGCCAGTTGTCAAAGGTCTTTTCCACCCCGGCGGTGCCGACGACCTCGGCGGAATCCACGCCTTCCCGGCCAAAGCTCGCGCCACCAAGGATATGAGAGGCAAGTGCCCCATTTGGATAAAGCCGCATTTCGCGCGGGCCAAACAGCAGACCCGGTTCGCCGATCTCGTGCACCAGCTGCATCTGCTCGGGCGAGATTTTCTTTTTCACCCAAAGGAACTTGCGCGATCCGGTGAAATCCTTTTTCAAACGCTCCGCATCCAGTTCGGGAAAAATCTCTGCCAGTTTGCGCGCGGCGCCCTCCGGGTCCACCATCATGGGGGGCTGGGCATAGAGCGCATGGGTGACAAGGTTCGTGGCAAGGATTCGCCCCTGCCGATCCAGTATATCCGCACGTTGCGCGACGATCGCGGCACCTTGCGACACTGTCTGCGGCTCGGTTGCCTCGGTCGCGGCCATCAGCCCCATTCGCGCACCGACCGTCAGGAATGCGGCGACAAATGCGGCACCAAGCAACAGCAGCCGCCCTTCCGCGCGTGTCCTGTCCTTGTCGCGCATCGCTTCGTGGCGCTGGCGGATGTTCTCGCGCTCGATCGTATCGGGGTTTTCACCCTTGTCGCGCGCGGTCAGAATGCGGGCGAGCGGTCGAAGCGGGATGCGTGTCATTGACCAGCCTCATTCAGCGCGACGGTATCGACGGGTTCGGTAATTGGCGGCAGCTCGATGGCCGGATAGGCGACATCCGTGACATTGCCGAACTGCCGCGGTTCCAGCGGCAAAAGCCCAAGGCGGGGAAAATTGGTATCGGCAAGATCGCGAAGCCGGTCGGGCCGGTTCAGATAGGCCCATTCCGCCCGCAGCATCGACAGAGATTCGCGCAAGTCCTGGATCTCGCGATTGAGACGACGCACTTCGGCCAATTCATCCTGTGTGCGGTAATTCTCTCGATAGGCCCAGAAAGCCAGCCCCATGACCGCACAAATCGACAACAGAAAAACGAGGCTGCGCATCAGTGCAATCCTTCCAGCGCGAGTTTTGGCAGGCCCAGCGCCCCGCGATCGGCCCGCCCTGCCGGTGCTTCGGTGCGAATACCCACACGCAGCTTGGCCGAGCGCGAACGCGGGTTTTCGGCCAGTTCACGATCATCCGGGGCGACGGCACGGCGGAGTTTCTGGACAAATGCCGGCGCTTCGATCTGGCGCGCCGGCGCATAGCGGCTTCCCTGCCCTTCGTTACCGGACCGAAGCTGGAAAAAGCGCTTCACGATCCGATCTTCCAGCGAATGGAATGTCACGACAGCCAGTTGCCCGCCCGGCTTCAGCGCACGTTCGGCCGCCTCCAGCCCAAGCGCGAGCTGCCCGAATTCGTCATTCACCGCAATGCGGATCGCCTGAAAGCTTCTTGTCGCCGGGTGGGCTTGCCCGGGTTTTGCCCTTGGCAGGCAACGTTCGACAACCGCGGCAAGTTCCAGCGTCGTCATGAACGGGCGCGACGCGACAATCGCGCGCGCGATGCGGCGAGAGGCGCGTTCCTCGCCATAATGAAACAGTATATCCGCCAGTTCGGTTTCACTCGCCATGTTGACGATATCGGCCGCCGACGGGCCAGTTGCGGCCATGCGCATGTCTAGCGGCCCGTCACGCAGAAAGGAAAAGCCGCGCTCGGCCTGGTCCAGCTGCATCGAGGATACGCCGAGATCGAGGACAACACCCTCGACAAGCGTCTCGGCCAGCCGGTCGAGATCGGAAAACGTGCCCTCGACCAGCCGGAGGCGTTCGCCATAAGTGTCGCGCAAAGGCTGGGCCATTGAAAAGACACGCGGATCCCGGTCGATCCCGGTCACGCGGTCCGCTCCAGCCTCAAACAACCCGCGCGTATATCCGCCCGCCCCGAACGTGCCATCGACCCAATGCCCCAAGACAGGTGCGACCGCTTCAAGAAGCGGCCGCAACAGGACGGGAACATGAGGGGTGGCAGAGGCGTTTCTGGACGTGGCAGCCGGCATTCCCTATCCTCTCGAACGCGAGGGCAGAAGACTGCGCGGATCGAAATCTTCCGGGTATTTTTCGGCAAGTTTCCGGGTGCGCGAACCAGCCTTGGCCTGATAGGTCTCGGGCTTCCAAATCTTCAGATAGTCGCCTGCCGATATGAAGAATGCCTCATTCGACAGGCCGATTTTCTCACGCAGCTTCTGCGGCAAGGTCAGCCGGCCGTCATCGTCGATCTGGGTTTCGATCGACTGGCCATGCATCAGCTCTTCCAGCCAAAGCCGTTCGGCCGATCCGCGCTGCATGTCCTCGATCTGCTCGTCGATCTCTTCGATGGCGCGCATCGTGTAGAGTTCCAGCCAATCCTGGGTCTCGTCACCGTATACAATGACGATGTTGGGGCGGAGGCCTTCCTTCCAATCGGCATCAGAGGCCTCGATCACCCGGCGAAACGCGGCAGGAATGGACACGCGACCTTTCGCGTCCACCTTGAACGTCTCCGATCCTCTGAACCTGCGTGCCAAGGGCCCGCGCTCCTTACCTGTCCCCTCCCCCCGAACCTCTTCACCGCCAGATCCCGAGCCCTGGAAAGGACAACGGCGGATTGGGCTGCTGCCACTGCCCAATCCGCCGCCCTCGTCCCATCACTGGGTGTGTCCAACTGCGCATGCCACCTGGGGGGATGTCTGCTCGCTCGCGCGTCGGATCTCTTCGGTTCGATGAAGGCGGGTGCCTGTATGAAACCTGACTTTCGCCTTTTGGGTCTTTTCGCCCTGTCTTGTGTCCCGTCCTCATCGGTGGAACAGGGATGACATGGGAATTCACGGGAATCAACCAAAAAATTTGGAGTTCCAGGCACAACACCTTGCCTCTGGGCGCAGATCACAACAGTATTTAGTGCGATTTTTGCGAACCTTCGCATACAATTTGTGCGGCGATTAAATCAAACTTCTATATATAGATGGTTTTGAGGTTGGAACGGCTGTTCCCCCAAATTCCCAGAATAATGCGAAGAAATGCGTTCGCCTGATAGAAAAGGGCCATTTCAGCGGTCGCGTGACCGTGTTTGCACGCGATCCTGCATGATACGAATCACATCAGGCCCCGCGCTTCGGGGGCATTCCCGTGCAATCCCATCTGATTTCAGGAAGCCGGCAGCTCAGGCCATTCCGCCGGCGACGAGCCGCCGCGCAAGAGCACCGTAGGCCTCGGCGATCGGGCCATCGCCCGCCGCTATCGGGACACCCGTATCGCCAGCGATCCTTACATCGAGGCTAAGCGGGATTTCACCAAGCAGCGGCACGCCAAGGCGTCTTGCCTCATCGGCAACGCCACCATGGCCGAAAATATGCGCCTCATGACCGCAATTGGGGCAAACGTAGGCCGACATGTTCTCGATCAACCCGAGAATTGGCGTCTTGAGCTTGGCGAACATGTCGATCGCCCGGCGTGCATCAAGCAATGCGACGTCCTGCGGCGTCGAGACGATGATCGCGCCGGAGACATGGCTTCTCTGACACAGTGTCAGTTGCACATCGCCTGTTCCGGGCGGCAGATCGACGATCAGGACATCAAGCCTGCCCCACTCCACCTGCCCCAACATTTGCTGCAACGCCCCCATGAGCATCGGTCCGCGCCAGACCACCGCCTCGTCCTCTTTCAGCATTAGACCGATCGACATGAACGTTACGCCATGGGCCTTCAACGGTATGATGGTCTTGCCGTCCGGCGAGGCGGGCCGTTTTGACGCACCCATCATCCGTGGCTGCGAGGGACCGTATATATCCGCATCAAGAAGACCGACGCGCCGCCCGGCCCGCGCAAGGGCGACAGCAAGGTTCGAGGAAACCGTCGATTTCCCGACGCCACCCTTTCCCGACGCAATGGCAAGTATCCGGTCGACACCCGGCACCTGCTGCGGCCCGGCCTGAGGCGTGGGATGCCCGCCAATCTTCAGGGACGGCGGGGCGGCCTTTGCCGCCGGTCCATGCGCGGTAAGCACCACCGACACAGTCTCGACACCGGGAAGCGAGCGAACGGCTGCTTCGGCCGCTTGCCGAAGCGGCTCCATGCGGCGTGCCTGATCCGGATCGGGCGCTTCGATGACAAAACGGACCGACGTTTTTTCGACGGTCAGCGCACGGACAAGATCGCGCGAAACGATGTCGCCCCCATCCGGCAGGCTAAGTCGCGAAAGGACCGACAGGACGGCATCTCGGGTCACGCTCATCAGGGCCTCCTATTCCGTTGCCATGCAGAGTCCTTCGCTTTCGCGGCAAGGGCAAGTCCAAACACTCATGGATAAGAAATCTCACGCAACCTACCGTCGCGTAATGTAAAATTTATGTTACATGCTATGCTTTCTCTGCATAGCAGCATTGCTCACGTCCAGTATTGTGCAACTGCAGCATCGCTTCCATATTGCCCATGACAGCGCAAACACCGCGCCGGAATACAAGTAAGAGGACTTTGAAATGACTTATGCAGCAATCGCTCGTGGCGTCGAAGCCGGCCTGATGGACCGTGTCTCCGCCCTGTTCACGGCTTTGCGCGAACGGCGCGAGCGCTTCAAGATGTATCGCCGCACCGTGTCCGAACTGGCCGTTCTGAGCGATCGTGAACTTCTGGATCTGGGCCTGCACCGCTCGATGATCGAAACCATCGCTTTGGAAGCGGCATACGGCAAGTGATGCAATAGGCCAGAGGCTGCCCCTCCTTTGCTTCTGGCTCTTGGCGGTACCGCCCTCCCTGGTACCGCCACACAATTCGGGTCCGAGAGACCCACGAGATGAACGCCTCTCCCCTCCTCCTCCCTGGAGAGGCGTTTGTGAAATGCGGCGGTGGCCTCCTCCTCCCTGCCACCGCCGCAAATTCACACCCGATCGGCGGCCCGCCTCCTCCCCTTGGGGCCGCGATACGTAGGCGGCGGCGTTCCCTTCCTCCTCCCTGGAACGCCGCCGACCTCAATTCTCCAATGAAATCATCGTAATGCCGCGGCGGCACGGCCAGATGGCCTTACCTTGTCATCCCGGAACAGGTTCCCGGACCGGATCAGAACGGGATGTCGTCCGCCGCTTCAGCCGCCACGACATAGCCCGCAACCACATGCTTGGTGCCCGATTTGTCGAAGGCAACGCGCAGCTTATCGCCCTCGATCATCTCGACTGTGCCATAGCCGAATTTCTGGTGAAACACCCGGTCGCCCTCGGTGAAGGATGACACCGCGTCAAGGTCGATCACGACATGGCGCGACTCGCGCGGCTGGCTGACAGGCCGCACCTGGCTGCGGTCCTGCATCCGTTTCCAGCCGGGCGAATTGTAGACATCCGCGCGCGCCGCGCGATCCTCGAGCCCCGAGGCCGGTGCCGCCGCCCCATAACCGCCGCCGTAAAGGCCCGGCGGCGTGAGAACATCCACGTGATCGGCGGGAAGTTCGTCGATGAAACGCGAGGGAAGCTGGCTTTGCCACTGCCCATAGACGCGCCGGTTCCCGGCGAACGAAATCGTGCAAAGCTCCTCGGCGCGCGTGATCCCGACATAGGCCAGACGCCGCTCCTCCTCCAATCCCTTCAACCCGCTCTCATCCATCGAACGCTGGGATGGGAACAATCCGTCCTCCCACCCCGGCAGGAAGACCACGGGAAACTCCAGCCCTTTCGCGGCATGGAGCGTCATGATCGTGATCTTCTCTTCGGCATCCTCGCTGTCATTGTCCAGAATTAGCGACACATGTTCGAGGAAGCCCTGAAGATTGTCGAAACTTTCCAGTGCCTTGATCAGTTCCTTGAGGTTCTCCAACCGCCCCGGCGCCTCGGGCGTCTTGTCGTTTTGCCACATCTCGGTATAGCCGGATTCGTCAAGGATCGTTTCGGCAAGCCGCACGTGATCGTGGTCCGGGGCAAGCGTCACCCGATGCCAACGGTCGATGCCTTCGACGAATTGCAGCAATTGCCCGGACGCCCGCCCGGAGATCAGCCCCTCGGCGAGCGCCCTGCGCGCGCCAACATAAAGGCTTGTGCCCGCCGCGCGGGCACTCCGCTGGATAAGTTGCTGTCCTTTGTCGCCAAGTCCGCGTTTGGGCGTGTTCACCACCCGTTCAAAGGCAAGATCATCGTCGGGCGAGACGGCGAGGCGGAAATAGGCCATCGCATCGCGAATCTCCATCCGCTCATAGAATCGCGGGCCGCCGA
>JAGRDO010000064.1 GCA_020447005.1 Paracoccaceae bacterium
GACCGCGACGCTTGGTCAGGCAGCGGCGTTGAAATTTGTACATGGCATTCAGCAAAAGGTCGGGAATGGCCGATTACATTCGTGGCCGGCCTCGATCAAAGTATTGCTGAGCGACCTGGAACGTTGCGTGCAGAGTTCGAGAGCTTTGATCATCTTGCGAGTGTGCTGGACAACGCTGGACTAGGCTTCCTCCCAGACTTCGCAGCCCCGGAGAGCCAGCAAGCCTTTGCTGAGGCGCGGCATCCCGAAGATATGAAAGATGCCGCCCGCAAGCTCTACGTCGCACTGACGCGCGCTCGGGATAGACTGATCTTGGTTCTCCCTAAGGAACGGAGGACGGCCCGCACGCAACCCGAACGAATGATAGATATTCTACGGGATCACGCCGGTCTTTCGGTAAACGACGGCGAAATCTCTCTGTGCGGGCGCGCGTTTGAGGCTCGAATCTTCGACGGCAATGTCGAAAGCCCCGACTCGGCAGGAATCATTGAAAATGTTGGGTATGCTCTCTTCGGCGAGCGACGGGTGTTGAGTCTGACTGGCAAGACTGCATGGCGACGGAGCCCATCGACTTTCGCCAACCCAATCGACGAACCAGCAAGCCATCTGACTACCTACAATCTTGGATCACCTATCTCAGATCGCGCATTGGCCGATCCAGCGGCGCGAGGAACTGCCTGGCATCTTGCGTTTCGCGTCCTCGTCCAACACCCAGATAAGGCAGATCAGCTGGAAGCCGCGACCGGCCTGCCGAAAGACACTCTTGGGGAGATTGAGGCTCAGGCTAGGGCACTAGCCTCCTGGCTCTCTGATCAGGGCTTTGATCGTCTGCATTTCGAACTTCCTATTCAGGAAGTGGCGGCCGATGGCTCTGAGACCAATGCGATCATCGATTTGCTGGCCGCAGGCCAGAACAGCCTGCTAATCGTTGACCACAAATCCGGGGCTTGTCCGGATCCTGAGGCACGTTTCGCAACCTATCTACCTCAGCTCGCGGCATATGCAGAGCTGATCCGCAAGGAGTGGCCGGATAAACAAATCAAAGGAATAGCGATCAACTGGATGAGCGAAGGAACACTTTCGCTTTCCCGGGTGCCGCAGGAAGTCCTCACGTGAAAAACCCAGCCAGAAAAGAGCAACAGAATTTGTAGAAATGAGTTTGGGAGAAGCCGTTGAACGACAATGAATTCAAGGCCTGGTTAGAACAGGGGGGCGCACAAACCGAAGCGGGGCGAAACTCGAGGACCTATGCCGTTCGAACGATAGAGCGAAATCTCGCTGCACTTGGCATGCCCTATGAGAACCTAGAGGAAGCTTGGAAGGCCGATCAATTTTCGGGGCTCAGGGAACGTCTCAAAGCAATGCGTAACGACGCACGTTCCGGAGGTGAAGACTATCGAATCCTGATGCCGGACTCCGAAAAGCCTCACAATCGGCTGTCGAATTGGAGCAGTTGGTTGGCGCAGTACGGGCGATTTATTGCTGGCGAGCCGCCGGGCGCCGCAAAGGATGCAGATCGCATTCGCCAGCACGTGTTGGAACAGTATATCGAACCGGCCCGTGAAGAAGGTGTATCCCATGTCGACGTGCTTGTCCGGGACGTGAATACGGCACTCAATCTGAATGAAGCCTGGCCGAACATTTGTCAGGCTTTGGCGGGCAAGATTTTCCAGGACCTCGCGCAGGTCAGCGCTCCGGAACGGATCGGGGCTGATCAAAGCTCGGCCACTGTGTTTCGCTTTGGGCTCGACGAGTCGGCGACGTCACAGAACGAACGACCATTCACGCTATTTGATCCCGCGGGAAATCCGTACCAACCAGTGAAGAATTTCAATCGGTCCAACGGAATTTCAGCCTATCGGATCAAGCCCAAGGGTGCGGGCAATAAAGCGGACGAAGCGATCGAAACTGAAGACATGGTCGACGTCGCGCGGGCAATGCTTGTGGACGGGCTTGCTTCGAGAGTCAAAGCCATCGCCGGCGGCACGGTCAACTATTTGACCTACGGTGGAGAAAAGCTCGTTCGATACCAACTTGATCCCGACATAGCGAAGAAAATTGGTGTGCCTGCCAGTGGCAGCGTTCAACAACCGACAAATCAGGTAGAGAATACTATGGCCATTGCCCAACAGGATGAGCGTCCCACAGCTACCAATCTTATTCTCTATGGTCCGCCTGGCACAGGGAAAACCTTCAGTACTGCGGCTGAGGCCGTCAAATTGTGCGGAGAGCCTGTGCCAGAAGATCGCGACGAGCTGATGGAAGCCTATAAGGGACTGCTCGCCGCGGGGCGGATCGAGTTCGTCACGTTTCATCAGTCGATGGCTTATGAAGAGTTCGTCGAGGGACGACAGCCGATGACAGGCGCGGACGATGGAGAGGACACTTCCACAGCCGGGTTCCGGTTGGAAACCGTGCCGGGCATTTTCCGCCGCATTTCGAAACGCGCGGAGACCAGCCGTGGGCATTCATCTGGCGAGGACTCGATACGTGTTGGAGGCCGGCAAGTCTTCAAGATGTCGATTGGTGAGGCCAACAACCCGGAAGACGCGCATCTCTTTGAGGAAGCGATTAAGGGCGGCTACACCCTCCTTGGTTTCGGAGATATCGACTGGTCGGACGAGAAATTCGAAAGCCGCGACGAGATCATCGAGGCCTGCAAGGCCCAGGGTGACCAAGACAGCAACGTGGATGCCCGATCCGGCGTGGTGCAGATGCCCTTTATCTTTCGGAACTGGGTTCGAGAAGGTGACATCGTCATCGTTTCGAAAGGCAACGGCCTGTTCCGGGCCATCGGGGAGTTTACAGGCGGCTACGAATTCGCCCCCCGTCCTGGTGGTGGATATGCCCATCGTCGTGCAGTCCGTTGGCTCTGGATCGACCGCGAAGGCGTGCCTGTCGGCGAAATCTACTCCCGGCGTTTCTCGATGAAATCAATTTACCTGCTTTATGACGCTGAACTGAACGTGCCTGCCCTTGAACGCTACATGAACAGCCAGCAACAAGAAGGGCCAACTGATCCCGAACCCTTCGTCCTGATCATCGACGAGATTAACCGCGCCAACATTTCCAAGGTTTTTGGCGAGCTGATTACGCTTTTGGAAGCGGACAAGCGGCTCGGTCAGCCGAACCAGCTGAAGGTGCGCCTTCCCTATTCCGGGGACGAGTTTGGTGTTCCATCGAATTTGCACATCGTTGGAACCATGAACACGGCCGACCGCTCGATCGCCCTGCTCGATACTGCGCTTCGGCGTCGGTTCACATTCCGCGAGATGATGCCAAATGCGGCAGTTCTAAGGGAGGCCGCGGCCCGCACCGGGATCGACCTGCCTAGCCTTCTGGCAATCATTAATGAACGCATTGAGTATCTGTACGATCGTGACCACCAGATCGGCCACGCATACTTTACCGGCTGCGACACTCGAGCCGACGTGGACGAAGTGATGCGGCACAAGGTTATCCCGCTGCTGGCTGAATACTTCTTCGAAGACTGGGGCAAAATCGCTGCGGTCCTGGGCGATCTGGAGACTCATGACGGACCGATTAACGGTGGCTTCCTTAACAGGTCTGTTCTGAAAGCGCCCCCGGGCCTCGACAATGGCGAGGCGATGTCGCGTTTCAGATGGGATGTGCGGAGTGCTGAAGACGGCTTCGAGTACGCGAGGTTGCTTGGTTCATGATCCGCCGCACTCTCCGCGAATGGCAGCGCATTGGTTATGGGGACGGCGACACGACCATCCCGCAGGCGGAA
>JAGRDO010000007.1 GCA_020447005.1 Paracoccaceae bacterium
GCGGGGTGCCGAAGCTGAGGTAGGCGGGGGGGGGCGTCAGCCCCAATTGGCAAGCACGGGTTCAAGACTATGACGGATTAGCGCGTCAATCTGCCAAGCATGTACAGGGTTCGCCTTCCGTCGATTTTTCGCCTCCGCCTTCAGTGGAGAGATGACCGTGCGCAGCCACTCAACTTCCTCATCAAGTTCCTTGACGGGGGAACTGAATCGCTCCTTCATTAGATAGCCGAAGGAATGAAGTGTCGGGCCACTCAGGCGCGCTATCGTAGCCGCCGTCAGCCTTGCATCGGCGTGCATCAGAACCGCGACATAGCGCAGATCGCCTTGCTTCCCTTTTGCGGAGCGCCAGAGGCGCGCCGCAACTGCCTCGACGTCTTGCTTTGACAAATCGGACAGGATGCAATGAGCCACACCCACCAATCCAGCATTGAACAGATCAACCCGAGCCTTCTTAAGGAGATCATGCAGTTTCCAAAACATCTCTGTGTCAGGATTAGTGGGATCACCCTCACGATAATGAGGGTAACCCAACCCGCCATAGCCGCTTTCATCGAAGTCGTGGGCTTTGTCGGGCGAAAGGCCCTCCAATTTTCCGGCACTTGCAATGTCCCGAATGTAGTCATGACATTCCTTTTCGACCACATTTCGGGACTTCGCGTTTAGCCCGATCTTTCGCGCGTACAGTTTATTGTTGAAAACATGCAAAATGATGCCAGGGGTGGTGTATTCGCGGTCAATGAACCGCTGCTCCATCCGCCCGAACGCCTCAGACACAGCATCTGGGTCACGCCGCTCTGCCCAACAAACGGTTTGCCATTCCTGCTCCTCGGGGCGAAGAAAACGTTCCGACGCGATCAAAGACTGATTGAGTGCTTCAGCATCGACCTGTCCGCCACAGATGATCCGGGCTGAAAGCGCGCCATTCAACACCGCACCGTGCCGGCCGCTTTTGACCATTTCCCAATCGTATTTCCTGGCCGCCTTGCGCAAGGCTTCAAATTCAGGCTTCCTGTTGAAATCAATCCCGTCTCTCAGACGTAAATCGTCTTCGGCAAGCGCGCCCTTCTTGACCTCAAGCGTCAATGCAAGGAACAAACGAAGCAATTCCCGCATACCATCCGCACAATCCCGCAGGTCGGCGCGAACGACCGAATAGAGACGGTGGAAGTCAAACAGCGCCTGACGCAGCGACCTGAGGTTGTGATACTCCGAAGAGGTGAAGGTGTTGCGAACCGTGTCGATTTCGAACCTCGCAAACGCCTGCGTTGGCTCGGGAAGTTCGTCGATGAACGTGGGCAGTGCAGCATCGACATCGGCGACGAGGCGAAGCGTTTGGCCTACGATCTTTTCCTTCTGATCGTGTCCGGCTTTCCATAATCGCTCTTCGTTGGCCAGAAGAATGACCTTCTTACCGTCGCGCTCCACGAATACATTTATTAGCCCGAGCAGAACGTTTTCATCGAGATCGCTCCGCTCGAGGTCGTCAAAGATGATCGTATCGGGCAGCGGGAAGAGGCGGGCGACGTCCGAAAGGCTCGCATGCAGATCGAGGCCGGTAAATTTTTTCAGCGGTCCAGCCGCCTTATTCCACAGGTCTATGTTCTTTGAAGCGTTTGCACCACCAAGCAACTCCCGCGCTATGATGTTGCGCGCGCCCTCTTCATCCTTCGCCCCGAAGAGACTGACGAATAAGACGTTCGCTTTATTGCCGTCAAATAAACGACGTATCAAATGGGTCTTACCGGCGCCCCAAGGAGCCGCAAGAAGTACAGCGAAGCCGGGGGTCGGCCTTTGTACAAAGTCATTCAGGTACGCTCGTACCGCCGCATTGGGGTCACCCACCATTTTCGGCGCCCCCCTGCCCCGCCGCCCAGCGGTTCAGCCAGGCGAGACCGGCCAGAGACAGACCGAGCGCGAGGAAGGAAAAGACCCGCGTCAACCCGGTCAGGCCCGAGGCGTCGACAAGGAAGACCTTGGCGATGGTCAGCGCGATCACCGCCATGGCGATCCTTCGCAGGATCTGGGACCGCCGCGCGATGGCCTGATAAAGAAGCCCTGACCCCAGCACCATCATTGCGATGGTGTAGCTGTAAAGCTCGGGTTGCGTGACACCGGCGACGGAAAGATCGTCGCCCCGCCAGAAGCGCCGGATTTCAAGCACGGCATAAAGGGCGATAAGACCCGCCCCCAGACCGGTCATCGCCCAGCGCCCCTTTTCGGCAAGGTGGCGCATCTTTGGCGCCGCGGCCAGAAACATCAGCCCGACAAGGCCGTAGGCCAGCAGGAGCGTGTCGAGGATATACGGGCCACGGACCAGTCGCAGATCAAGCGGGCCATGTGGCTGGAGCGGACTTGCGTAAAACACACCAGCCACGAGACCCGCCCCGCCGATCGCCGCGCCCAGTGCGGCAAGGGCCAAGCGGAGCGGCCTGAGCGCACCGCCGATCCTCAGCCGGTAAAGCTGGGTCAGCGTCAGGATCAACCAGGGCAACGCATTCAGCGAAAGGCCCCAATGGCTGACGAGCCAATCGCCCGTCGGTTCGGCCAACAGCCAGCGGCTGACCAGCACATTGGCAAAGAGGGCCAGATAGGCCGCGCCCGCGCTTTCGAGAATGACGCGGATGTTTTGCCGCGCGTCGCCGGCCAGAAGCCAGTGTCCGGCGGCCATCGCAAGAACCGCTCCGCCATAGGTCAGGACCGCTTCCCAGAGGCTGGCATCCTCCGCCCCCCATGCAAGCCCCGGATCCACAACCAGACGCCACGAAAGGACGGCGATGCCCGCCTGGATGAACCAGCCCATCTCGGGCAGTCGAAACCGCCGGTCGAGCGCTGCGGCAACGACAACCAGCGCCGCAAGCGCGAGCGTCAGCGCGCCCTTCGTGACGATGAGGAAAAGCGCAAGCGCGATCAGCGACAGGGCAGAAAGGGTCGCATAGGCCGCGCGGCGCATGTCATCGCCATCCGCACGCGCGAAGTAGAGAGCCAGCATGGCCATCAACGCCGCCAGCCCCATGACATGCAGTGCCCAGAGGTAGGCCCCGATCACGGATGACGGCGACCAGAGAAGTTCAAGAACCAAGGCGGCGACAGGTGCGACGATCGCGGCCCCGGTTGCCCAGAAGGGTTTGAGCCGGCCGGGCGAATTGCTTGCCAGCGCCGCGGCGACCGACAGCGCCGTGGCCAGGGCAAGGATCATCGATACCGTGAAGGGTGGCGCGGTTTCCGGGCCGCGCAGGTCGATTGCGTGTCTGGCAAAGTCGCGGGCGAGCGGCGCTGTGGCAAATGCCTCAAGGCCGAGCCTCATGAGAAAGCCCGCCACCGGCAGGATGGTCAGGTCCGACAAGGCCGGGGCGCCCCTGGATGACCAGAGGATCATGAGCAGGCCAAGCGCGGCGAGCACGAAGAGAACCAGCATGCCTTCGTCGGCATTCGTCACCGGCAAGAGCGTCAGGATGGCCGAAGACGCCGCCAGCGTCCCCCCGGCCAGCCATGTTGGAAAGGCGGGCTTCCGCGCGGTCGGGGACATGAAGGAGGATACCAGCATTTCCCCCTGATGATCCGGCATCAGCGACCTTGCGGGAATGCAGATCGCCATGACGGCCAGCGCGGCCAGCGCAATGGCGTACCAGCCCGCCCCATCGGCACCGGCCAGAAGCAGACCGCCGCCAAGATACCCGAGGACCAGCGCCAGAACGGACACCCAGGCCCAGCGCCGGATCGTGTCTACCGCGAGACCGAGGCCCGCGATCAGGCAGAAATATCCATAAAGCCACGCCACGCTTTCGCTGTCGCCGCCGATCACGAAGGGGGCAGCGGTCGCACCGAGCAGGCCGATGGACACGAGAAACGGCCCGTAGAACCACCCAAGGACCACAGCCAGAAGCGCCGTCACGACAAGCCCGGCAAGTGCCAGTTCTGGCCCGATCAGCCCATAGAGCTGTCGTGCCGCAAGGATTCCGGCAAAGACCGAGACCAGCCCCGCCCCGGAAAAGGTTGATGGCAGATAGGCGGTTGCGTCGCCTTCCCGATCACCCCATCTGCGGCGCAAAAACTCGCCCGCGCCGATCAGGACCAGCCCGAAAAGGATTGCGGCCATGACCCGGATCTCGGGCGGCAGAAGGCCCTTTTCGATACCGTATTGCACGAAGAAAATGCCGGCCAGCGCGAGCGAAAGGGCCGAAACCGCGTAAACCCAGTTTTGCTTCAGCCAACCGGCCAAGCGGGCGATGCGCCCCGGCCCGGCGGGCCGCGCCGCCCCGGCCGCCGGGGCGGGTTCGGACCAGTCGCCGGACAGGACCAGCCCGGACGTTGCGGGTGCATCCGGCGTTTCGATTGCCGCCTGGGTCATGCCTGCCGCATCCGCCGTCGGCCCGTCGGAAACCGGATCGCGGCGCGGCTCTGCCACATCCCGCATCTGGCGTTCCCGCTCGGCGGCGGGCATCACCATCCGCCGTTCGTCCAAACGCCTTTCGAGCAGGGCAACACGGTTCTTGAGGCGCGAAACCGAGATCAGAAGGATGACGACGGCGACCGGAATGGCAAGGATTGCCAGTGCCAGAAAGATAGCAAGAAATGTCAGCCCGTCCATTCACGCCCCAAAATTGGCTGGAACAACCGTTCCAAAACTGCCGGCATCTTAGCGAGATACGGCGGAGGGAAAAGTCAGGATTTCCCCTGTTTTGAGGCGGTTGTCCCAAAGAGCCCTGCCAGCGCACGGCTGACGAGGGCGGTGACACGCGGTTTCGCGAGAGCGGAAAAGGGAAGCGGCCGGCACACTTCCATCGCGGCAACGCCGACCCTTGCCGTCAAGGCTCCGTTGACGACGCCCTCGCCAAAGCGGCGCGAAAGCTTGGACAAAAGCCCCCCGCCGGCGATGGAATGCAAAAGATCGTCACCGACGGCGACGGCGCCGGTGGCCACAAGATGGGCGAGGACCGTTCTCAGAAGCCGCCAGCTGCCGATGGCGCCGGCGCGTCCACCATAGATTTCGGCGATCCGGCGGATCATCCGAAGGTTTGCCACGAGGGCCGTCGCCACATCGGCGAGCGCAAGCGGCACGAGTGCTGTCACGGCAGCGACCTGACGCGCGGTCGCCTCGATCTCGGCCGTCGCCGCGCGGTCCAAGGGCGCCATCAGTTCGTTTTCAGCAAGGTGCAACAGGGCATCGGCATCGAACACATCGCCGCGCCGCTCGGCCAGGCGCGACCGTCCCCATGCGGTATCCTCGCGCTGGCGATAAAGCGCGGTAAGCTGATCGACGACCTTCCCGGCCAGGGGCATATCGCCGGAGTCCTGTGCCGATCTGGCCTTTTGGTGTATCCGGTCAAGCCGTGCCAAACGCGCGAATGCCGCCCATTCCCGCAACGCCACCAGCAGGGACGCAAGGACGAAAAGTCCGACAAGAACCGCAGCGGCCCATCCCAGGACGGGGTTCGACCCAAGCAGGTTTTCGACGAAACGCCATGCCGCGACCGAAACCGCGAACCCGACCAGAGCGGAAAGCGCCCCCCAGAAGAACCGGCCAAGACGCGAGCGCGGGCGCGCGGCAAGAACCGCGACGGTCTGCATCGCGCGCCCCTCCGGCAGGGGCACCGGTTCAGGCACCGGGGGGGCACGATCCGGCCCATCCCGGGGCGGCGTATCCATTTCGATCAGTACAGGGCCCTTGTTGTCCATCATCCTTCGCCCTTCATAATATGTCGCCAAGCAGGAACTCGGCGGCGCGATCGAGCCTGATATGGGGTGGACCCTCTCCGGGTTTCAGGGACAAAGGCGCAGGTGCGAAGGCCATGATGCCATAATCGGCATCGAGCCATTTTTCATCACCCTGTCGCGCCGAGGCGAGAAGCGCGGACGGGTTTTCCGGCAATTCGCCCGGATAGAAGGCGGCATCGCGGCCGCCATCGAGCAATCTGCCACGCACGCAATCGAGCGACTTGCCCCGGTGGGGCACGGTTTCTTCGACGGTCGCGCGAAGGGCAGCAATCGACATGGCCGCGGTATCGGCCCCGGCAAAGTCCGCCTTGTCGCGCGCATCGCGCATCAGGGCGGCCATTATGTTGGTCAGGCGCAGGTGCTGCACATGGTGAAGATGATCGGCCTTGGTGGCGGCAAAGAGGATCCGTTCGACACGGCGCGCCCCCAGAAGACCCGCAATCCAGCCGACGCGTCCAGGTTTGAAGGCATCGAGAATACCGGCCATCGCGCGGCGCATATCCTCGACCGCGCGCGGGCCGGCATGGATGGCGCCAAGGGCATCGACGAGAACGATCTGCCGGTCGATCCGCGAGAAATGGTCGCGAAAGAACGGCTTGACCACCTTGTCCTTATAGGCGTCGAACCGCCGCTCCATCTCGCGCCAGAGCGAACCGCGTGCCGCCTTTTGCGGCCGGGCCAAGGGGGCGAAGGTCACCACGGGCGATCCGGCAAGATCACCGGGCAAGAGAAACCGGCCCGGCGTGCAATCGGAATATCCGGCAGCGTGGGCATCGGCGAGATAGGCGGTGAAAGCCTCGGCCAGGCCCTTCGCCTTCGGTTCGGTGAAGTCCGACATCGGGTCGGTTGACGCGGCCAGATCGAGGAACCCCTTGGCCTGATCGCGCCCGGCGATCCGTTCAAAGACCGCTTCGGACCAAGATGAATAGCTTTGGTCCATGAGGGACAGGTCGAGGAGCCATTCGCCGGGATAATCGACGATGTCGAGATGTACCGTACGCGGGCCGCGAAGGGCGCCGAACATTCCGGAGGGTTGCAGTTTGAACGAAAGCCGCAATTCGCTGATGGCGCGCGTGCTTTGCGGCCAGTGCGGTTTTGGTCCGGTCAGTGCCGACAGATGGGTTTCAAAATCGAACCGGGGCACTGTGTCGTCGGGCTGCGGTTGCAGGTATACGGCGAGAACCCGGCCTTCGGATGCCGCGCGCAGGCCGGGCATGCGGCCCCGGTCCATGAGGTTTGCCGCAAGAGAGGTGATGAATACCGTCTTGCCCGCGCGGCTGAGGCCGGTAACGCCAAGGCGAACGACGGTATCCGAGAAGGGCGCGGTAACGCCTTCGGCGACGCGTTCCAATCTGTCGACGAAATCTGAAACGACCACTCTTTACCCCTTTGTTCGGGATCAAGATAGGCGGCGAGAGGGCGACTGTGTAGGGGCGATTGCCAAAGCCCTGCCGCAAGCGCTAGGGAGAGCCATGCCCCGTTACGCACTGAAAATCGAATATCATGGCGGCCCCTTTTCGGGCTGGCAGCGCCAGAACGGGCAACGTTCGGTGCAGGAAACGGTCGAATCCGCCCTTCGCAAGCTTGATCCGGAGATCAGCGGGATCGCGGCCGCAGGCCGGACGGATGCGGGAGTGCACGCGACCGGACAGGTCGCACATGTGGACATGTCGCGCGACTGGGACCCCTTCCGGCTGTCCGAAGCGTTGAACCATCATCTTCGGCCCGAGCCTGTGGCGGTTCTGGCGGCGGCGCGGGTCGGCGATGATTTCCATGCCCGGTTTTCGGCCATCGAAAGACAGTATCTGTTCCGGCTGATTTCACGAAGGGCGCCGCTTACGCACGACAGGGGGCTGGCATGGCGCATCCGCATGAGACTTGATGTCGATGCGATGCGGCAGGGCGCGGCTTTCCTGACCGGCAATCATGACTTCACCACTTTCCGCTCGACCCTCTGCCAGGCGAAGAGCCCGATCAAGACCCTGGACGAGATCGGGATCGAGGAAATCATCCACCCGCATGGCGCCGAGTATCGGTTCCATCTGCGGGCGCGGAGTTTTCTGCACAATCAGGTCCGCTCGATCGTGGGGACGCTGGAACGCGTCGGTGCCGGCGCATGGCGCCCTCGCGACGTTGAAGAGGCCCTGATGGCGCGCGATCGCGCGGCGTGCGGGCCGGTCAGCCCTCCGGACGGGCTTTACCTATGTGCCGTCCGCTACCCTTCGGATCCTTTCGCAAACGGCCGATAAGCCAGCCGTTGGCACCCCTGCGTACGGTGCGGCAACCAAAGCCTTAACAATCAGCGGTACATCTGTTGCCTGCGGGTTCCAAAACCCGGGGTTTTCCCACCGTGAGCAGAACCGCCTTCGGCGCCCCGCGCCGGAATGCCTCAATGGCATGGCGGAGCCGTTCAGGCGTGGGTCATGTCAAACACAGGGATTTGTCGCGATGAACAAGGCAATTACCGACGGGCTGGTCTTTATGCCTCCCGCCTTCGAAAACGGTCTGAACGTCTGGTCAAGCGGGGACGGTGTTCCCGGAGACCCGACATGGGACGCTTCGCCTGACGCGGCGCTGGTTCCTTCGGATCAGGATTTCGGAAGCTGCCTTGAACTGATCAAGAATGCGACGACGACCAAGCTGCGCTATACCGGTGACACGACGATCCTGCCCGGCTGCTACCTGCGCGTGCGCGCAAGGGTGAAGGCGATCAGCGGCAACCTGCCTTCGGTCAGGATCGCCGGTTGGGCGGGTGCGGCCGGTGGCGCCCATGTCACGGGCGTTGTCGAGACCGGCGCGGGCCTGACCCTGACCACATATGGCAAGGTCGAGACGATCGAGGCCATCATCGGCACCGGCAACCGGACCGGCGTTGACATGAGCTGGGGCACCAGCGCCATCTTCGGCCATTTCGGGATCGACCTGACCGGCGCGAATGGCGGGGTTGTCCGCATCGACGACATCGAGATCGAGGATGTCACATCGGTCTTCCTGCGCAACATGCTCGACCTGGTCGATGTGCGCGACTACGGCGCGACGGGTGACGGCGTGACCGACGATTCTGCCGCCTTCATCGCGGCGGATGCGGCGGCGGCGGCGGCCGGGCAGACACTTCTGGTATCCGCCGGCACCTACTTTCTGAACAGCAATATCACGCTGGATGCCGAGCCGCGTTTCGAAGGCACCGTGACGATGCCGGTCGACAAGCGACTGGCGATCACGCGGGGTTTCAACCTGCCGATCTATGCCAAGGCGTTCGGTGACGAGGAGCTTGGGTTCAAGAAAGCGTTTCAGGCGCTCTTGAACTTCGCCGATCACGATACGCTGGATCTGGCAGGCCGGCGGATCGAGATCACGGCGCCGATCGATATGCAGGCGGCGGTGAACAACAAGACGGTCTACGCGTCGCGCCGCACCATTCGCAACGGCCAGTTCAACGTGATCGGTGGCCCGGCCTGGAACACCACGAGCGTCACGTCGCAAGCAAGTTACAGCATCTCGAACGACCGCACCCTGACGGGCGTTGTCAATATCGCCAATATCCCGGTCGGATCGCTTGTCGAGGGGACCGGGGTCGGGCGCGAGGTTTATGTCACTTCGGTCAATGTCGGCGCGGCGACGCTGACACTCAGCCAACCGCTTTATGGTGCCGCGGGGACGCAGACCTATACTTTCACGCGCTACAAGTATCTGTTGGACTTTTCCGGCTTTGCACAGCTTTCGAACATGATCATCGATGATGTTCAGCTTGAATGCAGCGGCGAGGCGAGCGGGATCCTGCTGGCCCCTTCGGGCACGATATTCCAGCTGCGCGACAGCCATGTCCTTACACCGAAGAACCGGGGCATCACCTCGATCGGGAGCGGATGTCAGGGGATGCTGATTGACCGGTGCCAGTTCCAGTCGAACGAGAGCAATCTGCGGTCGCAGGACCGGATCAGCATCGCCATCAACGCCAATGCCAATGACGTAAAGATCCGCGACAATCGCGGGGTGCATTTCCGCCATTTCGCGGTGCTTGGCGGCAGCGGGAATCTTCTGACCGGCAATCACTGGTTTCAGGGCGACAGTGAACCGAGCGGATTGCGCGTGGCCGGGCTTGTGATGGTCGGGACGGATGTCAAATCGACGATCAACGGCAACTATGTCGACAATTCCTTTATCGAATGGACCAATGAATATGAGTCCGACCCCGACCTCGGAACCCAGTTTTCCTTCGGCGGCCTGACAATCACCGGCAACACCTTCACCGCGAACGATGTTGCCCCGTGGTTCAGCTGGATCGTGGTCAAGCCCTATGGCAGCGGGCATTTCATCCGGGGTTTCAACCTGTCTGGCAACGTCTTCCGATCGCTGAACGGACCGATCGACCGTGTCGAGAAGGTGGATACGACTTTCGCCACGCTCAACAACTTCTCGATGCGAAACATATGGGTTGGGGAAAACACGTTTACGAACGTCACCCAGGTGATTGCCAACCCGGTCCTGTTGCAACACGACGAGGCGAGCGAGGCGACGGTCTGGACGATCGACCCGGGCCCCTATCTGCCCTTTGGCGGCCGCGCAAGGAATGTCGATGCCGTGGTCGCCGAAGGGATGATTACGGGCCCGAGCAATGTGCGCCGGACGGATATGCCCTTCGTCAACGTCGAGCAGGGAGCATCCGGCCAGCAGATCACGCTCAACTGGGCATCCGCGTCCAAGGGCCGTGTTAATGTCAAGGTCCGGATGGACAATCCGAACTGACAAGTGCGACGGCAGGCGGCCGGTGCAAAATCCGGCCGCCGATCCCGGTGCGGATGGTTCAGAGTGGCGGTGGCGGGGGTACGGCGGCGAGAATTTCGGCCCAAAGAAGATTGCGGTCCACGGGCTTGGACAAGTACCCGTCCATGCCAAGGGCGATGTAATGTTCGCGCTGATGGGTCGAAGCGTCCGCTGTAACCGCAATCACGGGTGTCAGGGCAACAGTCTCCGGCCCCGAACGGATTGCCGAAAGCGTGGCCTCGCCATCCATTTCCGGCATGTTCATATCGAGCAGGACCAGATCGAATTCATGCGCTGCAAGAAATTGAATCGCTTCGCGCCCGCCCGGGACCTCGACCGCGTCTATTCGCATCGACCGCAACAGCTGCATCATGACCATGCGATTCGAGGCGATATCGTCGACCACAAGCACGTTGAGCCGGCCATAGACCTGTTCGGCCCCGGTCGGCGGAGGATCAGGCACCGTAACGAAGGGCAGTTCGATCCGCGTGACGGTGGAATTGTCGGGGGCACGCAGTATCGACGCTTCGGCGCCCATGATTGCCGCAATTCCGTTGATCAGGGATTTGGAAAGAGATTCACGAGGGTCAGGGATCGCCGGGCGGACCTGCGCGTCATTTTCAGCCACCCTTCGCGAGGGCGCCTTCCCGGTTGCGGAAGATGCAATAAGGGTCAGGCGCAATCTGTCCTGCCGCCCCGGGGCCAGGGCGCAACGGATAGAAAGTTCGGCAGCATCGCCGCGCTTGCGATTGCCGAGCGAAATCAATGCCAGACCACCGAGGCAGCGGCGAAGCAGTATCGGATCGAAACGTCCGATTTCGGGGACTTCGTCAGCCACATCAATTTCGACCTTGGCCAGATCCGAAAATGGTCCGAGGGCCTGGGGCGACTTGACCCGGAGAAGTTCGCGCCGGATCGAAGCGGTCACCGGCCGGAACATCATTTCATGTTCGGTGACCGAAGCCAGATCGAGCACGTCATCCACCAACATCTGCAAGTCCCGCGCGGCCCATTCGATCGCGCTTGTATGGCGACCCGCCGCCGCGGCGTCATGTTCGCCCCTGAGCATCTGACTGTGGCCAAGGATGCTGTTCAAGGGCGTTCGCACCTCATGCCCCAATGTCCTCAGGAGATTCGATTTTTCAAGGCTCGCGTCGCGATCTCGGTGCGCGGCATCGACGAGCTGTCGTTGCGCGCGATTGTTCTGGATCAGCGATGAGAGGAAATAGCCAAGCAGGGTGGCAATCCCGGCGGTCGCGATGACTGCCGAAAACCTTTGCCCGAAGTCAAACACATGTTGCAGCGGCAACCACAACAGGACCAGAGCAGGTGGCAAACCCGTGGCTATTCCGATCGCCAGATGGGTCGAGCGCATGACCGAAACGTTAAGAAGCGCGCCAACGAGATACAGAAAGCCCGTCACTTTGATGAGCGGCTCTTCCATTTGCCACAACAGGATCGCCGGAATTGTGAACAACGCGAACCCGAATGCCGATACTCCAAGTATACCCGCATAGAGGCCCCGGGATGGCTCTATTGCAAATTTCCTGAGCAGGCGCGACATCATGACTTCGCTCAGGACGTTTCCCAGATACGCAAGAAAGACAACCCAGAACGGGATCAGGATTGCGGCCAGTATATAGGCCAACAGGATCCCGACCTGTCGCGAAACGAGATCGGATTCCAATCTCTGTCCCTGACGAAGAATTTCATCGTGCCAATATGATCGGTCGGTCATCCTGTCTCACTTCGGGGAACCATGCCGAAACGCTTATGAAAATCGTTATCCAGTCAGTCTAAGGTCAATCTTGCCAAGTGCATAGGCCTTACCGAAGCCGGCATTGAGATGCCCGTCGAGGGTTTCGAATATCACGAAGTTGAAATCCGCGAAATCGACATAGAGCTTCGATTTGGGATTGGTTTCCAACCAGGCCTTCCTTGCGGCGTCATGTAGCGCCGTTCCACGCTTGATAAATTCGGCCCGGGCGCGAATTGTCAGGCGCGGGTGCGACATCGGATCGCCCTTTGCGCCGGTTTCCCCGACAAGCAGGGAAACATGTGGATCGGCACGCATGGCGCGGGCGTGCACCGCAAGATCCGACACGAGTGTCATCGGCGCGCCCCCGGATGATATGCCAAGAGCGATACGGCTGACAAAGGGTCGCCCGGTACCCGGCTCGATCACGGCAAGGGCCGCCGTGCGCGCGGAAAGAAGCAGCCCCTTCGCGATGGCCCGTGCCTCGTCATCCGCCTTGTGCACAGGATCCTGTTTTCCCCGCATTGGTCCCTCAAAGAAAAACGATTGTGCCGTTCTTCGGCTTGACAGCGGTTCGGCGCCCTCTCACTGTCGCGCCGGTGACAGGATAAAGCCAGCATGAATCAGATCGCCGACAGCACCCGCCCAGGCATAGCGCAACAATATCTGCCAAAGCTGGTTACTGTTTTCCGCGAAGGTTACGGGCCGAGCGAACTGCGTGCGGACGCAATCGCGGGTTTGACCGTCGCCATCGTGGCGCTTCCGCTTTCGATGGCGATCGCGATCGCATCCGGTGTGGGGCCGGAACGGGGCCTGGTGACCGCGATCGTGGGCGGCGCCGCCGTTTCGGCACTTGGGGGATCGCGCTTTCAGATTGGCGGGCCTGCCGGTGCGTTCATTGTTCTGGTGTCGGCCTGTGTCGCCGCCATCGGGATCGACGGGCTGGTGACGGCGACCTTGATGGCGGGGGTATTTCTGGGACTGGCCGGTCTGTTCCGGCTTGGCGTCTATATCAAGTACATTCCCTATCCGGTCACGGTCGGGTTCACCGCGGCGATAGCCGTGATCATTTTTGCCAGTCAGATCGCGGACCTTTTCGGCCTGTCACTCAGCGGGCCCGAACCCGGGCCGCTGATCGACAAGCTTCGCGCCCTCTGGGGCGCTGGCGCAACGGTTACGCCGGCCGCGGTCGCGGTGGCGTTCACAACCATCGGCATCGTGCAGGGATTGAAGCGGTATCGTCCGGGATGGCCGGGGCTTCTTGTCGCGGTTGCGACAGCGGCGGCAGCCACACATGTTCTTGCGCTGCCGATCGAAACCATCGGGTCGCGTTTCGGAGAGTTGCCGAACGGTCTTCCCGCACCGCATCTGCCGAAGCTCGACCTTGCGTCCCTGACGAAGGCCCTGCCCTATGCGGTCAGCTTTACCCTGCTGGGAGCCATCGAGTCGCTGCTTTCCGCGGTTGTCGCCGATGGCATGACCGGACGGCACCACCGTTCGAACGCCGAGCTTCTTGCCCAGGGCTGGGCAAATATCCTGTCCTCTCTCTTCGGCGGGATCATGGTCACGGGAACCATCGCGCGTACCGCCACGAATGTACGCGCGGGCGCCCACGGGCCGGTTGCCGGCATCCTGCACTCTGCGTTCCTTCTGATCTTCATGATGACACTCGCACCGCTTGCCTCGGCCATTCCGCTGGCCGCGCTGGCCGGTGTGCTGGCGGTGGTGGCCTGGAACATGATCGAAAAGGAAGAGGCCTGGATGCTGCTGCGCAGCTCCACCGCGGATGCCGTGGTGCTTTCCGTCACGTTTCTCATGGTCATTTTCCGCGATCTGACCGAAGGTATTCTGGTTGGCTTTGCCCTGGGGTCGATCGTCTTCATTCGCCGCATGTCCGAGCTTTCCCATCTTGAAGAACGCGCGCCGATCGCGGAACCCGACCACGCGGACGGCACTTTGCCTTACGATCCCTTGGCGGCATCGGATACCGATATTCTGGTTTACCGCGTCAAGGGCGCGTTCTTTTTCGGGGCGGTTTCCACGGTCGGTTCGGTTCTTGACCGTATCGCCGACCGGTCCCGCGCCTTTGTTGTGGATTTCTCGGAAGTGCCGTTCCTTGACAGCACAGCCGCACATTCGATCGAGCTTCTTGCCCGAAAGATGGCGCGCAAGGGCGGAAAGCTCTACCTGACCGGAACCAATGGCGACATACGCAAGGCGCTTCAGATCCGCGAGTTGAAGCAATCCCACGTCGAGTTCACCGCTTCGATCGAGGATGCAGTCCGGCTGGCGCGGCAAACCTTGTCCTGACAGATCAAAGGTGCAAACCTTGACCGCAATGAAAGGGGTGCCCCATGGCTATTGTCCGACCGCTTGCCGAAGATGAGATCGAAGCCACGCTGCGCGAGGAAGTGCAGTTTTTCAAAGGGCCTCTCGGTGTAATTCCGAACTCGGTTCGCACCATGGCGCACCGCCCGGAGCTGGCGCGCGCCTTCACCAACCTCAATATCGCGGCGATGACCTGTCATGGCGCCGTGACTGCAGAGTTCAAGCGTCTGCTTGGCTATGTCACCAGCTTCGTATCAGGCTGCATGTACTGTCAGGCGCACACGATCCTCGGGTCGGAAAGGTTCGGCGCCAGCGAGGAACGTCTGAATTCGATTTGGGATTTCGAAAGAAGCGCCCATTTTTCCGAGGCGGAGAAGGCGGCCCTTGCCTTTGCCCATGCGGCCGCGCAGGTTCCCAATGCCGTCACGCCCGAGATTTCCGAGCGTCTGAAGGCACATTGGGATGACGGCGATATTGTCGAGATCATGGGGGTGATCGCGCTTTTCGGCTATCTGAACCGATGGAACGACTCGATGGGCTCGGCACTTGAGGACCTGCCCGTCACGGCCGGTGAAAAATACCTTGGCCCGACCGGATGGGGTGTTGGAAAACACCGTTAGGTTCCGCGTCCGAATCGCTGCCGGAGCGTGAGCGCTAACGCCGCGCCGGAGCTGTGCCGGACCGCCGGATTTCCCAATTCGGGTAACTTCCCTTGTTCGGCCTGGCGTTTTGGCCCGCGGGATCTGTCGCGATTTCCGTCAACAGCCAATCGCTTGAAAAAACATGGCAAAAAAGTGGCAAATTCACAATTGTTTACAGTTTTTTCGGCGTGTCTGTGAATATTTTTACAAAATAATCCAATAAGAAAAATAGCTTAGCAAAAAATGAACAAATGACGTAAACTGCGTGAAAGCGCGGCTTTTCGGTCCGCGCATTCGACGTTTTGCGGCAGGACACGCTGTCGCGGCCAAGTGATGGAGGATGGCATGGCGGCACAGGGCACGACGGATTCAATGGTGAAGCGGGCGGTTCCGGAAGGATTTGAAAATGCCCATGCAACGCCGGAAACCTATGCCAAGATGTACGCGGCCTCTGTCAATGATCCGGCCAAATTCTGGGGCGCCGAAGGTAAGCGGCTGGACTGGATCAAGCCCTACGCGACGGTCAAGAACACGAACTTCGATTTCGGCTCGGTCTCGATCAAGTGGTACGAAGACGGCCAGCTGAATGTGGCGGCCAACTGTGTTGACCGGCACCTTGCCACGCGCGGCAATCAGACCGCGATCATCTGGGAGCCGGATGATCCGGCGACCCCGGCGCGCCACATCACCTATGCCGAGCTTGCCGACAAGGTCGGCCGGATGGCCAATGTCTTCAAGGCACATGGCGTCGGAAAGGGTGACCGCGTCGTCATCTACATGCCGATGATCCCGGAAGCCGCCTATGCGATGCTGGCCTCTGCCCGGATCGGCGCAATCCATTCGGTCGTCTTCGGCGGGTTTTCCCCCGATGCGCTGGCCAATCGCGTCAACGACAGCGAAGCAAAGCTGGTCATCACCGCCGACACCGCCCCGCGCGGCGGGCGGCGCACCGCACTGAAAGCCAATACGGACGCAGCGCTGCTGCACTGCAGCGACAAGGTGAAATGCCTTGTCGTCAAGCACACCGGCGATCAGACGACTTGGGTCGAGGGGCGCGACGTGGATGTGCTGGCGGAAATGGCGGCGGCAAGCCCGGACTGCCCGGCCGAGGCGATGGGGGCCGAAGATCCCCTGTTCATCCTTTACACCTCCGGTTCTACCGGCAAGCCGAAGGGTGTCGTGCATTCGTCGGGCGGATACCTCGTCTACGCGGCGATGACCCATCAGTACACGTTCGACTACAAGGACGGTGACATCTTCTGGTGCACGGCCGATGTCGGCTGGGTCACCGGGCACAGCTACATCATCTACGGTCCGCTGGCCAACGGTGCCACAACGGTGATGTTCGAAGGCGTGCCCACCTACCCCGATGCCGGCCGTTTCTGGGCGGTCTGCGAAAAGCACAAGGTCAACCAGTTCTACACCGCGCCGACCGCGATCCGCGCATTGATGGGTCAGGGCCCGGAATGGGTCGAGAAATATGACCTGTCCTCGGTCCGGCTGCTTGGCACGGTGGGCGAGCCGATCAACCCCGAGGCATGGGTCTGGTATGACAAATATGTCGGGCGCGGCAAATGCCCCATCGTGGACACATGGTGGCAGACCGAAACCGGCGGCCATATGATCACACCGCTGCCGGGCGCGACCGAAACCAAGCCGGGTTCGGCGACGCTGCCGTTCTTCGGCATCAAGCCCGTCGTCCTGAATGCCGAAACCGCCGCGGTTCAGACCGGCAACCCCGCCGAGGGTGTGCTTTGCATCGCCGACAGCTGGCCGGGCCAGATGCG
>JAGRDO010000065.1:0-28119 GCA_020447005.1 Paracoccaceae bacterium
TGGACGTAGAAGGACCAGCCGTCATAACCGGTCAGCCAGGCCTGATTGGAGGGGTCGGTCACGAAAACCGCGTCCAGCCCGGCCTTTTCCATGGCGGCACGGGTCTTTTGCAGGCGGCGGGCGTATTCGGCGGCGCTGAATGGGGCGTTGTTCTGCATCATGATCCCTGCTGAGTCGTCATTTGTACACAACGCTAGTCACGGCACTTGGGCCGCGCAAGAAAAATGGCGCGATCCGGCGATTTTTCCGCTGCATCCCGCCAGTGAATACGCCGATGCGAAGCCATGGAAATTTGTTGTGCACATCATGGGCATGAGATAAAAACCCTCCATGACCGCCCCGAACCCCGCAGCAACCGCCTTTCCCACGCTCGCCGATGTGCTGGATGCGCAGCGCGTGATCCGTGGCGCGGCCGATAACACCCCCCTGGTTCCCTCGCCGCATCTTTCGTCCAGAGCCGGGCGCGAGGTGCTGCTCAAGCTTGAGAACATGCAGCCCGTCGGCGCCTTCAAGCTGCGCGGCGCGGTCAACGCGGTCTCGCGCCTGCCCGGGGATTGCCCCGGTGTCGTCTGCTGCTCGACCGGCAATCACGGGCGCGGCGTGGCCTTCGCCGCCCGTGCGCGCGGCCTGCGCGCCGTCATCTGCATGTCCGACCTCGTGCCAGAGGCCAAGCGCGCCGGCATCCGCGCGCTCGGGGCCGAGGTGCGGATCCACGGTACCAGTCAGGACGACGCGCAGGATGAGGCGACGCGGCTGGTGGCGGCCGGGGGGCTGGCCGAAATCTCGCCCTTCGACGATCCTCACGTGATCGCCGGTCAGGGCACCATCGGGATTGAGATGCTGGCCGCGCGCCCCGACCTTGCCACCCTTCTCATTCCCCTTTCGGGCGGCGGGCTTGCCGCCGGGATCGCGCTGGCGGCCAAGACGATCAACCCCGCCATCCGCACCATCGGCATCACGATGGACCGGGGCGCCGCCATGCATGCCTCGATCCGCGCGGGCCGCCCCGTTCCGGTGACCGAGGTCGCCTCGCTCGCCGACAGTCTCGGCGGCGGCATCGGGCCGGACAACCGGCTGACCCTGCCGATGTGCCGCGACCTGCTGGACGAGACCATCCTTGTCACCGAGGAAGAGATCCGCGACGCCATGCAGGTGCTCTTTTTCGAAGACAGGATCGTGGCCGAGGGCGGCTCGGTCGTTGGCATCGCCGCCCTGCTGTCGGGCCGGCTCGACCTGCCCGCCGGCCCCCTTGCCACGGTCATCACCGGGCGCAACTGCGACATGGCGAAATTCGCGGCGATCATGGCGGGCGAAGATCTGCGCATGGGCGACATGATCCTGAAAGGCAGGCACTATGGCGCATGACATCCAGATCGCGACGGAAAGCGAGCTGCGCGGCGCGGTCGGGCTTGACCTGATCCTTGTCGACGTCATCGAACAGGCCTTCATGGCGCTCGGGCGGGGCCGCGTGGTCATGCCGCCTGTGATGTCGATGGAACTGCCCGGAACAAAGGGCGAGGTCGACGCCAAGACCGCCTTCATCCCCGGCTTCGACTATTTCGCGCTGAAGGTCAGCACGGGCTTTTACGACAATGCGCAGCTTGGCCTGCCCAGCCTTGGCGGGCTGATGGTTCTCTTTTCCGCCACGACCGGCCGGGTCGAAGGCACCTATCTCGACAATGGCTACCTGACCGATCTGCGCACCGCCGCCGCAGGGGCCGTGGCCGCGCGGCACATGGCGCCGCAGCGGGTTGAAACGGCGGGCGTGATCGGCACCGGCCTGCAGGCGCGGCTTCAGATCGAGGCCGCGCATCTGGTGCGGCCTTTCGCCCGTGTCCTCGTCACCGGACGCGACATGGACAAGGCCCGCACATGCGCGGCCGACCTTGCGAAGCGGCTCGGGATCGTGGCCGAGGCGACCGCCGATGCCGCGGCCCTTGTCGCCGAAAGCCAGCTTGTCGTGACGACAACGCCCGCGCGCGAACCCGTCCTGAAGGCCGACTGGCTGCATCCCGGCCTGCACATCACCGCCATGGGCTCGGACGCCGATTACAAGAACGAGATCGACCCGGCCGCCCTGCCCCTCGCCGATGCCTATGTCTGCGACCGGACCAGCCAATGCGCGACCATCGGCGAATTGCGCAGCGCCCGCGCCGCCGGGCTGATGCAGGGGGAAGACCCGGCCGAACTTGGCCAGATCATCCTTGGCGACCGCTCCGCGCGCCGCGGGCCCGACGATATCACGATCTGCGACCTGACCGGCACGGGCGCGCAGGATACCGCGATCGCAAACCATGTCCGCGCCACCTTTCCCGGTCTCGGCACCGTGATCCGGAGTTGACGGAATGCGGCTCGACGACCGCGACATCGCGATCCTGAAGGTTCTTTCAACGGAAGGACGGATCACCAAGACGGCTCTGGCCGCGCGGGTCGGGCTTTCGCCCACTCCGGCCTGGGAACGGTTGAGAAAGCTTCAGGCCGCCGGGCTGATCGAAAGCTACCGGGCCGAGATCGCCCTGAAGAAGATTGCCCCCCATGTGACGGTCTTCATGGCGGCGGAACTGGCCGATCATACCGGGCCAAGCTTTCGCGCCTTCGAGGCGGCGCTCCAGCGCTATGACGAAGTCGTGGCCTGCTGGGCGCTTGGCGGCGGATATGACTATCTGCTGCAGATCGTGACCCGCGACATCGACGCCTATCAGCGGCTGGTCGACGCGATGCTCGACGCCCGGATCGGGCTTGCGCGGTATTTCACCTATGTGGTGACAAAACCGGTCAAGGGCGGCGGGGCGCCGCCGTTCGATATCCTGCTCGGGAGGTAAGGCGCGCGCGGCATTTGCCGGTCACGCGCTTGCAGGCGCGCCCGGCCGTCTTGCTGGCGCCTCGCAGCGGCCCTGCGCGGCCCATCATGGCGCGCCTTGCCTTTGGCGGATTTCGCGGCCCCCGCGCCGCGACGCACCCTTTCCGGCGGGGATTTTGCGCGCTCCGGTCTGCCAAGCGCCCGTCCGGCAGAGGAATCCTCTGCCATCGCGGCCAGGTTCAGCCCCTTTCCCCGCCAAAAACGCGCGACAGTCGCGAAGAGACTTCCCCCCGGAGGACAGGATGCCCGACACGATTGCCGCAACCGGCCCGACCATCGCCGACCGCAAGCTTCTGCGCTGCTTCGCCTATATCGGCGGCAAGTGGTGCGCGGGCGCATCCGGCGCCACCTTCGCCGTGACCGATCCCGCGACGGGCGCCACCCTTGGCGCGGTCGCCCGTCTTTCGGCCGCCGACGCCACGCGGGCCGTCGACACCGCCGATGCCGCGTTTCCCGGCTGGTCCGGGCTTTTGCCGCAGAAACGCGCCGCCCTCTTGCGGCGCTGGTTCGACCTGATCCTCGACCACCGCGAAGACCTTGCCCGGATCATGGTCGCCGAACAGGGCAAGCCCCTCTCCGAAGCGCGGGGCGAGATCGATTATGGCGCGGCCTTCGTCGAGCTTTACGCCGAAGAAGCGAAGCGGCCGAATATCGAAGGCGTGACAAGCCATCTTGCCGATGCCGAGGTCGAGCTTTGGCGCGAGCCTGTGGGCGTGGCCGCGCTGATCACGCCCTGGAACTTTCCTTCGGCGATGCTGACCCGCAAGGCCGCCGCCGCCCTTGCCGCCGGCTGCACGGTGGTTTGCCACCCCTCCGCCGAAACGCCGTTTTCGGCCCTCGCGCTGGCCGAACTGGCCGAACGCGCGGGCCTGCCGGCGGGGGTCTTCAACGTCGTCACCGGCGCGGCGCCCGACATCGTCGGCGCATGGACGAAGGACACGCGGGTGCGCGCCCTTTCCTTCACCGGCTCGACCGAGGTCGGCCGTCTGCTTTATCGCCAGTCGGCCGACACGGTGAAACGGCTTGTCATGGAACTTGGCGGCCACGCGCCCGTCCTTGTCTTCGCCGATGCCGACATGGACCGCGCCGTGGCCGAGGTGATGAAGGCGAAATGGGCGACGACCGGGCAGGATTGCCTCGGGGCGAACCGCATCTATGTCGAACGCCCCGTCTATGCCGAATTCTGCCGCCGCTTCACCGAGGCCACCAAACGCCTGACCATCGGACCGGGCATCGAGGATCGCGACCTTGGCCCGCTGATGAACGAAAAGGCCGTCGCCAAGCAAGAGGAACATGTTGCCGATGCGCTGGCCAAAGGCGCGAAGCTTGCCTGCGGCGGCAAGCGCCATCCTCTCGGCCCGCTGTTTTACGAGCCGACGGTACTGACCGACGTGCCCGAAGGCGCGAAGATCCTGCATGAGGAAACCTTCGGCCCCGTCGCCGCGATCCTGCCCTTCGAGGGCGAGGAGGACGTTATCGCGAAGGCCAATGCCACCGAATACGGGCTTGTCGCCTATATCCACACCGAGGACCCGCGCCGGATCTACCGGCTAAGCCGCGCGCTTCAGTTCGGCATGGTCGCCGTCAACCGCACCAAGGTCACCGGCGCGCCGATCCCCTTCGGCGGCACGAAGCAATCCGGCCTTGGCCGCGAGGGGGCGCGACTGGGCATGGAGGAATTCACCGAAATCAAGTACGTCTGTCGCGACTGGGCATGAGAGGAAGGAAAGACGAATGCTGAAGAACGACCAACTCGATCATTGGGACCGCGAGAATTTCTTTCATCCCTCAACCCATCTTGCCCAGCACGCGCGCGGCGAAAGCCCGTCGCGCGTCGTCCGGACGGCCAGCGGCGTGCATATCGAGGACCGGGACGGCAACACGCTTCTCGATGCCTTTGCCGGGCTCTACTGCGTCAATGTCGGCTACGGACGGCGCGAGATTTCCGACGCCATCGCGGCGCAGGCGCAGGAACTGGCCTATTACCACTCCTATGCCGGCCACGGCACCGAGGCCTCGATCACGCTGGCCAAGATGGTGCTCGACCGGGCGCCTTCGAACATGTCGAAGGTCTATTTCGGCCTTGGCGGGTCGGACGCCAACGAAACCAACGTGAAACTCGTCTGGTACATGAACAACATCCTTGGCCGGCCGGAGAAGAAGAAAATCATCTCGCGCTGGCGCGGCTATCACGGATCGGGGCTTGTCACCGGCTCGCTCACCGGGCTTGAGCTTTTCCACAAGAAATTCGACCTGCCGCTTGCCCAGGTGATCCATACCGAGGCGCCCTATTACTACCGCCGCAAGGACCTGACACAGTCCGAAGCCGACTTCGTCGCCCATTGCGCGGCCGAGCTTGAGGCGCTGATCGAACGCGAGGGCGCCGACACCATCGCCGCCTTCATAGGCGAACCGGTTCTGGGCACCGGCGGCATCGTGCCGCCGCCCGCCGGCTACTGGGCGGCGATCCAGAAGGTTCTGAAAAAGCACGACATCCTTCTCATCGCCGATGAGGTCGTGACCGGCTTTGGCCGCCTTGGCACGATGTTCGGCTCCGATCACTACGGGATCGAGGCCGATATCATCACCATCGCCAAGGGCCTGACCTCGGCCTATGCGCCCCTTTCCGGCTCCATCGTCTCGGACCGGGTCTGGAAGGTCTTGGAACAGGGCACGGACGAAAACGGCCCCATCGGTCATGGCTGGACCTATTCGGCGCATCCGATCGGGGCGGCGGCAGGGGTGGCGAACCTCAAGCTGATCGACGATCTGGGGCTGGTGAAGAACGCGGGCACGACGGGCGCCTATCTGACGGCGCAAATGCGCGCCGCCCTTGCCGGTCATCCCCATGTCGGCGACGTGCGCGGCGAAGGCATGCTCTGCGCCGTCGAGTTTGTCGAGGACAAGGCCGACCGCCGCTTCTTCGATCCGGCCCGGAAGATCGGTCCCCAGCTTGCCGCGGCACTCCTTGCGCAGGACAAGGTCATCGCCCGCGCGATGCCGCAGGGCGATATTCTCGGCTTTGCCCCGCCGCTTTGCCTGTCCCGGGCCGAGGCCGACGCGATTGTCGCCGCGACCGCGCGGGCGGTGAAGACGGTACTGGGCTAGCGCCCCCCGCTCAGATCGCGGGCCGCGCGGCCTGCCCCGTGAACCAGCCGCCCAGCGCGGTTTCATAGGCCAGGCCCGCGCGGAACACATCCGCGTCGCGATAGGTGCGCCCGACCAGCTGAATGCCGGTCGGCACCCCGTTTTTCGCACGGCCCGACGGGACAGACAGCACCGGGCAGCGGCTCAGCATGTTGAAAGGCAGCGTCATCGCCCAGCCAAGGATGGGGTCAACCTCGCGCCCGTTGACCTGAAATGTATCCCGGGCCTGATTGTATTCGGCCGGCACCGCCGGCACGACCAGCGTGGGACAGATGAAAAGATCATGCTTTGCCATCATCGGGCCAAAGCTTGCATACATCGCGCCCACGACCTCAAGGCTGTGGACAAATGCCTCGGGCCGGGCGCCGCGCCCCAGTTCGACGAAATGGCGGGCATAGTCGGTCAGATCGGCCTCATGGCCTTCCACCGACTTGCCAAGATAGGCCCCGAAAATCTGGGACAGATAGCCAAGCCCGGCGGACCGCACATCCTTGGGCCAGTCCAGCGTCACTTCGACGGTCTCGGCCCCAAGCTCGCGGAAGACATCAAGCGCGGCCTTCGTGTTGCGCTGAACCTCGTCATCCACCTCGAAAAGCCCCATGTCCATCGACCACGCGATCTTCCAGCCCCTGACCGGCTTGTATTCCACGGGCAGGCGCAGCTTCGGCCGAAGCGAGGCGACATCCGTCTCGCTCGGCCCGGCGATCACGTTCTGCAACAGGATCGCGTCGCGCACCGTGCGCGTCATCGGCCCGTTATGACAGTAGAAATCAAGGTTGAAGGGCGGGTCTTCGGGCACGCGGCCATAGGGCGGCTTGTAGCCCACCGTCCCCGTGGCCGAGGCGGGGATGCGGATCGACCCGCCGATATCGGACCCTGTGGCAAGCGGTGCCAGCCCCGCCGCAAGTGCCGCCCCCGATCCGCCCGACGACCCGCCCGGCGTGTAATCGCGGTTCCACGGGTTCCGCGTGACACCCCAAAGGCGTGACCATGTATAGCCCGCGCAGGAAAATTCCGGCGTCGCGGTGCGCGCATGCACGATGCCGCCCGCCCGCAGAATGCGCGCATTCACGGTCGAGGTCGCCTCGGCCACGAAATCGCGCATAAGGAGCGATCCGTTCGAAGTGGGCATGCCCTTGATGAAGCTTTCGTCCTTGATCGCGACGGGCAGGCCTTCCAGCGGCCTCGTCCGCGCACCCCTTGCATAGCGGGCCTCGGCCTTCCGCGCCGCCGCCATCGCGCTGTCGAAATGGGTGTAGGTCAGGCAGTTGACCGGCTCGCGCACCTTTTCGGCCCGCGCGATCAGCGCCTCCAGCAATTCCACCGGCGAAAGGCTTTTCGCCTTGAAACGGCGGATCAGGTCATGCGCAGGCAGATAGCAAAGGTCGCTGTCACCCATCTTGTCCCCCCCCGTCCGGGGCCGGGGCGGCCCCAACGGAGGGCAGAGTTGCACGGAGCCTGGCATTGCGGCAAGGCTTTCGCTCAGCCTGCCGGCTGGGCGTTGAAGTGGAAAAGCTGCTGGCCCCCGATCTCGTAGCCCTCGATCAGCCCGCGCGCACGGTCCGAAACCAGCCAGTCCTCAAGCCTCGCGGCCAGATCGGCGCGCACCGATGCGTGCTTTTCGGCATTGACCGGCAGATAGGCATATTGGTTGAAAAGCGCCGGATCGCCCTGATAAAGCAGCGCCAGCCCCGCCTTGTTGGCAAAGTTCAGCCAGCTTGCCCGGTCGGCAAGGATATAGGCGTCAAGCCCCGCCGCGGTGTTCAGCGCAGCCCCCATGCCCTGGCCCACGGATTTGTACCAATCCCCCTCGGGCGTGATGCCGGCCGCCTTCCAGATCGCCAGTTCGGCCTTGTGGGTGCCGCTGTCATCGCCGCGGCTGACGAAGGGCGCCTTGGCGGTGGCAATGGCGGTGAAGGCGCCGGTGGCGCTTCCCGCGCTGCCCGCGCCCGCGGGGTCGGCCGACGGCCCGACCACGACGAAATCATTGTACATGATCTCGCGCCGATGGGTGCCGTTGCCCTCGGCCAGCCATTTTTCCTCGGCGGCTTTGGAATGGACCAGCACCGCATCGACATCGCCATTGGCGCCCAGTTCCAGCGCTTGGCCCGTGCCCACGACCAGCAACTGCACGTTGATGCCGGTATCCTCGGCAATCGCCGGCAGCAGGATCTCGGCCAGGCCTGAATTGGCAAAGGACGTCGTCACCGCAAGTTTCAGGTCTTCGGCCATGGCGGTTGTGGCCAGCGTCATCAGGGTCAGTACGGCCGAAAAAACAAAGCCAATGCTGCGCTTCATTCCAGAAGGTCTCCGTTCAAATATGCTCTGGCCTCGGGCGTTTCGGGGTGGTCGAAAAACCGGGTGGCCGGTCCGGTTTCATGGATCCTTCCATCGATAAGGAAGATCACGTCATCGGCCAGCCTGCGGGCCTGCCCGATATCATGCGTCGTCAGCACCATGCGCGTCCCCCCCGCCCGCGCCCGCGCCAGAATGGCCTCGATCTCGCGCGTGGCGCGGCCGTCGAGATTGGCGCAAGGCTCATCGAGAAACAGCACCTCGGGCGCGCGGATCAGGGCGCGGGCCAGCGCCATCTTCTGCCGCTCGCCGCCCGAAAGGTCCGCGGCGCGCTGTGAAAGCCGCTCGCCCAGCCCCAGCCTTCGGCCGATCTCGTCCGCGCGCGCCCGGGCTTCGGCCCGGCCCATCCCGTCGATCTGCAACGGATAGGCGATGCAATCGAGAACCGACCGCCGCATCAGGACCGGGGTCTGGAACACGAAGGCCTGACGGTGCCGGGCGGATGCCAGATCGCAGCCCCAGCGGATGCGCCCTTCGCTGACCCGCTCCAGCCCGTGCATGGCGCGCAAAAGCGATGTCTTGCCCGCACCGTTCGGCCCCATGACAACGGTGATCCCGCCCGGACCAAGGCGCAGCGTCACCGGGCCAAGGATGCGCCGGCCCTGACGGCGCAGCACGACGTCTTCCAGTTCCAGCGGCAGCATCGCCCCTTTGCCTACCATCGCCCCCGCCTTTCGGTCTGCGAGACGATGTGGACGGCAAGGTTCACCGCGATGGCCAGCGCCACAAGCACAAGGCCCAGCGCCAGCGCCAGCGCAAGGTTCCCCTTGCCCGTCTCCAGCGCGATGGCCGTGGTCAGGACCCGCGTCGCATGGTCGATATTGCCGCCGACGATCATGATCGCGCCAACCTCGCCGATCGCGCGGCCAAACCCGGCCAGCGAGGCAGTCAGCAGCGCGCGCCGGCCATCCCAGAGCAGCGCCCGTATCCGCTGGCCCCGCGTCGTGTTCAGCGAGATCAAGAGGTCATGGTAATCCGCCCAAAGGTCGCGGATCGCCTGATGCGCGATCGAGGCGATGATCGGCGTGATGATGATCGTCTGGGCCAGAATCATCACCCACGGCGTGAAGAGAAGCCCGAAGACGCCCAAAGGCCCCGCGCGCGAGAACAGAAGATAGACGACAAGCCCGACCACAACCGGCGGCAGGCCCATCAGCGCGTTCAGGACCGCGATCACATAGCGCCGGGCGGGAAAACGGTTCACGGCAAGCCACGCGCCCAGCGGCAGCCCGACAAGCGAGGCAAGCAAGGTGGCGCCGAGCGAGACGAAGAGCGACAGCGCCGCGATCTCGATCAGGTCGCGGTCGACGGTGACAAGCAGGTGAAAGGCTTGGGCAATGGCGCCCAGAATCTCGTTCACGTCGCGCCCTTTCCGATGGGGCTGGCCAGGTTCGCGCCTGACCTAGCACACCAGGGCAGCCCGGCAAGGCCAGTTCCGACATTCGGTCATCCGAACGCGCAGGCGCAGGGGTGCGCGCGGGATGTTCCGCCCCCGTCTTTCTGCTATGGCTCGGGCCATGATGATCCGTTCGCTCATCCTTGCCGGGGCCGTCGTGCTTGGGTCCGCCGCGCTTGGGGTCTTCGCGTGGCGGCACGGGGCGATCGGCCCCGTGCCGGCGCCGGGGGGCCAGCGCGTCGTGATGCCTGCGGGCGAGGTGCCGCACAGGCCGGCGCGCCACATCGTGATCCTCGGCGCCAGCCTGACCAGCGGACAGGCGTGGCCGGGCGATCTGCAAAGGGCGCTGAGGGCCTGCGCGCCGGATGTGGTTGTCCAGCCCCTTGCCCGGGCCGGCAAGGGCAGCGGCTGGGGCCGCGCCGCGCTGGCCCGTTATCTGCAACTTGCCCGCCCCGACACCGTCATCGTTCAGTTCGCGGGCAATGACGCCTCGCTCGCACATGGTCTTTCGCTTGGCGCAAGCAAGGCCAACCTGCGGGCGATGGTCGAAATGGCGCGGGCGGCGGGGGCAAGGGTCTTTCTTGCCACGATGAGCCCCGCCTTCGGGCGCAACGCGGCCGAGCGGCCGGGCCTTGCGCGCTATCTTGGCCTTTACCGCCAGATCGCCGCCGAAACCGGCGCGGGCCTGATCGACACGGTGGGCGGCTGGCAGTCGCTCTCAGCGGCACAGCGCACCGCGCTTATGCCCGACGGGCTTCACCCGACGCCCGAGGGGCATGACCGGATCACGCTTCCCGCCTATCTCAAGGCGCTTCAGCCACCGGTCTGCCCGGGTCAGTAACCCTTCAGCCAGTCGCTCCGCCTCGCCCAGAAGGCGCGATAGGCGCGGCCACGCTCGGCGATGCGCCCGCCAAGAACCCTGCCCGCAAGGCTGGTCCCCGCCACGCGCAAGCCCACGCCAAGCCACATCAGCCCGATACCGAAGGGCACCTGCCATTTTGGCCAGTGATCGCGGATCAGGGTCGCGCGCGCCTTGTGCACGGGCGCCAGCTTGTCGCCCTTCTTGTCCATCGCGGCGCCCACGATGTGCATGATCTCGGCATCTGGCGTGATCATCGGGCGCAGGCCCTTTTCACGGGCGCGCAGGCACAGATCGGCCTCTTCGCCATACATGAAATATTTCAGGTCGAACCCGTCAAGCTCATCCCAAAGCGCCCGCCGCATCAGCATGAAACAGCCCACGACGATATCGACATGGCGCACCGTGTCGCGCTTCCAGCCGCCGATGCCTTCGGGGTTGAAAACCTCGGACCGGCTGAACAGCGAAAACAGCCCCGTCGTGCGGCAGACCATGCTCCACGGGGTGATCCGGTTCCAGCAGGACGCGATGTTCAGCGACCCGTCGCGAAAGACCGTGCGCCCGCCGTAAATGCCCGCCTTCGGGTTCGCGCGGGCAAAGGCCATCAGGTTGTCGACGGCCCCCTCATGGCATTCGGTATCGGGGTTCAAAAGCAGCACCCATTCGGTGGTGGCCCTTGCAATCACCTCATTGTTCGCCCGCGCAAAGCCCAGATTGTCGGGCGAGGCGATCAGCTCCACCCCGGGGAAGGCCCCGGCAATCGCCTCGGCAGACCCGTCGCGGCTGGCATTGTCGAGGACAACCACATGCATCGTGGTCTTTTTCGTCGTCTCATAGAGCGTGCGCAGCGCCGCAAGCGTCAACTCGCGCGTGTTATAGCTGATGACGACGACCGTCAGTTCGGGTGTGTCCGGCATCCCCCGTCCTCAGGCCGTGCTGCCGCCATCGACGGTGATGACCGTGCCGGTGATCCTGCGCGCCTCGGGGCCAAGCAGATAGGCGATGGCCCCCGCCGCATCCTCCGGCTCGGCCAGTCCCAGCGTGGCGCGGCGGCGGATCGCCTCCATCTTGTGGACGTCAATCCCGCTGGTCATCTCGGTTTCCATATAGCCCGGCGCCACGCAGTTCACCGTGATGCCCCGCTTGCCCAGTTCGCGCGACAGCGACCGCGTCATCCCCTCCAGCCCCGCCTTCGAGGCCGCATAGGCTGCCAGCCCGTGAAACCCGGTCGAGGCGATGATGGACGAGATATTGACAATCGCGCCCTCGCGCGCGGCCAGCATCCCGCGCGAGGCATATTTGGTCAGGATCAGCGGCGCGGTCAGATTGACCGCCAGCACCTTTTCGATATCGCTGCGATGCATGGTGGCCAGAACCCCGTCCATGCCGATTCCGGCATTGTTCACAAGGCCCCAAAGCGTCCCGTGACGTCTGGTGATGTCCGAAACGATCTCGGGGATCGCGGCCAGATCGCCCAGATCGGCACTGATGAATTCGGCGCGGCCGGCATGGGCCCCGATCAGGGCACGGGCCTCGTCCGGATAGCTCCGCGACAGCCCGATCACCCGGTAGCCCTGCGGATCGTCCAGAAGCCGCCGCACCGTCGCCAGCCCAAGGCCCCGGGATGCGCCCGTCACCAGTATCGTCTTCATGCGGCACCTTTCGTGATGCGGACAAGCTTGCCCGCTGCATTGGTCTCGAACCCGTCGACAAAGCGGATGATCGCGGGCACCGCCTCGCGCACCAAAGCCGCGCGGCAGGTCTCCTGAATGGCCCGGCGCACCCTTTCGGCCTCGGCCCCCGGTGCCAGCGCCACCTCGGCCAGCACCAGCGTTCCGGTCAGGGGGTTCTTCTTGGCCGACACCTGCACCAGCGCCACGCCCGGCACCGTTTTTACCACGTTTTCAACGGTTTCGGGGTATATCTTCACGCCACCCACATTGATCAGCCCGTTCTCGCGGCCCAGAAAATGGATGCGCCCGTCTTCGATGCGGACCAGATCGCCCGACCGGACATAGCCCTCGGCATCGATCTCGACCGTGGCCCCGCCCGTCTGCGGCGCCATGACGGGCGGCTTCAGCCACAGCATGTCATCGGCCAGTTTCAGCCGCACGCCACCGGGTGCGGCGTTAAGGTAATCCGCCGGAAAGCCCGCCTGCCCGTCATTGACCGAAAAGCCGACGCCCGCCTCGGTCGAGGCATAGATATGCGTGACCCGGGCGCCCGGAAAGGCGCGGGCCACCGCGTCCAGCACGGTCTGGTCGGCTATTTCACCGCCAAGCGTTGCCTGTTTCAGCGCCAGCGCACCGATCCCCGGCACCATCAGAAGCCGCCGCCACAGCGTTGGCGTCGCCGACAGATGGGTGACACCGGCCCCGGCCAGCGCGGCGACCTGCTCGGCCAGCGGCAGATGCGTGTCCGCCGCCACCAGGGTTCCGCCGCCGATCAGCGCCTGAAGCGTCACCTGCATGCCGGCGAAACGGGTCGGGTCATAGACCAGCCCCCAGACCGGCGCGGCCTGCCCGCCAAAGCGATAGACCGACCGCGAGAGCGACCCGAGCGTATGGGCCACGATCTTCGGCAGCCCGGTCGTCCCGGACGTGGTCAGAAGCCATCGCGTCTGCGCGTCACCGGCCCGCACCCCGCCCGCCACGGCGGCATCCGCGATGCCGACCGTCGCGCAGCCGGGGGCCAGATCGGCCCGGTCCGTCACCAGAACCCCGGCGCCCGCGCGCGCAATCAGCGCCTCGGCTGCCTCGCGCGCCAGCGCGCCCGAAAGAAGAAGCATGGCGCCGGCATGACCGTCGAGCGCCACGACACCGCGGATCAGCGCGGCCGGATCGCTCAGACAGAAGGCAACCACAGCCCCGGCCGGCACCGCGCGCCCGGGGCCAAGTGCGGCCAGATCGCCCCGTTCCAGCCGGGCGCCTCCCGGCGCGGCCAGCGCCGCCGCGCCAAGCTCTGCGGCCAGATGCCTCATGCCTTGGGCCGGTACTTTTCGTAAAACGCCACGAATTCGGCGAAGGTCTGGGGGTAGAAGGCATCTTCTGACAGGGTGAACGGGTCAAAACCCAGTTCCTCGTCCAGAGACGAGACGAAAATCGCAAAGCCCAGACTGTCCAGCCCGCTTTCCAGCAGCACCGTGTCAGGCGTCAGTTCCGGCGCGGCCGACCCCTTTTCCTGCGCCCAGACCTGCGCGAAAACCTGCCGGATCGACTGTTCGAGTTCATTCATGGATTGCCTCAATGCTTGATGGGGGCGTCATTGCCTTTGTCGAGCCGGATGCCCCATTCACCCGTCACGATCCCTGTTTCAACCGGACGCGCCGGATTGCCCATGACGACGCAATTGGACGGCACATCGCGCCCGACAACCGAATTGCCGGTCACGATCACGTTGTCGCCGATGGTCACGCCCGGCAAGATGATGGCCCCATAGCCGATGAAACAGTTGCGCCCGATACGGACGTCCATATGCCTGCGGTTAACGAAATCATGTGTCAGGATTGCGGCGCCCGAGGTGACGGCGGTGTAATCGCCGATATGGATTCCCTTCGGATAGGTCTTGTCAAGCTTGGCACCCCTCGAGATGCGGACACCCTCGCCGATGTCCATTCCGTAAAAACGGCGATAGACAAGGTACATGCCCGGGATGACGATCTTGCGGTGCACGAATGTCCGCGCCTTGGCAATTACTGACATCGTAACCCTCTGATTCACGCTGCGCGCGCGGTTTAACGCCTTGGCGGGCCAAGGTCGATTCCCGCCTGCCCGTCATGGCCTTTCCGACCGGTCACGCCGCAGGATGCTCAATAATGTGTTTCCAGTAAGGCAACAATGGCACGAAATTGGTTTGGTTGTCCTGATGGCGGTCAGGCCACAGGGCGGTCAGCCGGGCTGCTTTTCGGCTTTCTTCCGCCAGCCGCCGCCTTCCTCGCTCCAATATTGCGCGCCGGCACCGGCATCGGTCAGCTCTTTCCATTGTCCGCGCGCCCTGTCGACGGCGGCCGCATCGTTGCCGTCGAACAGGATGCAGACCCGCGCCAGATCCGCGCATTCGGACGCATTGACCGCCGCGCCGTCCACGGCCATCAGGCATTGCGCGTCGTTCGCCCGCTCCTGCCCCGTGGTCAGCAGGACCGGTTGCAGCGCATCATGGGGCCCGCCCGCGATACCGTGGGCCAGGAAGCCATCGTCGGGGCCCAGCCACAGCTTTTCGTCCAGCCAGCCCAGTCTTTCACGGTCCCGCGCCCGGATCGCGACATGCCATCCGGCCCTGAGCGAGCGTTCGACCAGCATCGGCAGCGTCACCTCAAGGGGCGAGCGTGTCAGATGATAGAAATAGACATCGCCCATCAGTCTTCCAGCATGTCGCCGATCAGCCGGTTCAGCGTCATGACACCCCAGCCCGTGGCCCCTTTCGGCGCCATCGCGGTTTCGCCGGGCGGCAGCGCCACCCCGGCGATGTCGATATGGCACCACGGCACGTCATCCCTGACGAAGCGGCGCAGGAACTGTGCGGCGGTGATCGAGCCCGCCGGCCGGCCCCCGGTGTTCTTGATGTCGGCCAGCCGGGTCTTGATCAGCTCGTCATAGGCCGGCCCCATCGGCATCCGCCATGCGCCCTCGCCCTCGGCCTCCGCCGCTTTGAGAAGCGCCGCCGACAGTTTGTCATCATTGGAAAAAACGCCCGCGTTCTCATGGCCAAGCGCGATGATGATCGCCCCGGTCAGCGTGGCAAGGTTGATCATTCCGGCGGGCTTGAACCGCTCTTGCGCGTACCAGAGCACATCGGCCAGCACCAGCCGCCCCTCGGCATCGGTATTGACCACCTCGATCGTGTCGCCCTTCATCGAACGGACGATGTCGCCGGGCCGCTGCGCGCGCCCGTCCGGCATGTTCTCGACCAGCCCGACCAGACCCACGACATTGACCTTGGCCTTGCGCAGCGCCAGCGTCCGCATGACGCCCGCGACAACGCCCGCGCCGCCCATGTCCATGGTCATCTCTTCCATGCCAAGGGCCGGCTTGATCGAAATGCCGCCCGTGTCGAAGACCACGCCCTTGCCGACCAGCGCGAAAGGGGCATCGCCCTTCGCGCCGCCCCGCCACTGCATCACGACAACCTTCGAGGGGCTTTCGGAACCCTGCCCCACCCCCAGAAGCGCGCGCATCCCCAGCTTTTCCAGCGCGGGTTCGTCCAGCACCTCGACCTCAAGCCCAAGGGCCTTCATCTCGGCCAGACGGCGGGCGAAATCGGTGGTGGTCAGCACATTGGCCGGCTCGTTCACCAGATCGCGGGTGAAAAGAACGCCCTCGGCGACCGCCGCCATCGGCGCATAGGCATCCGCGGCATCCCCGGGCTTGTCCGCCATGATCGTGACGGCACCCTTTTCGCCACTCTTTTCCGTAAGATACGCGTTGAAGCTGTAGGACCGCAGCGCCACGCCCATGGCGATCTCGGCGGCCTTGGGCTGGCCCGCCGCCAACACCGTGACGCCCGCCTCGCCCAGCGCCTTGCCGATCGCGGCACCGGCCTTGCGCGCCTCGGCCACGCTCGCCTTCTTCGGCAGCTTGACCAGTTGCACCGCCTCGGCGGCGATCCCGGCCGGATAGGCCAGTTCCAGCGCCTGCCCCGGCTTCAGACCGGCCCAGGCCTTGCCCTCCAGCGCCCGCGTCACGGCCCCCCGCATCGCGCGGTCCAGCCTGCGCGCCACCGCGCCCGGGCGCCCGTCGGGCGCCAGCACCAGCGCCACGCGCCCCCCGGCCCCGGTCAGTGCCTCGAAATCGACGGCGGTAAAGGCGATGGTAACGGGCGTGGTCATTGGGTTCTCCGGCATGGTTTCGCCGGACCCTAGCGCCCCCCCGCGACCTTGACCAGATAGGAGTTTTACCCGGCCGCCGGATCGGCTAGGGATAGGCAGGAGCAGTTGAGCGGAGCCAAGGGACAGTGTCCAGATTCGACAGATACATGCTGTCGCAGCTGATGATGCTGTTCGGCTTCTTTGCGCTGATCCTTGTCGCGGTCTACTGGGTCAACCGCGCGGTCACGCTCTTTGACCAGCTCATCTCCGATGGCCAGTCCGCCCTTGTCTTTCTGGAATTCACCGCCCTCACATTGCCGAATGTCATCCGGCTTGTCCTGCCGGTGGCGGCCTTTGTCGCCACGGTCAATGTCACCAACCGCCTCAGCGCGGAAAGCGAACTTGTCGTCATGCAGGCCACGGGGTTTTCCCCCTTCCGGCTGGCACGTCCGGTGCTGTATTTCGGCGTCATCGTCGGCGCGATGCTGGCGGTTCTGGTCCTCACCCTCGTGCCGGCCAGCCGCGCGACCCTTGCCGAGCGGCGGGACGAGATTTCGGAAAACATCGCGAACCGCTTTCTGGTCGAGGCGCAGTTCATCCATCCCGCGTCGGGAATCACCTTCTATATTCGCGAAATCTCGGCGGCGGGCGAATTGCACGACATCTTTCTGGCCGATGCGCGCGACGATGCGGTCCATACCACCTATACGGCCGAACGTGCGGTTCTGGTGCGCAGCGAAGAGGGGCCAAGGCTGGTGATGTTCGACGGCATGGCCCAGCGCTTTGACCGCAAGGCGCGGGGCCTGTCGGTGACACGGTTCGACGATTTTTCCTATGATGTCGGCGCGCTTGTGGCCGGGGGAAAGGCGCGGCGCCCGCAGCCCGACGAATTGCCGACCCGCCAGCTGCTGTGGCCCGACAGGGCGGTGACGGACCTGACCGGCAAATCGGCCGAGGATCTGCGCCTTGTCGCCCATGGCCGCATCAGCGAGGTGCTGCTCGGCCCGGCCGCGGCGCTGATCGGGTTCGCGACACTGCTTCTTGGCGGGTTCAGCCGCCACGGGCTTGCCCGGCAGATCGCCGGGGCGGTGTTCCTGCTTATCCTTCTGCAACTTCTGGTCAATGCCGGGGCGCGTCTGGGGGGGGGGTCGCCCGCCCTCTGGCCCGTTGTCTACCTGCCCGGCCTGACCGGGCTTGCAACCGGCGCGCTTCTGCTGTCGCTCGCGGGGCGCGAACGCCGCAAGGGGCCGGCCTTCGCGGCGGCGGTGGCGTCATGACGCTCTCGCTCTATTTCGCCCGCCGTTTCCTGCAAACAGTCGCCCTCGTCTTTGCGGGGTTCTTCGCGGTCCTCTTCCTGATCGACATGATCGAACAGGTCCGGCGCTTTGCCCAGGCCGGGATCGGGCTGAGCGAAACCGCCGAACTGGCGCTTTTCAACGTGCCGGCATCGGTTTACCGGATATTGCCGCTGATCGTCATTCTTGCCGCCATCGCGCTTTTTCTCTCGCTGGCCCGCTCATCCGAACTGGTCGTGGTCCGCGCGGCCGGACGCTCGGCCTTGCGGATGCTGATCGCGCCGGTCCTTGTCGCCCTTGTCCTTGGCGGATTTGCCGTGGCGGTGCTCAATCCGCTGACCGCCGCCACGTCTAAACGGTATGAGACACTCTCGGCGCGCTACAAGCTGGGCGAAGACAACGTGCTGTCCGTCACCAAGGAAGGGCTCTGGCTTCGGCAGGGCGGCGAGGATGGGCAAACCGTGATCCATGCGCTCCGCTCGAACCTTGACGGAACGGTCCTCTTCGACACCACCTTCATCGCGTTTTCACCGCAATCGGGCCCGGTATCGCGGATCGACGCGGCCCGCGCCGAACTGACCGCCGGGGCCTGGCTTTTGACCGACGCCAAGGAATGGCCCCTTTCGGGCGATTCCAACCCGGAAAAAGGCGCGGTCCTTCGCGGCGAAATGCGTCTGGCCTCGGACCTGACGGCCGACCAGATCCGCGACAGTTTCGGCACGCCCGAAACCATTCCGATCTGGCAATTGCCGGGCTTCATCTCGGCGCTGGAGCGCGCGGGCTTTACCGCGCGGCGCCATCAGGTCTGGCTTCAGATGGAACTGGCGCTGCCGCTCTTTCTGGCCACGATGGTGCTGGTGGCGGCCGGTTTCACCATGCGCCATGCCCGGTCCGGCCGCACCGGTACCATGGTGCTTCTGGCCGTCGCCGCCGGCTTTGCGATCTTCCTTTTGCGCAATTTCGCGCAGGTTCTGGGCGAAAACGGCCAGTTGCCGATCCTGCTCGCGGCGTGGAGCCCGCCGATCGCCGCCTTCCTTCTGGCGACATCGCTGATCCTTCATCTGGAGGAAGGATGATGCGGCGGCTGTGGCTTGCGTTCCTGACCTTTCTGGCCCTGACCGCGCCCGCCGTGGCGCAGGACAAGGCAACGCTTGTCGCCGACAGCGTGGCCATCAGCGGCGGATCGACGCTGACCGCGACCGGCGCGGTCGAGGTTTTCTATCGCGGCGCAAGGCTGACCGCATCGCGGATCGTCTATGACCAGACCACCGACCGGCTGACCATCGACGGCCCGATCACGCTGGCCGACGCAAACGGCATGGTGATCCTTGCCGATATGGGCGAGATGTCGCGCGACCTGACCGAGGGCATCCTGCAAAGCGCCCGCGTCGTCATGGAAGAACAGCTTCAGATCGCGGCGGCCGAACTGCGCCGCTCGGGCAAGGATGGCCGCTTCACGACGATGACCAAGGTCGTCGCCTCCTCGTGCCAGATCTGCCCGTCAAACCCCGTGCCCTTGTGGGAAATCCGCGCCAGCGCCGTCCGGCACGACCAGAAGGAACGTCAGATCTATTTCGACCACGCACAGTTTCGCGTGGCGGGCCTGCCGATCTTCTACCTGCCGCGCCTGCGCATGCCCGATCCGACGCTCGACCGCGCCACCGGGTTTCTCATCCCCGAAATGCGGACCACCTCGCAGCTTGGTGTCGGACTGAAGCTGCCCTATTTCATCAAGATCGGCGACAGCCGCGACCTGACGCTGACGCCCTATTACGCGGTCGGCCAGACCTCGACGATGGAGTTCCGCTATCGTCAGGCCCTTGCCAACGGCGATCTGGAATTGAACGGGGCCGTCTCGAAGGACGATCTGATCGCGGGCAAGACACGCGGCTATCTTTTCGGCAAGGCGGATCTGGATGTCGCCAGGGGGTATTCGCTTGGCATCACGGTGCAGAGTGTCAGCGACCGCGCCTATCTGCTCGACTACGGCATCAGCGACACCGACCGGCTTGCCAGCGGCGTCACGCTGACCCGTACACGGCGCAACGAACATATCGACATTCGCGCCTTTCAGTATCAGTCGATCCGCGCGGGCGATGTGAACACGGTCCTGCCTAACTCGGTTGCCGATCTCAGCTTCACCCGCCGTTTCAAGCCGGCCTATCTGGGCGGCGAAGGCCAGTTCCGCTTTCAGTTCCACAGCCTGTGGCGCGAATCGACGGTGAATTTCGATGCCAACGGCGATGGCATCACCGACGGGCGCGACGTGTCGCGGGCCTCGGCCATGGTCGACTGGCGGCGCAACTGGCTTTTGGGCAATGGCATGCTCTTTGCCACGGGGTTCGAGCTTGATGCCGATTTCTACGCGATCGGGCAGGATGCGGCCTATCCCGGAACGGTGACACGGGTCCTGCCCGCGGTTTCGGCCGAACTGCGCTGGCCCTGGGTCAGGGGGGCCGCCGCACCGGGTGGCGCGACGCAGCTGATCGAACCCGTCATCCAGCTTGTCCTCAGCCCCGATACCGCCAACGCGGTCCCCAACGAAGACAGCCAGACGGTGAATTTCGACGAAGGCAATCTTTTTGACTTCTCGCGATACCCGGGCAGCGATGTGCGCGAGCTTGGCCAAAGGGTGAATATCGGCCTGACCTGGACCCGGATCGACCCGAAGGGCTGGACGATCGGCACGACGGTCGGCCGGGTGTTCCGCGCCGACGATCTGGGCCAGTTCTCGGCCGGATCGGGCCTTGACGGTACCGCGTCGGACTGGCTTTTCGCGACGCGGCTTGAAACGGCGGGCGGGCTCAGCCTGACCAACCGCGCGCTTTTCGACGATGCGTTCGATTTCAGCCGGGACGAGCTTCGCTTTGCGTTCACGCAAGACCACTATGACCTGAACGCCTCTTACCTCTGGCTGATCGCCGATCCGCAGGAAAGCCGCCCGGTGCCGATTTCGGAACTGGTGGTCGGCGGCGGGCTCGACCTTGGGCAAAACTGGCGCGGACGCGTTTCGGGCCGCTATGATTTCGAGGCGGAGCAGACGACAAGGGCCGGGTTCGGCCTGCTCTACCGCAACGAATGCGCGACGATCGATTTTTCGGTCTCGCGTCGGTTTACGTCCTCGACTAATGTAAGCCCGAGCACCGATTTCAACCTTTCGGTCGTTCTGGGTGGGTTCAGTTCGGGCGCAGACGGGCGCGCCTATCGGCGCAGTTGCGCAAGATGACGCGGGCCAGGCCAAACCCGGCCGGCGGGTCCGGACCCGGATGGCCCCGAGGCGACCGAAGAACAAAATTGCAGGCGGAATGACTGACATGCGCGTGACCCTTCTTTTCACTCTGGCCCTTGCGGCGCTGATCGGGTCGGGCGACCCGCGACCGGCCATGGCGCAATCGGCCAGCTTTCGCCCGGCGATCACGGTCAACGACGCGATCATCACCGAATATGAATTGCAGCAGCGCCAGAAGTTTCTTGAAATCCTCCGGGTGCCGGTCGATATCCGCGCCGAGGCGGAAAAGGGCCTGATCGAGGACCGTCTGCGCAGTCAGGCGGCCAAACAGGCCGGCATCACGCTCAGCCCCGATCAGTTGAATGCGGGCATGGCCGAATTCGCCTCCCGCGCCAATCTTGAGGTCGAGCCGTTCCTGCAGGCGATCGGTCAGGGCGGCGTCGCCCCCGAAACCTACCGCGACTTCGTGACCTCGGGCCTTCTGTGGCGCGAGGTGGTCCGCGCCCGCTTCAATCAGCGCATCACCGTGACGGAATCCGAGATCGACCGCGCGATGTCGGTCACCGCCAACCGCGGCGCCGGGCCAAAGGTGCTCTTGTCCGAAATCATCATGCCCACCACGCCGGGCACCGCGATCGAAATGCGCGACACGGCGCTTGAACTCGTGCCGACCCTTCGCTCTGAAGCGGCCTTCGCGGCGGCGGCACGGCAGTATTCGGCGGCGCCGTCGCGCGACCGGGGCGGCGATATCGGCTGGATTCCCCTGACGAACCTGCCGCCGCAGGCGCGCCAGATCGTCGCGGGGCTGGCCAATGGCCAGGTCAGCGATCCCGTACCGCTCGGCAATGCCATCGGCATCTTCCGGCTGCGCGGCATCCGCCAAAGCCAGGATATCTCGCAAAGCGATATCAGCGTCGACTATGCCCAGCTGCTGATCCCCGGCGGCGCGGGCGCGGCCGCCGAGGCCGAACGCATCCGCGGCGAGGTCGACACCTGCGACGACCTGTACCGCGTCGCCAGGAAGTTGCCGGCCGACCGTCTGACCCGTGAAACCCGGGCGCTGACACAGGTGCCCGCCGATATCGCCGCCGAACTCGCCCATCTGGACGAAAACGAAATATCCTCGGCGCTCAGCCGCGGGGATGCGCGCGTCGTCCTGATGCTCTGCACAAGGCGGGCGACGCTTTCGGCCAGCGCGATCACCGTGCCCGTCACCGCGACGGACGCCGCCGACGGCGCGGCCCCGGCCATCGACCCCAGCCTTGGCTTCGCCCAGGGCCCGAACCGCGACCGTGTCCGCGATGAACTGACCGATCAGAAGCTGGCAAAGATGGCCGAGGCCTATCTGGCCGAACTGAAGGCCATGGCGGTCATTACCCGGCGCTGATCTGGGCATGGCGGTGCTGAAACCCATTGCCCTGACCTGCGGCGATCCGTCCGGCATCGGCCCCGAGATCGCCGCCAAGGCCTTTGCCGCCCTTCAGGGCGAGGTGCCGTTCTTCTGGATCGGCGACCCGTCTCACCTTCCCGAAGGCACGGTCTTTCGCGAAATCCGCACGGCGGACGAAGCCGCCCTCTCTGACGGGCGGCTTCCAGTCATGCCCCTGCCATTTCCCGTGCGGCCCGAACCGGGCAACCCCGCGCCGGAAAATGCCGCCATGGTCATCAAGGCCATCGACATCGCCGCGGTCCATGTCGCCACCGAAGCGGCCGGCGCGATCTGCACCGCGCCGATCAACAAGAAGGCGCTGAAGGATGGCGCGGGCTTCGCCTTTCCCGGTCACACCGAATATCTGGCCTATCTGGCGGGCGTGCCCGATGTCGTGATGATGCTGGCCTGCGACGGGCTGCGCACCGTCCCGGTCACGATCCACAATGCCCTGGCCGAAGTGCCCGCCCGCCTGACGCCGGACCTGCTGGAACGGACGCTGCGCATCACCCATGATGCGCTTGCGACCGATTTCGCCATCGCCCGGCCGCGCATCGCGGTGGCCGGGCTGAACCCCCATGCCGGCGAAGGCGGCACCATGGGGCGCGAGGATATCGAGGTGATCGCCCCGGTGCTGGCGCGTCTGCGCGACCGGGGCATGGCGCTGACCGGGCCCTTGCCCGCCGACACGATGTTTCACGCCGCCGCCCGCGCGCGCTATGACGCGGCGGTCTGCATGTATCACGATCAGGCGCTGATCCCGATCAAGACGCTGGATTTTGCGGGCGGCGTCAATGTGACGCTTGGCCTGCCCTTCATCCGCACCTCGCCCGATCACGGCACCGCCTATGACATTGCCGGTCAGGACAGGGCCGACCCGGCCAGCCTGATCGCCGCCCTGCGCATGGCCGCCGGACTGGCGCGGAACCGGGCAGAGGCATGACCCCGGCCCGGCCAGAAAGGCGGCATCCCTGATGGCCGCGATCGACGGATTGCCCCCTTTGCGCGAAGTGATCGCCACCCACGGGATCGACGCGCGCAAGTCGCTCGGCCAGAACTTCCTTCTCGACCTCAACCTGACCGCCCGCATCGCGCGGCTGGCGGGCGATCTTTCCAGGGCCGATATCCTCGAAGTGGGGCCGGGGCCGGGCGGCCTTACACGCGGGCTTCTGGCCGAAGGCGCCCGCCGGGTGCTCGCCATCGAAAAGGACGCCCGCTGCCTGCCCGCGCTTGCCGAAATCGCGGCGGCCTGGCCCGGCAGGCTCGAAGTGCTGAATACCGATGCGCTGACGGTCGATCCCCTCGCCCATCTGACGCCGCCGATCAGGATCGTGGCCAATCTGCCCTACAATATCGGAACCGAGCTGCTGGTGCGCTGGCTGACGCCGCCCGATTGGCCCCCCGCATGGGAAAGCCTGACATTGATGTTTCAGAAAGAGGTGGCGCAAAGGATCGTGGCCCAGCCCGGCGACAAGGCCTATGGCCGCCTTGCCATCCTTGCCCGCTGGCTGACCGAACCGCGCATCGTGCTGACCCTGCCGCCCGAAGCCTTCACCCCGCCGCCCAAGGTCCATTCCGCCGTCGTGCACCTGACCGCCCTGCCCGCGCCGCGCTATCCAGCCGATGGCAAGGTGCTGAACCGGCTGGTGGCGGCCGGTTTCAATCAGCGCCGCAAGATGCTGCGCGCCAGCCTGAGGGGAAGCGCCCCGGATATCGAACCCAAGCTCGAAGCGGCCGGGATCAGGCCGACGGCGCGGGCCGAAGAGGTCGGGTTGGAGGACTGGTGCCGGCTGGCGCGGATCGTCGAGGCCGCCGCCAAAGCGGGCTGAACGCGAAGGCCGCCGATCAGGACCGGGGCAGGATCAGCACGGGGGTTGGCCGGTCAAAGGGCCGGCTGGCGCGGGTTTCAAAATCTCGCCGGATACCGCCGGGTGCCGTCCGGCCCGCGTCGCAGGCCGGTCATTTCTGTCGCGCGGGTCTATTCAGCCGCATCAGCGGGCGGTGTTCCGTTTTCACCGCCTTTGCCGGCATCCTCGCTGGCGGCGCGTTTTTCACGCGGTTTGCGTGGGCCGCGCGACGGTTTCCTGGGCGCTTTCGCCCCCGTGTCATCCTGCGTCACCGGCAGTTCGGGCATCATCTGTGCCGACCGGCTGCCCTGGCGCGCCTCCGGCGTTTCCACCAGTCCCGGCCCGTCATCGCCATCACTCTGGCGGATCAGTCCGACATCGGGCTGTTCGCCCTCACCAGCGTCGCCCCGCTCGCCCCGGTCATCATGGCGCTGCCGCTGCTGCTGGTGCGGACGCTCGCCATTCTGGCCATTCTGGCCGTTCTGACCATTGTCACCGCCGCCCTGCTGGGCCTGACGCGCTTCCTGTTCGCGCTGCATCTCGCGCTGCGCCTCGCTCAGCATCCGTGTGTAATGCTCGGCGTGTTGCAGGAAATTCTGCTCGGCCACCCGGTCGTTGCCAAGCTGCGCATCCCGCGCAAGCATCAGATACTTGTCGATGATCTGCTGCGGCGTCCCGCGCACCTTGCCCTCGGGGCCAGAGCTGTCGAAGACACGGTTGACGATATTGCCGAGCGAGCGCTGACGGTTCGACTTCGAACGCGAACGGTTCTTGGATGATCTCATTTGTATTCGTTTGTCCAAGTCATTGGGCTAAGCCTATCTCCGGCCCCGCTCCGCGTCCTGTGCCCCATATCTGCGGCTTAGGTCAGCGATATCGAAAAGTGCTGGGCAAGAGCGGTCGGGCAAACAATAGCTTACCGCCCGACACGATCCCCTTAATGCATGATGCGGGGATATGGGCAAGCGGAAATTCGTGAAACCACCGGATTTCTTGGATATTTGCGCGATTTCATTCCCAAAATGTGCCAAGTTGCGGCATTTACGCCGCTTTCGCCCGCGCCGATCGCGTCAATTCGCACCGCATTCGCCGGCATCGCCCGCCCGCCGCGCAAGGATCAGCCGGTCACGGCCGTCCAGATCCTGCCGGCACTCCGGCCGGGCGAATCCCTCCGCCTCAAGCAATGCCGATACCCGCGCCGCCTGCCCGGGCCCGATTTCCAGCAAAAGCCGCCCCCCCGCCATCAGCCGGGCACCGGCGCCACGCGCGATCGCGCGATAGGCGTCAAGCCCGTCGCCGCCCGGCGACAGGGCCAGATGCGGCTCCCAGTCGCGCACCTCCGGCGCAAGCGACGCCATTTCCGCCGCGGCGATATAGGGCGGGTTCGACACGATCAGGTCGAACCGGCCCGGGATGCCGGCAAACCAGTCGGACTTCACAAAACGCGCCCGCCGCGACACGCCCAGCGCCTCGGCATTGGCGCGCGCGACGGCAAGGGCCGCATCGGAAACATCGCTGCCGGTCCCCGACGCGAAGGGCATTCCGGCAAGGCAGGAAATCAGGATGCACCCGGTTCCGGTGCCAAGATCAAGCATCCTGACAAAGGGCCGCTCCAGCGCCGCCCCGACCAGCAGTTCGGTTTCCGGGCGCGGATCGAGCGTGTCGCGGGTCACGCGGAACCGATGCCCGAAAAAGTCCCGCCAGCCGGTGATCTGGCTGACCGGCTCGCGCGCGATGCGGCGGGTGACGGCCCGCTCGAATGCGGCAAGCGCCCCGGCCTCGAGCGGTTCGGGCAGGACCAGCGTCACCCGGTCGGGCGCGATCGTCAGCGCATGGGCAAAAAGCCTGCGCGCATCGCGGGCGGCCCCCTCGATCCCGGCGGCCTGAAGCCGCCGCGCAGCGGCGGCAAGCGCCTCGGCCCCGGTCATGGCGCGCCCGGGTGGCCGATGTTCAGGCCCGCAGGGCCGGGAACGAGGCCCCTCATCCGTCAAGCTCCGCAAGGCGCGTGGCCTGATCCTCGGCGATCAGCGCATCGGTCACTTCGGTCAGATCGCCGGCCATGATCTCGGACAGCCGGTAGAGCGTCAGGCCGATCCGGTGATCGGTCATCCGCCCCTGCGGGAAATTATAGGTCCGGATGCGCTCGGAACGGTCGCCCGAACCGACCTGCGCCTTGCGGTCGGCGGCGCGCGCATCGTCGGCGCGCATCCGTTCCATGTCGTAAAGCCGGGCGCGCAGCACCGCCATCGCATTGGCGCGGTTCTGGTGCTGGGATTTTTCCGAGGATGTAACCACGATCCCGGTCGGCAGATGGGTGATCCGCACCGCGCTGTCGGTCGTGTTCACATGCTGCCCGCCCGCGCCCGACGAGCGCATCGTGTCGATGCGGATATCGCCCGCCGGAATGTCGATCTCCACATCCGCGGCCTCGGGCAATACGGCGACGGTCGCCGCCGAGGTGTGAATGCGCCCCCCTGCCTCGGTCTCGGGCACGCGCTGGACGCGGTGAACGCCGCTTTCGAATTTCAGGCGGGCAAAGACACCTTCGCCCGCGATCCGCGCCACCGCTTCCCTGACCCCGCCCAGCTCGGTCCCGGACAGTTCCATAAGCTCGAAGCGCCACCCCTGTCCTTCCGCGTATCTGTGGTACATGCGCAGAAGATCGCCGGCGAAAAGCGCGGCTTCCTCGCCGCCCGTTCCCGGCCGGATCTCAAGGATCGCGGGCCGGGCATCGGCGGCGTCCTTCGGCAAAAGCGCCACGCGCAGCCGCGCCTCCATTTCCGGGATGCGTTCCCTCAGGATCGGCAATTCGTCTTCCGCAAGGGCGCGCATTTCGGGATCGGCCAGCATCGCCTCGGCCTCGGCCAGATCATCGAGCGCCCGCCGATAGGCGGCAATTTCCGAGGTGACGGGTTTCAGCTCGGAATATTCGCGGCTGAGCGACGCGATTTCGGCCGGCTCCGCACCCGATGCGAGCCGCGCTTCGAGAAACTCGAAACGCCGGATGATCTGGTCGAGCTTGTCTGAGGGTACCATCCGGGCGGTTTCGCCTGTCATCGCGCGGCGGTCAAGGGGGAGAGCGGTCGGCGGGGTATTTGGGCAATGAAGAAACGGCAGGCGGATTGTAGCTACGGAAAAACTACAGGGAAACGACGCGGGAGTGACGCGGGCAATACGCGCCTTCCGGCGCAAAGGCCCGCCCGGAGGGCGCATTTGATCACGACGCTAAGGCCGGGTTAACGCGGCGGTCCATGCCCGCAGTCGGGCGGCATTGACGCCGAAATCCCGGCGGCCATAGCGCAGGCGGGAATAGACGGTGACGGCATCCGGCCCCGTCTCGGCGGTGATGTAATCGGGAAAGCCGAAGACCCGCGACCGGCTGATCCATGTGATGCGGCCCGCCCCGGCGCTGCCCTGAAGGCGCGTCGTCCGGGGTGTGGCAAGGGCCAGGTGATCAAGCCGGGCGAGAAGCACGGAGGGGGTTTCGCCCGGGGCCGGGACGAGCCGGACCGTCGCACCGCCGGGGCCTGACTGGCGGACCTCACCGGGCGTATCCCCGGCCGCCGCCTGATCGGGGCGCAGCGGGACGTTCCAGCGCGCGGGGTCCGAGGGGGCAAGGCGTATCCATGCCATGCCCCCCGCGACGATCAGGACGAACAGGCCGAGCGCCAGCCTCATCCCTTTCGCCGTGTCCAGCCGTAGAGCGCGATCAGTTCATGGGCGACATGAGCCCCGGCGATGGCGGTGGCGCCGGTGGTGTCATAGGCGGGCGAGACCTCGACCACATCGCCGCCGACAAGGGTGATGCCGGCCAGATCGCGCAGGATCGCGGCCGCCTGCCAGGAGGCCAGCCCACCCCAGACCGGGGTTCCGGTGCCGGGCGCGAAGGCCGGGTCGAG
>JAGRDO010000065.1:28186-50696 GCA_020447005.1 Paracoccaceae bacterium
GCGGCGCCGGTCTCATGCACCTCGCGCGCGTCGATGACGTTCACGCCCATGAAATCGTCGTTATGGGTCCGGATGCCGACCTGGACCGAGGTTGCTGGGTCGACGATCCCGGACTTGATCGCCTTGTAGAACATCGTGCCGTGGTCGATCCGGGTGAAATCGTCATCGACCCAGGTATCGGAATGGGCGTCGAAATGCAAAAGGCTCAGCGGTCCGAACTTTTCGGCATAGGCCTTGAGGATCGGAAAGGTGATGTAATGATCGCCCCCGAGCGTGATCGTGCCCGGCCCGGCCGCAAGGATGGTGCGGATATGGGCGGTCAGCGCGTCGGGGAAGTCGGTGACCTTGGCATAGTCGAAGGCCAGATCGCCGTAATCGACGATGTCGAGCGTATCGAGCGGCGAATAGCCCCAGCCATAGGGCGGGTCGAAGGGTTGCAGCGCGCTTGCCTCGCGCACCGCGCGCGGGCCGAAGCGGGTGCCGGTCCGGTGCGTCACCGCCTGATCGAAGGGCACGCCCGTGATCGCGAGGTCGACACCGGTCAGGTCTTTCGTATAGCGCCGGCGCAGGAAACTGGTGGCGCCGCCAAAGGCGTTTTCGAAGGCCAGACCGCGCCGGTCGGTTGCCGTGAAAGCCAGATCGACCTGTTTTTTCGCATCTTCCAATGCCATGGAGCCATCTCCGTTCAGAAAGAGGACATCGTTCTGGCCGGAGATGTCGCCGATCCGGTGGCCGGAGGAAATCCCAGGCCCGCGGCGCTGTCAAGCAATTTGATCAAATCTCAGGCGCGCCGCTCCTCAACCCGGTCGGCAAGCGCCTCGGCCCTCGCCGCGATCTCGGCAAGCGTGTCGGTGACGATATCGGGGATGACCGGAACCTCGATCCGTTCGGGGTGGGCGCGGGCATCCGTGGCGACGCGTTCGGCGACGATGGCGCGTTCTTCTGCGGTGCGAAGCTGGTCCTCAAGTGCAGCCGCCTTGTCGGCGAGCATGAGCCCGGCCATCAGAAGCATGCGGGTTTCCGGCATGCGTCCGATCTGACCGACCAGAACGCTGGCTTCATTGTCCAGAAGTTTCGCGGCAGACCGCAAGAAGTGCTCTTCCCCCGGCTGGCAGCCGACTTCAAATTCGCGTCCGCCAATCGTGATCATCACATCCGGCATCAGGCCACCTCTCCGATCAGGGGTTTCAACTCTGCGAGAATTTCCTCCATCTCGGCAACTTCGGCGGCGCGGGCGGCGCGCAGCGCCTCAAGCTCGGTCATCATCGAGCGGTTGATGAGGTGGGGTTCGGTCAACCCTTCCTGCGCCGCCTGGCTTAGCGCCTGATTGGCTTCGGTCAACTCGGCGTTGAGGCGTTTTTGACGCTGAAGGGCGGCGCCGGCCGTGTTCAGCTGTTCGGTCAGGCGGGCCACTTTCTTTTCCAGAGCCGAAACCATGGTTTCCTGCTTTTCCTTGATCGCGCGCACCCTTTCGGTCAGCTGGGCATTTGCATTGCGCTCTGCCTCCAGCGCTTCGCGCAGTTCAGCGGTAGCATCATCCCCGGGCGCCACGTCCGCGGCCCCCTTCGACAGGTCATCGACCCCGCGGCTGATCCTGTCCATTGCGGCGGTGATCCGCCGTTCGAGTTCGGCCAATTCTGCCATTGTTCTTGCCCCCTGTTACGCAACCACGGATCAACTGACACCGCTAACACCGGACCCGCGCATTCATCGATGGTGCGAATCGCGACTCCGTCGCCCTGACGCGAGTTTAGACCAAACCGCGTGCCAAATTCTTCCCCTTTTCGGTCAAACCGGCGGACGCGCGCTTGATCTCGGCCCCGAGCCTGCTATCAAGCCCGCGACCCGATGACCATATGAAGGATGAGCGCCCGTGGATATCACCACTCTTCGGAAAGATCACGCCGATCACTGGATGCGCGCCTGCGCCATCCGCGCCCTTGCCATGGATGCGGTGCAGGCCGCCAATTCCGGACACCCCGGCATGCCCATGGGCATGGCGGATGTCGTCACCGTCCTTTTCGAAAAGCACCTGAAATTCGATGCCAGCGCGCCGAAATGGGCCGACCGGGATCGTTTCATCCTTTCGGCGGGCCATGGATCGATGCTGATCTATGCCCTTCTGCACCTGACCGGTTATGCGGACATGACGCTCGATCAGATCAAGAACTTCCGCCAGTGGGGTTCGATCACGGCCGGGCACCCGGAATACGGCCATGTGGCCGGGGTCGAAACCACGACCGGCCCCCTTGGTCAGGGCATTTCCAACGCCGTCGGCTTCGCGATGGCCGAAGAAAGCCTGCGCGCGCGTTTCGGCAAGAAGATCATCGATCACTACACATGGGTCATCGCCGGCGACGGCTGCCTGATGGAAGGGATCAGCCATGAGGCGATCGGCCTTGCCGGCATGCAGAAGCTGTCGCGGCTGATCGTGCTTTGGGACAACAATGGCATTTCCATCGATGGCCGGGTCGACCTTGCCGATGTCACCGATCAGCGCGCACGTTTCGCCGCGGCGGGCTGGCATGTGCTCAGCTGCAACGGCCATGACCCCGACGATATCGACCGTGCCCTGACGGCGGCAAAGAACTCTGACCGCCCGGTTCTGGTCGACTGCAAGACCCATATCGGATTCGGCAGCCCGAAAAAGCAGGATACGGCGGGGGCGCATGGCTCTCCGCTTGGACCGGATGAGATCAAGATCACCAAGGAAATCTATGGCTGGCCGTTCGGCCCGTTCGAGATTCCCGCCGGCGTTCTGAAAGAATGGCGTGCCATCGGGGCGCGCGGCAAGACGGCCCGCGCCGAATGGGAAGGGCGGCTTTCCTCCCTTTCCGACAGCCGCCGCGCAGAATTCGACCGGCAGATGTCGGGCGGCACGCCCAGAAAACTGGCCGCGACGATCCGGGCCCTGAAAAAGCAGAATTCGGAGCTCGCGCCCAAGGTCGCCACGCGGAAGGCATCGGAAATGGTGCTTGAAGTGGTGAACCCGGTCATGCCCGAAACCATCGGCGGATCGGCTGACCTGACCGGCTCGAACAATACCAGGACGGCCGATCTTGGCATCTTCAATCCCGAAAACCGCAAGGGCCGCTATGTCCATTTCGGCATTCGCGAACATGGCATGGCCGCCGCGATGAACGGCATGGCATTGCATGGCGGTGTGCGCCCCTATGGCGGCACCTTCCTGTGCTTTACCGATTACGCGCGCGGCGCCATGCGTCTGTCCGCGTTGATGGGTGTGCCGTCGATCTATGTCATGACGCACGATTCCATCGGTCTGGGCGAGGATGGCCCGACCCACCAGCCGGTCGAACACCTTGCGATCTGCCGGGCAACGCCCAACACATGGACCTTCCGCCCCGCCGATCTGATCGAAACGGCCGAAGCCTGGGAATTGGCGTTGACCGCGGACAGAACGCCGTCGGTGCTGGCGCTTTCGCGGCAGAACCTGCCGACCGTGCGGACCAAGCACACCGGCAAGAACCTGTCGGCACAGGGCGCCTATGTGTTGCGCGAGGCCGAAGGCAAGCGCCGCGCGATTCTCATGGCTTCGGGGTCCGAAGTCGAGATCGCGCTCAAGGCCCGCGACATCCTGCAGGCCGAAGGTATCGGCACCCGCGTGGTCTCGGTTCCCTGCATGGAGCTTTTCGCCGCGCAGGACGAGGCTTATCGCAAGCGGGTGTTGCCCGCGGGTCCGGTCCGCGTGGCCATCGAGGCGGCGGTGCGCCAGCCCTGGGACCGCTGGCTGCTGGGGGAACGCGGGCGCGAGGCGAAATCGGCCTTTGTCGGCATGACCGGTTTTGGCGCCTCGGCCCCGGCCGAGCAGCTTTATCAGGAGTTCGGCATCACGGCGGACGCCGTGGCTGCCCGGGTACGCGAACGGCTCTGAGCGTTTGGCGCGCCCTGCGCTTGGCCGGGCGCGCCTAGATCGCCCCGGCGGCAAGTCCCCGTGCGGCAAGCCCGCGCAGCAAAAGCTGCGCGGCGATGGCACCGGCCCACATGCTGGCGCCCGCCACCCATGCGGTCAGCGACAGAACCGCGCCGCCCGAAACCGCGGCGCCCACCGCGCAACCGCCTGCGAGCATCGAGCCGAACCCCATCAGGACAGCGCCCACCAGATAGCGTTCCAGCGGGGTATCGGCCCCGAAGCGCTCGATCCGGAATTCGCCAGAGATCAGGGCGACGACGAATGCGCCGAGAACCACCCCGGGCACAAGCCCGGTCGCAAAGGTCAGCGGCAATGCACGATCATTGATCAGCGCCATAAGCGTGTCCGAAGACGGGCCGGTAAAGGTCACGCTGGTGATCGGGACAATGTCGAAAGAACGGGCCGCGATGAAGGCCGTCGCCAGCCAGCCAAGCGCGACGGCCAGACCAACGCCCGCCGACGCCAGAATGCGCCCCGCCCCCCCGGCGTGCATCCGTAGTCCCATCGCCATTGCGACACCAAGCGCCAGCAGCGCGAGACTGGCGGCAATACCCGGCCCGGCCCCGACCATGCTGCCAAGGTCTCGCCCCTCTCCGCCCGCAACCAGCCACAGGCCCGCCAGCCATTCCCGCGCCGGCGAAAGCACGCCCCGCAGGCTGGCCTGAGCCGCGATGGCGACGACCAGCCCGGTGACGATGGCCCGCAGGTTACCGCCCGCCGACAGAACCAGAAGGCGGCTTACGCAGCCGCGGGCAAGGATCATGCCGGCCCCGAAAAGCCCGCCGCCAATCACCGCGCCGGAAAGCGATCCGGTCGCGGCAAGCTGACGTGCCGCCGAAAGATCGACCAGTCCAAGCGCAATCGCGCCCTGCGTCGCGGCGACCGCTGACGAAAAGGCGATAAGCCACACGATCATTCGCGGCCCGATCCGGCCCCCGCCCAGTTCGATTGTCGCGGCACGAAGACAGAACCGCGAATACCGCGCGGCAACCCCGAAAAGCGCCCCCACGGCAAGGCCGGCCATGAACAGAATGGCGGCGTCACCCTGCCTTTCGAGCATGATTTCAAGCATGGCCGTCACTCCGCTGATCGAGGCCTGACGCTCCGTCAGCCCATGGGCTAGATCACCGGGCGCGCGGGCACGATGACATAGGTCAAACCGCCCCGCTTCCCGGTGGCCCCCCGCTACTGCCCGGTCGCTTCGCGCGCGATGGCATCCAGAAGTTGCTGGACTTCCTGCATGGCGCCCTGCGGCATGTTGCGATAGCCGACCTCGACCTTTCCGGCCCGGTCGATGACAAAGACGGAATAGGGGCAATGGGCGATGTTGAGCGGGTCCGCTTCCATGACCTTGCGCGACAAAACGGCCGAGCAGAACAGGTAAGCGTCCGCCGCATCGAAGAGGACAATGTCGCTTCCGACATCGGCACCGGTCCGGGCCAGCATTTCGCCGACATGACTGGTATGGTCGACGACCAGCCCCCGCCCGATGATCGCGTTTTCGACGGCAAAGGTCGCGTCTTCGAACGGACCATCGAAGGGGTAAGTGGTGGCGTCTTGCGCAAACGCGGCCGGTGAAAGGGCCGAGGCTGCGCAGAAGGCCAGCCATTTCAGGAAGTGTCGCACCTTCTTCTCCTTCTCCTCCCCGCAGCGCCCGGCCCGCGGCGTTGCATGTCACCCAAAGATATCGGCCGTGATGCCCGCGTACCAGCCAAGGCTTTCCTCATAGGTCGCCTTGCGCAAATCCGCATCTTCGCCGGTCTGGCTGACAAAACTTTCCACCGACGCGATCTTTTCGTCCGTCGCCTCGTATGAGGCGCCGACCTTGATGCCATCATCGGTATCGATCAGCGACCAGCAGGTATTGGAATACTTCGCCGGAAATGCGGTCGATCCGGTGAGTTCGGCACGAATATTCATCGCCGCCACCTTGGCCTGCGAATTGGCCGAGAACCCCGATTTCGGCATGTCGCCCTGCGACGAGGCATCGCCGATCACAAAGACATTGGCATCGGCGCGCGAGGCCATCGAATGGGGGTTCACCGGCGCCCAGCCCTTGTCGTCGGTCACCCCTGCCGCCGCCGCGATCATCCCTGCCTTCTGGGCCGGGATGACGTTGCAGACATCGACCTTCTCCACCTCGCCGTCGATCGCGATTTCCATCGTATCGGGCCGCACCTCGACCTTGTCGCCCCCGAAATCGGGACCGATGCGGGTGATCATGCCGGGATAATGGCTTTGCCAGCCTTCCTCGAACAATCCCTGCTTGGAGAATTTTTCCTTCGGATCGACGATCAGGATCCTGGCCGTCGGGTTCCGGGCTTTCAGCACATGCGCCACCATCGACACGCGCTCATAGGGACCGGGCGGGCAACGATAGGGGTTCGGCGGGGCAACCATGCAGAAGGTTCCGCCTTCGGGCATCGCCTCGACCTGGGCTTTCAATAGCCGGGTCTGGGGGCCGGCCTTGTAGGCATGCGGCATGATCCCGGCCCGCGACAGATCCCAGCCGGGAACCGAGCCATCGACGAAATCTATGCCCGGCGCGATGACCAGCCTGTCATAGCTCAGTGTTTCGCCGCCCTCGAGTGTAACGGACCGGGCATCGCGGTCCACGCCCGCCGCCCTGGCGCGGGCATGGGTGATCCCGTAGTCTCCGGTCAGCTTGTCGTAGCGGTGGCCGAGACTGTCGAAATCGCGAAAACCGCCGAGATAGAGGTTTGAAAAGAAGCAGGTGTAATAGACCTCTGCGGGTTCGACGAGTGTCACGTCAATCGCCCCCGCTGACCCCTTGGCGATATAGCGTGCGCAGGTTGCCCCGCCTGCCCCCCCGCCGATGACCACGACACGCGGCCTGGACTGGCCGAGCACTGCGGGCGCTGACAGGATCGCGCCGGATGCAGCGAGCGTGCCCAAGAAGCTGCGGCGGTTCAGACTGACGTTCATGTCTTCCTCCCTCGTCATTCCTTCAAATCGGCGAAATAGGCGGCCAGCGCCGCGATTTCCCCGTCCGAGAGCCGGCCCGCCATCATCTGCATGACGGGGTGTGGCCTTAACTTTTGCTTGTAAGCATGCATGGCCAAAACAAAATCCTCTGTTGGCCACAGCGTGATCGATGGAATGCCCCGGTCGGCACCGCTGGTCTGATGGCAGGTCAGGCATTCGCTGGCCAGATAGGCGCCATATTCAGGATCGCCCGCCAGCGCGCGCACATCGGCCGACAGTTCCGGCATCGCACGCCGCGCCGTTGGTTCGGCTTCCGGAATATCGCGTGGCTTGTCGGAGAAGTCGCGCAGATAGGCCAGAAGATCCGCGCGTTTGGCCGCATCCTTCAGGCCGGGATAGGACATCCGCGTGCCCGAGGCGAAGACGCGCGGATTTGCGATATAGGCGTCAAGCGTCTCATAGGTCCAGATCAGCCCGTCGCGGCCGGCCCGCGCAAGGCTTTTCGAGTATTGGAAATTGTCGAGAGCCGCGGCCTTGCGACCGAAAATCCCGTTGAGGTTCGGGCCGATGGCGTTCGTTGCCTCTGGCCCGATCTGGTGGCAACCCGAACATTCAGCCCAGATCGGGGCGCCATTCCCGGGGGGGCCGGTATCGGATGCCCGAACCTCCGAAACGCCCGGCGCCGCGAAGAATGCCAGACCGGCGATCATGAAAATGCCGGCGCGCCCGGCCATCTATTCGGCGAATGTGCCGAGATAGGCGATCACGGCGTCGATCTCCTCGGCCTTTTTCAACCCGGCGAAAGACATCTTTGTGCCCTTCATGTAACCCTTCGGATTGGCCAGAAACCCGGCCAACGCCTCGGGCGTCCAGACCAGCCCGCCTTCGGCCGCAGCGACCATGGGCCCGGAGTATTTGAAGCCGTCGGAAGCGCCCGCAGCCCTGCCGACGATGCCGTTCAACATGGGTCCGGTCCCATTCCTGGCGCCCTCGCCGACCTTGTGGCAGGCCTTGCACTTCTTGAAGACAGTCTCGCCCGCCTCGACCAGCGCAGGATCGGCGGCGGCGGTCTCTGCCCCGGCCGGGGCGGCGGCGGCGGTTTCCCCGGCGGGCGCGGCGGGGGCGGCATCGCCTGCGGCGGCCAGAATGACCGGCAGCGTTCCGGCAGGTTTGCCGTCGGGGTCCGTCGGCGTGACCTTCAGATCGATGGCCCGCTTGGTGACCTTCACCTCGGCTGCGCAATCGGTCATGCAGGGCTCGGCCCTGAAGCGCGGATATTCCGCCTCGGCCCGGTCATCGGGGCGGAAGCCGCCCTCGTTTTCCAGATGGATGTCCGTGAAATTCTCTTTCGAGAGAACAAAGTCATCCTCGACGAGCCCGTTCGAATAAAGCAGGAACGCGGTGATCGCATAGGCTTCGTCGGCCGTCACCGTCTGGGCCGCGCCGAAGGGCATCGAACGGTGGATGTAATCCCACACCGTCGACAGATGCGGCCAATAAGAGCCGATGGTCTTGACCGGGCGGCGATTGGTCAGCGTCCCCTGCCCGCCCGCCAGTACCGGCCAGTTGTCGATTCCTTCGGCAAAGTCGCCGTGGCAGGAGGCACATTTCTCGGCAAAGACCTCATCGCCCGTGAAGACATCGCCCGAGCCTTCGGGCAGCCCCGTCCCGTCGGGCAACACCGCGACATCCCATGCCGCGATCTCTTCGGACAGGGCCGGGCGGCCAAGGCCGAGCTTTTCGGCCATCGCGGGGGTGGCCAGTGCCAGTGCCGCGCCCGTGACGAGGAGATTAAGCGACTTCGACATTCTCGACCTCCCCGTCGGCATGGACCCACCATGTCTGGATGGCGTTGTTGTGGTAGACGTTGTTCAGGCCACGGATCGCGCGAAGCTGATCCTTGGTCGGCTGGACATAGCCGGTTTCATCCATCGCGCGCGATTGCAGCAGCATCTCGCTGCCATCCCAGTCTATATCGAGGTGGAACCGTGTCAGCGCCTTGGATTTCACGTCGCCCGAAAGCCGGGCGGTCTGCCAGTTCCTGCCACCGTCGACCGAGACATCGACGCGGTCGATCTTGCCGTGGCCGGACCACGCAAGGCCGGTGATGACCAGGGGCCCCTTGCCATGACGGATCGGCGCCTGCGGGCTGGGAGAGGTGATGACGGATTTCGCATCCATCACCCAGGTCCATTTGCGCGCGGTGCCGTCGTTCATCAGGTCGGTGTATTTCGAGGTCTCCTCGCGGCTTTCCACCGCCTGATCGTAGACCCCGATGCGGCGCAGCCATTTGACCCACATGTTGCCCTCAAAGCCGGGCACGACAAGCCGCACGGGATAGCCATGTTCCTTGCGAAGCGCCTCGCCATTGGCGAAGAAGGCGACAAGAACGTCATCCATCGCCTTTTCAAGGGGCATCGACCGGCCGTTCGACGACGCATCGGCCCCTTCGGCATAAATCCATTTGCCATCTGGCTTTACACCGGCTTCTTCAAGCAAGAGGCGCAGTGGAACGCCGGTATATTCCATGTTGTGGATCATGCCTTGGGTGAACTGGCAGCCTTCAAGCTGCGCACCGCCCCATTCCATCCCGCCATTGGCCGCGCATTCGCAAAACGCCGTCATGACGGTGCGGGGGAAACGGGCCAGATCCTCGTATGTGAAGACCAGCGGCTGGTCGACCAACCCGTCGATCATCAGCCGGTAATCCGATTTCGACAGCTCGATCGCACCCGAGTGATGGCGTTCGAACGCGCAGCCCTGCGGGGTGATCGTACCTTCCAGCGCATGGATCGGCGTGAAGTTGATCGAGGAAACCGGGCTTTCGGTCAGCCATTCGACATTGCGGCGCACGACATGGCTTTCAAAGCGGATCGGCAGGCCATAGGGCGTCGCATCCACCGGATCGCCAAAGGACGACGCCCAGTCCTGCACCTCGGTGATCAGCGGATCGGGGGTTTGCGCCCGCACGGCCCCGGCGGCCAGCGCCCCCCCGGCGGCCAGACCCGCCCCCAGAACGGCGCGGCGGCTTGTTCCCTTGTTACCGGTCTCAGACATTGAAACCTCCTGTCGTCGTGAACTGTCTTCGTGAAACCTGTTCCGGGGCCGCGGCGGCGCATCCCCGCACCGACGCGGCCCCATTCGTGGTGGTGGCCACCGTCATGCCCCGGTCACCTTGACCGATGAGTTCGGGTCGATCGTCACCGTTCCCTGCCGCCTGATCCAGGTTTCGACCAGATCCCAGATCGCGGGTCCTTCGGTGCCTTCATTCACGCTGGCCCATCCCGCGACCGCATAGGTCCGGGCCGGATCGACGGCTTCGCCGGTTTTCAGCATGGTCATGTTGGTGATGCGGCTGCCTTGCGGCCTGGACACATCGATGTGGTAGCCCATGCCACCGACGCGAACCATGTCGCCGCCCTGCTGGTAATAGGGATCGGGATGGAAAAGATTGTCGGCCACGTCTTCAAGGATCGTGTGCAGGGTCTCGCCCGTCATCTCGCTGCGGTAAGCGGCCGGATAGGACATGGCGGTTGCATTGTGCAGATCCTCGCGGGTGATGGCCTCGCCCGGCAACAGGCTCGGCCCCCAGCGGAAACCCGGCGAAAGCGCGATGTCGGCCTGATGTTCATCCAGCAGGGCATTGCAGATCAGATCGTCCCACGTGCCGTTGAAGTTGCCGCGGCGGTAAAGGAGCGTGTCGGTCGTACCCAGCACTTCCTCCAGCTCGGCCTTGAAAGGCGCGCGTTCCGCGTCGATCAGGGCTGCGACTTCGGCATCCGGCTCGATCACGTCCGAAAAGATCGGGATCAGCTTGTGCCGGAACCCCATCATCCGGCCGTCCCGCACATCCAGATCGACGCGGCTGATGAACTTGCCGTTCGAACCCGAGGCGATCAGCAGCGTCTGGCCGACCATCACCGGCTCGGGCAGCGCGTCATGGGTGTGGCCGGTCAGGATCAGATCGATCCCCGGCACGTTCCCGGCCATCTTGCGGTCCACGTCGAAGCCGTTATGCGACAGCACCACGACAAGCTCGGCGCCCGCGTCGCGGACCTCGGCAACCACTTCGGCCATACGCTCTTCCCGCACGCCGAAAGACAGACCGGGGAACATCCATTTCGGGTTGGCGATGGGCAGATAGGGGAAGGCCTGGCCGATCACGGCGACCTGCGCGCCGCCGACCTCGAACATCTTGTAGGGCTCATAGGCCGGTTCGTCCCACTCGGCATCGAAGATGTTGGCGCCAAGGAAGGGAAAGGCGAGGCTTTCGACGATCTCCGTCACGCGGTCGATGCCCAGCGTGAATTCCCAGTGCGACGTCATCGCATCGGGTTTCAGCGCGTTCATGACATTGACCATGTCCTGCCCCCTGGTCCTTTCGGCGGTGAGCGAGCCCTGCCAGGTGTCGCCGCCGTCGAGCAGAAGCGCGTCCGGCCGCGCGGCGCGGATCGCCTTGATCACCGTGGCGCAGCGGTCAAGACCGCCCATCCTTCCATAACCCTTGGCGAGCGCCGCGAAATCCTCATAGGTCAGCGCATAGGCGTGGGGCGAGCCGGGTTCGATGTTGAAAAGTTTCAGAAAATCGGCGCCCGTGACATGCGGCGGCAGACCGTTCACCGCGCCGACCCCAAGGTTGATTTCCGGCTCGCGGAACCAGATCGGCTTCATCTGGGCGTGAATGTCGGTGATGTGGATCAACGTGACATTGCCGAAATCGTCGAACTCCAAGAGCTTGTCCTGCGTCAGCGCCTGCTGCGCGGCGAGCCGCCCCCATTGGCCGACACCCGATGCGCCCCAGAGGGCCGACGCGGCGAGGGTTGCCTGCAAGAAGTCTCGGCGGGAAATCATCGTGGCTCGTTCCTCGTGTCTTGGCGCAACCCGGCTGCCGCGCAAGAACGCGCGCCCGGCACCGCGCATTGTTCCAGATGGACTGACGAACAGACCGGGCGGCAGGCCGCCCGGCCGTTGTCATCAGTTCCGGATCGACGGCGATTCAACCGACAAGCCGTTGCCGCGGGACGCGACATAGACCTCAAGCGCGATGAACTCGGGCGAGCCGGGCTTGAAGGTTTCGGCACGGGTGTCGCGAACACAGCCCTTGAAGCGGTTGTGGATCGACGACAGCTTGGCGTCCTTCAGGCGGTAGACCGGAAAGCCGTTGATCTGACCCTGGCTGAGGTGGTCGGCACGGATGTAATTGCCGTAATTGTCTTCGTGGCAATTCGCGCAGCTCAGCTCAAGCTGACCGTAACGGGTATAGTACATCTCCTTGCCCTGCTCCCAATAGGGTGCGGCGGGGCCGTCCACGGCCACGTTCATGGGCAAGCCGCGCGAAACCGACGAAATCAGCGCCGTCATGTTGACCATCGCGGCATCGTCCCAGCCCCAAGCCTCGGCGCCCATCCGCTCGGTCCGGCATTCGTTGATGTACATTTCCAATGTCATCATCGTGCCTTTGGCTTCGCTGTATTTTGGCATCTGGGTGCGGACACCGGCCATGCTTTCAGGGGCCTCGTGGCAGCTTGCGCACGCCTTTCCGGCGGTCCCGTCAACTTCGTTCCAGTTGGCCGCGGCCGCCTCGACGCCCAGCATGCCGGGGTTGTCGAAGTCGTCCTGTTCCATGGCGCGAGTATCCGCCTCGCGGAAGTGCCAGCCCGAATATTGTTCGGTCAGCCCTTCGATATAAGGCGGCGCCGCGTCGGTATGCGTAACGATCGGAATTTCGCCATTGATCACCAGCGTGTCGTCGGCCGGGTCGGCATTGGCCGCCACACCGGCAAACGCGACGATCGCGCAGGTGCTGGCGAGTGCTCTGAACTTCATGGGTTGTCCTCCCTGTCGGGCCGCGCATCAGTGGCCTGCGACGACCCCTTCCCTGTGTGGTTCGCTCAGCTGACCGTGATCGACTTGGCGTCCTCGTAGATCGAGCCGTCATCGTCGTACCAGGTGAACTTGAACTCACCCGAGGCATCGACCCTGGCCGCGAATTCGAAATACGGGTTTGTCGAGATTGCCGGATCAAGCGCCACATCGATCACGTTCATGCCGTTGAAATCGCAGGTAAACCTGTTGATGATCGACCGCGGGATAAGATTGCCGTCCTTGTCCTTGCGCTGGCCGCTTTCCATCTGATGGCTGATCAGCGTCTTGATCGACACGACCTCGCCCGCGGCCGCCGTGCCGGGCACCTTGACGCGGGGTTTGACATCTTTTGCCATTCTCTTTGCTCCCTTATCTCAGCCGCCGCAGCCGCCGATGGTGACCTTGACGGCCGACGATGCCTGAACGACCGAACCATCGGCCATCTTTGCCAGCGCGACCACGTCCTGGGTCTTGGCAAGGCGGATGCGGGTGGACGCGGATTGCGCCCCGGCCGCCGGACCGAAGGTAAAGGTCGCGACCGGCGGCGTCGGGTTGCCCGTTGCCAGAACCATGATCGAAACGGCTCCGGGCGCATCGACCGAGATCGGAACGGTGTTGCCGTTCTCGGCGATCTCGGGCGCGGTCAGTGTGATGCCGCCGCTGCCCGGCGTGGCCCCGCCGGCGAATTCGGCGATCAGCTCCTCGACCGTCGCGGCGAAGGCCGGAAGGGGAAGGACCGCCGTTGCGATGCCCCCCAGACCGACGGCCAGTGCATGTCGTCTTGTCAGTGTCATTTCCGTGCTCCTCATATCTGCCGCCCTGCCCCGCTCATTCCTTGAGCGTCATCAGATAGGCGACGACATCCTCGATCTGCTGGGCCGACAAAAGCGGCGGCAGTTCGCCTTCCGCAGCCTTGCCGGTAAAGGCGTCTCCGGGCCGGATATAGGGCCCGGTCTTGTAGAAAGAGGGCATCATCGTGCCGTCGAACGTCATCTTCGCATCCGAGACGATGCCGCGAAGCCCGGCTTCATCCCATCGGCCGGCCACCCCATCGAGCGAGGGGCCGATATTGCCCTGAAAGGCCGCCGAGGGCATGGCGGTGATCGCATGGCAGGCGACGCAGTTGCCCAGCGAGCGCGTCGAGATCACTTTCGCACCTTCTTCGGGATTGCCGGCCGCGCCTGACAGCGATTGCGCGACCGCGCCGTCTTCATAGGCGACGTCGGCCGGGGCGGTTTCTGCCGAGGCAGCGACACCGGCGGCAGCCGTCAGGATCAGTCCCAACAGTAACTGGCGCTTCATTGCATTCCTCCCTGTTCTCTCCCGACTCGGACCGTAGCTGAGACATTCGGCCGCACGCAACCAAAAAATTCACGTACGTGAATATTTGAATGATTGCGGTTCTGGCGGGGTCAGTTCTGCTGCTGGGCCGTCACGTGCTCGGCGACGTATTTCTGGAAATTCTCACCGTTCGCGTAGCCATGATCCCTGACCCAGGTCAGAAGCGCCGCCGTCGTTCCCTTGCCAAACGCGCCGGGCATCATCGCAACGGCGGCGCTGTTGGCCGTCGCGCCGTCCGGCACGTCCTCGGGCAGGAAAATCAGCGTCGGCGTGAACATCACCCCCCATTTCAGGGCCATGTCCTTTTCAGGCAGGGTCTCGCCGTCGAAATCGGTCACCTCGACATCGCCGAACAGGTTCATCTGCACGACAAAGTAGCTGTCCCGGATCAAGGCATCGATTTCGGGAACCGGGAAAACCTCTTCATACATCTTCGTGCAATAGATGCAGCCGCGCTGTTCGAAGATGATCATCAGACGCTTGCCCTCGGCATTGGCCTCGGCAAGGTCTTCGCGCATGTCCTTGAAGGTTTCGCGCAGCCAATCCGGCTTGTGCAACCCGTCGTCGCCCAAGGGCGCCACTTCGGCTGCCGCAAGCGGCAGGGCAAGGCAGATTGCAACGGCTGCGGCGGTGAAAAGGCGAAACATCATTCCCTCCTTCGAAAAGTCATATGAACATCGTCGTCCAGGGCATGTAGCGGATCATGAAATCGGCAATCGCGTTGACCGATCCCGTGGCGATCAGCACCCCGAAGACGATCAGCATCGCCCCCATGATCTTTTCGACATAGGCAAGATACCGGCGGTTGCGGTTGACCCAGGCAAGGAACGGACGGGCAAAGATCGCGGCCACGACGAAAGGCGCCGTCATCCCGATACCGTAGACGAAAAGCAGCAGCGCGCCGCGCCAGACCGTATCGAGACTGGAGGCGACAAAAAGAACGGCGGCCAGGGCAGGACCGACGCAGGGTGTCCATCCGAACCCGAAGGCCAGGCCCATCACGAAAGCGCCCAAGACGTTTGTGGGGGCGACGGTCGATTCAATGCGCGCCTGACGGTAAAGCAGTGGGACCCGCAGGATGCCAAGGAAGTGCAATCCGAAAACGACAAGGATCGCGGCTGCAACCAGCGACAGCGGGCGCAGCCATTCGCCAAATGCCCGGCCAAGCACCGTGGCCCCCATCCCGAAAAGAACGAATATCGCCGTGACCCCAAGGGCGAAAGCAATGGCTGAGACGATCAGCCTGCCCTGCGCGCCCGGCGCGATACCCCCTTCGGACCGAAGCTCGGCCATGGACAGACCGGCCATGTAGCTTAGGTAGAACGGCACCATCGGCAGGACACATGGCGACAGAAAGGACAGAAGCCCCGCAAGAAACGCACCGCCCAATGTCGGGTCAAGCAACATCGTCAACCTCGCCTTGCCGGGTATCGGAAAACATATTACGATATTTATATGTATTGGGAAGGGCGTCAACAATGCAAAGGGCAATTCGCCTTGTCTTGCTGATCGCGGCTGCCGGTCTTGCGGAACTTTCGCTTGGTCGGCCCGTCCTGGCCGAGATGCGGCTTTTGATGGTCGAACAGCCCGGCTGCACCTATTGCGCCGAGTGGGACCGCACCATCGCACCGATCTATCCCAAGACACCCGAGGGCGCCGCCGCCCCGCTGGAGCGGGTACAACTGCGCGGCCCCTATCCTTACGGCTACGACCTGGCCGAGCGCCCGATCTTCACGCCGACCTTCATTCTTGTCGAGGACGGATCAGAGGTTGGCCGCATCGACGGCTACCCGGGCGAGGATTTCTTCTGGGGGCTGCTCGGCCGGATGCTGCGCGACACGGGAAACTTCACCGAATAGAACCAGAGAGGTAACACCATGAAACGCCTTGCCGCCGCCCTTGCACTGACATGCCTGCCCGCGCCGCTTGTTGCACAGGATACCGACGCGCTTGTCGGGTTTCAGGTTCTCAAGCCCGAGATTGCGCTGAAGGCGGCCGAGGCGGCGCTGGAAAGGTGCCATACCGACGGGTTTCAGGTTGGCGTCGCGGTCGTCGACCGCTTTGGCGTGCTTCAGGTGTTTCTGCGTGACCGCTACGCCGGCCCCCACACGGTCGAGACAGCCGGGCGCAAGGCCTGGACGGCGGTCAGTTTCCGCACCGATACGCTGGCGCTTGCCGAGGAAACCGCGCCTGACAAGATATCGTCGGCAATCCGCAACCTCAGTCAGGCGCTGCCGCTGGGGGGTGGCGTCCCGATCGATGCCGCCGGTACGCTTGTTGGCGGCATCGGCGTGTCTGGCGCCCCCGGACCGGATATCGACGATGCTTGCGCAAGGGCCGGTATCGCCGCCATCGAGGAGGACATCAGTTTCTGACCCCGGTCCCCTTTGTCAGCTCATGACGGAACTGCCCCGATGAGCGAGAGCCGCCCCCGCGAAACCTCGGATCCGTCCGACGGCGCGCCCGACCCTTCCTTTCGGCCCGCGCCGGATCAGCTCTGGCCGCATTGCGAAGCGGCGACGGGGCTCCTCAAGGCGTTGGCACATGAGGGGCGGCTGATGATATTGTGCTATCTCTCGTCGGGGGAGCGTTCGGTGACCGAACTTGAAAACCTGCTCGCCTCGCGGCAATCTGCGGTCAGTCAGCAGCTTGCGCGTTTGCGTCTTGACGGCGTCGTGAGGGCGAGGCGTGACGGCAAGACGATCTATTATTCGTTACGGGATCCGCGTTCAGCACGCATTCTCGAATTGATCTATGCGCTGTTTTGCAGCCCCACAGCGAAATAAGCAAGGAGGGAGACGAAAGGATGGACGCCCTATCACCGGGGAGCATTGCGGCCCTGATCGGATTGTTGACGGGCCTTGTTCTGGGACTGTCCGCGCGGCTTGGCAATTTCTGCACGCTCGGCGCCATCGAAACCGCCTTTTTCGGCGACGACCAGCGGCGTCTTCGGCTTTGGGGCATCGTCCTTGGCGTCGCGATCGGCGGAACCTATCTGGCGGCATCGCTTGGGCTCGCCGCGCCCGAGGAAAGCTTCTACCACACCATCGCATGGAACCCGGTCGCCTCGATCGTCGGAGGTCTGGTCTTCGGTTACGGGATGGCGATGGCCGGCAATTGTGGCTTCGGCGCGCTGGTCCGGTTCGGCGGGGGAGATCTGCGGTCCCTGGTTGTCGTGGTGGTTCTAGGCATCTTTTCCTTCGTCACGCTGTCTGGCCCCCTCGCCCCGCTGCGCGAGGCGGTCTTTCCCCAGACCGGGGCAACCGGCCCGCAAGGGTTTGCCCAGCTTGCCGAGGCCGCAACGGGCATCCCCCGTCTGGTGTTTGCGCTGGCCATAAGCGCGGCGGCGATCCTCTGGGCCCTGTCCCATGCGCCATTGCGCGCAGAACGGGTGCAGATCGCATGGGGCGTCGCGGCGGGTCTCTCGGTTGTCTTTTGCCTCTCCGCGACGACATGGCTGGCGGATGCGAGCCTCGGGGCCGTATCGGTGGAAGGACCATCCTTCACGGCGCCGTTGGGGCGCACGATCATCTGGTTCATGACGTCAAGCGGCGGAGGCATCAACCTGTCGGTCGGGATCGTTGCCGGCGTTCTCGCCGGGGCCTTCGCCGGTTCGATCCGCCGCGGGATGTTCCGCTGGGAAGCCTGCGAGGACCCGCGGGAACTTGGCCGCCAGGTTTCGGGCGCAGCCCTGATGGGGATCGGCGGGACGCTGGCCTTGGGCTGCTCGATCGGACAGGGGGTGACGGCGATGGCGACCCTGGCCTATTCCGCGCCCCTTACGCTGGCCGCCATTGTCGCGGGCGGATTGCTTGGCCTTCGCCAGTTGATCCACGGGTTTCAGCCGGAATAACCCCGAAAAGGGCCCGTCAGCCGCCGCCGATCAGAACACCCGCCGCGAAGACCAGTGCCCCGCCAAGAACGACCTGAAACGCCGCGCGCAGGAAGGGTGTTTCCATATAGCGGTTCTGGATCCACGCGATTGCCCAAAGCTCGACGAACACGATCGCGACGGCGATGACCGTCGCGGTCCAGAAATCGGGGATCAGGTAGGGCAAGGCATGCCCCAGCCCGCCAAGCGCGGTCATGACCCCCGAGGCAAGCCCGCGTTTCACCGGCGAGCCGCGGCCGGACAACACGCCGTCGTCATGCGCGGCTTCCGTGAAGCCCATTGAAATTCCCGCCCCGACCGAAGCCGCGAGACCGACAAGAAAGGTCGTCCCGGTATCCTGCGTCGCAAAGGCCGTGGCAAAGATCGGTGCAAGGGTCGAAACCGAACCGTCCATCAAGCCCGCCAATCCGGGCTGAACCCATGTAAGGATGAACTGGCGATGCGATGCGCGGTCCTCTTCGGCCTTGGCGTCCTCGGTCAGATGGGTCGCGTTCAGATCCCCTGCCCTTGTCCCGTGCTTGGCCTCGGCGGCGGCAAGGTCGCCCAAAAGCTTGCGCGTATCGGCATCTTCTGTCCTGGCAGCGGCGCGGCGGTAAAAGGCTTCGGCTTCATGTTCCATCGCCTCGGCCTCGGCCCTCATCCGGTCAAGCCCGAGGTTTTCGATCAGCCAGACGGGCCTGCGCGCATAGAACCCCGCCACATGTTCACGGCGGATCAGCGGAATGACCTCTCCGAACCGTTTGCGGTGGCGTTCGATCAGCCAGTGCCGATGGGTATCCTCTTCCCCGGCCATGGCGTCAAAGACCATGGCACTGGAAGGAAATTCCTTTCGCAGCCGTTCGGCATAAAGCCGATAGATGCGGGCGTCATCCTCTTCGGACGAGATCGCTAGCGCCAGGACCTCTTGTTCGCTGAGATCACTGAACCGGCGGCGGCTGGCAAATCCCGGGATCATGTTCTGCTCCGATTGTTTGGCGCAACTCTAGGCCCGCCGGGTGAGGCAGACAAGGGGCACCGGAATATTTCTGAACTCGAAAGTTCAGTTTTGTCTTGAGTGTCTGAACCGATCAGTTTAGATACGACTCACCAAACCAATCAGTTCAGCTTGGAGCGAGCTATGACCAGAATTCGCCTTGTCGTGATTGCCGCCGCAATGGCAATGGGCGCAACCACCGCCATTCCGGCGATGGCCGGAGGCCTGTCCTTCGATCTTCCGCGCCTGCAGTTCCCCGCGCCAGAGACGGGAACGACACGCGCCTGCACGCCCGTGGCGACGCCGGGGCATCCCGGTGACTGTGCGGGCGACGCGCGCTGAACGTTGTCGGGCCGCGGCCTGCCCCACGGTTCGTCCGGCCACGGGCGGGGATTCGCACCTCCCCGCCTCATGGTTTAACGGCTTGCGGCGGCGACCTCCTGCAGTCTATCATCTGCCAGGGAGGCCCTAAATGACCGCTGCGCAAGCCTGCACTCCGGTAATCAAGCGCGGACGCAAGTTCGATCAGGTGTTGGAAGGCGCCCGAAAGGTCTTTCTCCGCGACGGTTTTGACGGCGCGAGCGTCGATGACATTGCCGCCGAGGCCGGCGTGTCGAAAGCAACCCTTTATTCCTATTTCCCCGACAAACGCATGTTGTTCGTGGAAGTGGCGCGCGGTGAATGCCGGCGTCAGGCCGATGAGGCCGAGGCCTTGGTGGCGCATTCGGCCCCGCCAGACGTGGTGTTGCCGATCGCCGCCAGACGGATCGTGGATTTCTTCGTCTCCGAATTCGGCCGCGCGACGTTTCGGATCTGCCTTGCCGAAACCGAGCGGTTCCCCGGACTAGGACAGGAATTTTATGACACTGGCCCGGGACTGGTTCGCGACCGGATTGCCGCCTATCTGGCCGGGGCCGTCGAACGCGGAGAGCTTGTCATCGACGATGTGCTGCTGGCCGCGTCGCAATTTTCCGAATTGTGCAAGGCCGACATTTTTCCGGCCGTTTCCTTTGGCGTCCAGCGCAAGTTCAGCCAGGCCGACCGCGACCGCGTCGCTGACGGCGCGGTCGCGATGTTTCTGGCGCGCTATGGCGTCAAATAGCCGGCCGGCGGAAATCCGCGGCCACGCCGAGGGTGCCCGCCCGGGCTATCCGGATCACGCATCATCAAGCGTCTTGAGGAAGGCGACCAGATCGGCCTCTTCCTGATCGGTAAGCTTCAGATTGCCGAGTTCATCACGGTTCATCGTCGCTTCGAATTGGGGGGCGGGCCAGCAGTTCGCGGCAAGCGCCTCGGCCTCTGAAGCCAGAGGATCCGCGCAACGCGGAAGGGTGTCGCGCGTATTGTAGAAATGCACGACCCCTTCGAGGGTCTTGAAATACCCGTTGTGCATGAATGCCTTGACCGCTTCAGGCCCGCTTCGCTTGTTCAGGTTGCGAAGCGTCGGCACTTGCTGGGCGCCCACCGCATCATCCGCATAGGCGGCATAGACCGGATCGGTCTTCAGGAAGGCGCCAAGGCCGGGATCGGCATAGTCGGCCCCTTGCGGATTAGCGCGGTTGCGCGGAACACCGATATTGTCAAAGGTCCAGTCCGTGAAGATCGCCCGCGTTTCCCGCCCGGTCGGCGTCAGGACATGGCAGGCGGCACAGTTGCCCTTGTCTTCCGCTTCGAAAACCTCAAATCCACGCAACTCCTGATCGCTCAGCGTATCTTGCCCGTCCATCCACGCATCGAAGCGGGACGAAAAGGGGTTCACTTCGGAAGAGGACTCGTATCGCGCGATCGCAATGGCGATCCGGTCGAAGGCCTCATCGATCCGCGCCCGAAGCACGTCGTCATCCACCGCAATCCTTGCATCCGGGTCCCCGCACGCACCGGTGATGGCAGCCGGAATTTCGAAGACGGCGTCTTGCCCCCAGACACTGGAAAAACCGGCCGAGTGACCGGGCGCGGAAAACACGCGCGCGACGACGCAGGCCGCGTGCGGCAGTGCCATTTCGGCGGGGTTCAGGAAGGGCCCCTGCGCCTGATCGGCGACGGCAGAGCCGAGTTTTTTTCCCGTCGCCCTGCCGTCAAGGAACGCACCGCCGACGAGCGTGACACCATCGCCGTCGCTGACGTGGTGCAAGACCGGTGAAAAAGCCGCATAGGCCGACGATGGCGGTTTGCGGTTGCCAAAGCGCCCCGGGACCGAGCCTTCCACAACGGCGCCGAGCGCGTTCGCGGACTGCGCCGGGCTTGAAAATCCAAAAGCCGGATCGTGGCAGGATGCGCAAGACTGATCACCGTTGACTGAAAGGTTCGCGTCAAAAAATAACGATTTTCCAAGCTCTTCGACCAATGAAAGCTCTCCGGCCGCCGAAGGGCCGGCGAAAGCCGCCACCAGCGCGGCAAAGCGAATAGAATACAACATCTTGTCCCTCGATTGTGTTATCCGATAAATTTACTAAGACATATCCAGCTAATGTAAAGTTTTTTTGTCAACTATCTTGCCTGCGCAGTTGCAAAGACAAAAAAGCCTTCCGCCGGGGCGGAAGGCTTTTGACTGCAGCGGCGAATGATGGGGTCGGCTCAGGCTTCGCGGAAAACCATCGCCAAGCCGTTCATGCAATAGCGCTTGCCAGTCGGTTTCGGCCCGTCATTGAAGACATGGCCAAGATGTCCGCCGCAGCGACGGCAATGCACCTCGGTCCGCTTTCCGAGAATTCCCCAATCCGCCTTGGTTCCGACCGCATTCGCAAGCGGCTCATAGAACGATGGCCAACCGGTGCCGCTGTCATATTTCGCCGCGGACGAATAAAGAGGCAGGTCGCAACCTGCGCAGAAGAACGTTCCTGCGCGGTGTTCGTCATTCAATGGGCTCGAGAAAGCCCGCTCGGTATCTTCCTCGCGCAGGACCCCGTATTGCGCCGGGGTCAGCAACTTGCGCCATTCCGCCTCGCTGAGCGTGACCTCGAATGTTTCGGCCAAACCGGGGCGCGCGCCCACGGCCAAGGCGGCGAGTGTGGCGCCACCGGCGGACAGCATTGCCCGTCTTGTCATCATCATTCTCTTGACCCTTCTGGTTATCTGGCCAGACTATGCCGCGAACTGATGTAGTTCGGCGGTAAAACTTTTCCACATGCAGTAGCGATCACGTGAACCGCTGTAACCGATCGCCAACTGGCATTACGTAAAATCCCGCGACTTGGCGCCCCCTGCCCTTGCGCCTCTTTGCGATATGTTCCATCAAAGCCCGATGGCGCCATGTGATGTTCATGGCAATTTCTGGGAATGGGCAGGAAGATGCTGGATAAGACTGTGAAACCCACCGAAGAAATCTCTGTCCGCGAGGTTTTCGGGATCGACACCGAGATGAAGGTGAAGGGCTTCGCCGAGCGATCCGACCGTGTGCCCGAAGTCGACCCGACCTACAAGTTCGACCCCGACACCACTTTGGCCATCCTAGCGGGCTTTGCCTATAACCGCCGGGTGATGATCCAGGGCTATCACGGTACCGGTAAATCGACCCATATCGAACAGGTGGCAGCCCACCTGAACTGGCCCGCCGTGCGCGTGA
>JAGRDO010000065.1:50813-51241 GCA_020447005.1 Paracoccaceae bacterium
CGCCATCGTCTTCGACGAATATGACGCCGGCCGCGCGGACGTCATGTTCGTGATCCAGCGCGTCCTGGAGCATGATGGCAAGCTGACCCTGCTGGATCAGAACGAGATCATCACGCCCCACCCGTCCTTCCGCCTCTTCGCCACGTCGAACACGGTCGGTTTGGGCGACACGACCGGGCTTTACCATGGCGTCCAGCAGATCAACCAGGCGCAGATGGACCGCTGGAGCCTTGTGGCCACGCTGAACTACCTCAGCCACGACGCCGAAACCGCGATCGTGCTGGCCAAGAACCCGCATTACAACACCGAAAAGGGCCGCAAGCAGATCGCCCAGATGGTGACGGTTGCGGACCTGACGCGCACGGCCTTCATGAACGGCGACCTTTCGACGGTCATGTCGCCGCGGACGGTGATCAACTGGGCCCAGA
>JAGRDO010000065.1:51251-71943 GCA_020447005.1 Paracoccaceae bacterium
CAGAACGCCGAGATCTTCCGCAACGTGGGCTATGCGTTTCGGCTGACCTTCCTCAACAAATGCGATGAGCTGGAGCGGCAGACCGTCGCCGAGTTCTATCAGCGCTGCTTTGATGAGGAACTGCCGGAAAGTGCTGCGAGCCAGAGCATCCGGTGATGCGCATGCAAATTCCTTTCAAGGGAATTTTCCAAGGGTCCTCTAGGGACTTCTGGCTGGTGGCGGTTTTCAGGGTCGGATCATGATACAGCGTTCCGACAACCCCGCCGATCCGTTCAAGAAGGCGCTGGCCGAGGCCACCAAGAGCATGGCCGACGACCCGGATCTGACCGTCACCTATTCCGTCGATCCGCCGGGCCTGACGGGCGAAAACATGCGCCTGCCGCAGGTTTCACGCCGCATGACGCGGGACGAGGTGCTGATCGCGCGCGGCACCGCTGATGCGCTGGCGCTCCGCCACCGCCATCACGATGCCAAGGTTGCGGCGAAATACGCCCCTCAGGGCCAGATGGCCCGCGACCTTTTCGAGGCGATGGAAACCGCGCGCTGCGAGGCGGTGGGCGCCCGTGACATGCCCGGGACACTGGGCAATATCGACGCCAAGATCGGGGCCGAAGCCGAACGGCGCGGCTATGGTCAGATACGGGCCGCACAGGACGCGCCCCTGGCGCAGGCCGCGGGCTATCTGGTCCGCCATCTTGCGACGGGCCGAAAGATGCCCGGCGGCGCGCAGAATGTCATGGACCTCTGGCGGCCATTCATCGAGGAACAGGCGGGCGGTACACTTGACCGGCTTGACGACGTTCTGGCCGACCAGAGCGCTTTTGCCCGCCTCGCGCGCCAGGTGATCAAGGACCTTGGCTATGGCGACCAGCTGGGCGACGACCCGGATATGGAGGACGAAAGCGAAGGCGACGAGGCCGAGCAGGAGAACGACGAAAGCCCCGAAAGTCAGGAAGGCGACGACGAGTCGGAGGAAAGCGAGGCCAGCCCCGAACAGTCGCAGGACGATCAGGACGATCAGAGCCAGGCCGAAGTCTCGATGGACGAGACCGCCGACATGGAGGATGGCGAGGAGGCGGAACTGCCGGAGGGCGAGGCGCCCCTCGACCCGCCGCCACCCGCGCCGCATTCCGACGCCGATCCCAACTATACCGTCTACACGACCGATTTCGACGAAGAGATCAGGGCCGAGGATCTGGCCGAAGCGACCGAGCTTGAACGGTTGCGCGCCTATCTTGACCAGCAGCTTGAGCCTTTGAAAGGGGCGGTCTCGCGGCTGGCCAACAAGTTGCAACGGCGCCTGCAGGCCCAGCAGAACCGGTCATGGGAATTCGACCTTGAGGAAGGAACGCTTGACGCCGGACGGCTTGCGCGGATCGTCGCGAACCCGACGACCCCCCTTTCCTTCAAGATCGAGAAAGACACCGAATTTCGCGACACGGTCGTAACACTGCTGATCGACAATTCCGGCTCCATGCGCGGGCGCCCGATTTCCATTGCGGCAATATGTGCCGATGTGCTTGCCCGGACGCTTGAACGCTGTCAGGTCAAGGTCGAGATCCTTGGCTTTACCACCCGCGCCTGGAAAGGCGGGCAGGCGCGCGAACGCTGGCTGGCCGCCGGCCGTCAGGCACAGCCGGGCCGTCTGAACGATCTGCGCCACATCATCTACAAGTCCGCGGATGCACCCTGGCGGCGGGTCAGACCCAACCTTGGGCTGATGATGAAAGAGGGCCTTCTGAAGGAAAACATCGACGGCGAGGCGCTTGAATGGGCGCATCGGCGAATGATGGGACGGCCAGAGCAGCGCAAGATCATGATGGTGATCTCGGATGGCGCGCCGGTCGACGATTCGACCCTGTCGGTCAACCCCGCGAACTACCTTGAAAAACACCTGCGCGACGTGATCGCCATGGTGGAACGGCGCCGGGCTGTCGAACTTATCGCCATCGGTATCGGCCATGACGTGACCCGTTACTACCAGCGCGCCGTGACGATCACCGATGTCGAACAATTGGCCGGGGCGATGACCGAGCAACTCGCCAGCCTGTTTGACAGCGACCCAAGGGCACGGGCGCGTTTCGCGGGCATCAAGAAGGCCGGCTGAGGCAACCGACCGAAAGAAAGGTTGCTGTCCCGGCTGGCCAATTGGGCAAATCCCGTCCAAGAATTGGCAAACGGCAACGGGGTGATCATGTTCCAGAGCTTCGAGGTCAAATCCGACGCCAGTACCGGGCCCGCGCGTCTGGCCGCCCTGCGCGCCGACCTCTTCCGCGCCAGATTGACGGGGTTCATCGTGCCCCGCGCCGACGCGCATCAGGGCGAATATGTCGCGCCATCGGACGAACGGCTGGCCTGGCTGACCGGTTTTACCGGTTCGGCCGGATTCTGCATCGTCTTGCCCGATATCGCCGGCATCTTCGTCGATGGCCGCTATCGCACCCAGGTCAAGTCCCAGGTCGACCTGGCCCATTTCACGCCGGTCCACTGGCCAGAGGTGAAACCCGGCGATTGGCTTCGTGAAAAGGCCGGCGGAAACGCCCGGATCGGGTTCGATCCGTGGTTGCACACCGCCAGGGAAATCAGCGCGATCGAAGCTGCCCTTGCCGGATCGACCGTCACACTCGTCCCTGTCGACAATCCGGTGGATGCGATCTGGCATGACCGCCCTGCCCCGCCGCGCGGCCCGGTCATGGTCCATCCCCTTGAACAGGCGGGCGAATCCCACGCGGAAAAGCGTTCGCGCCTTGGGGCTGAACTTGCCTCGGCCGGGCAGAAGGCGGCTGTCCTGACACTGCCGGATTCGATTTCCTGGCTTCTCAATATCCGCGGATCGGATATTGCCCGTAATCCGGTGGTTCAGAGCTTTGCTATACTTCACGCGACCGGTCATGTGACCGCTTTCATCGACCCCGAAAAAATCTCAAACGAAGTGCGTGCCCATCTGGGTCGGGAAGTCACACTGCGCCCGCCCTCGGCCTTTGCGCCCGCCTTGCGCACGCTCAAGGCCCCGGTCCGCGTGGACCGCGCCACCGCGCCGATGCAGATATGGCTGGAGCTGGATGAGGCCGGGGTCACCGCCGTGGATGGGCCCGATCCCTCTATCCTGCCCAAGGCCCGCAAGAACCCGGTTGAAATCGCCGGCGCGAGGGAAGCGCATCTGCGCGACGGGGCGGCGATGGTCGAGTTTCTGGCCTGGTTCGAGCGCGAGGCCCCGGGGGGAAGTCTGAGCGAGATCGACGTTGTAACCGCGCTTGAGCAGTTCCGCCGCGCGACGAATGCGTTACGTGAAATCAGTTTCGAGACGATCTGTGGCGCCGGCCCGCATGGCGCGATCATGCATTACCGGGTTACGACGGAAACGAACCGCAGGCTGAATTCGGGCGAAATCGTCGTGATCGATTCCGGCGGGCAATATCTGGACGGAACCACCGACATCACCCGAACCGTCGCCGTGGGCGGGGTCGATGACGAAATCCGCGCCTGTTTCACACGCGTCCTGCAGGGCATGATCGCGATATCCCGGCTGCGCTGGCCGAAAGGTATCGCCGGCCAGCATCTTGACGCGATTGCGCGCTATCCCCTCTGGCTGGCCGGGCAGGATTTCGACCACGGCACGGGGCATGGCGTCGGCAGCTACCTTTCGGTGCATGAAGGGCCGCAGAGGCTGTCGCGCCTGTCGGACGTGCCGCTTGAACCCGGCATGATCCTGTCCAACGAGCCNNGTGCATTACCGGGTGAGCGAGGCCACCAACCGCCCCGTCCGCCCCGGAGAGATCCTGCTGGTCGATTCCGGCGGGCAATATGTCGATGGCACCACCGACATCACCCGCACCGTGGCCGTGGGCCCCGTGCCCGAAGAGGCCCGCGCCCCCTTCACCCGCGTCTTGCAGGGCATGATCGCGCTGTCGCGCATCCGCTGGCCGAAGGGGCTTTCGGGGCGCGATCTCGACCCGCTGGCGCGGGCGCCGCTGTGGATGGCGGGGCAGGATTACGACCATGGCACCGGCCATGGCGTGGGGGCGGCGCTCTGCGTTCATGAGGGGCCCGCGCGCATCTCCCGCATCTCGGAGGTGGCCCTGCGGCCGGGCATGATCCTGTCCAACGAGCCGGGATATTACCGCGAGGGCGCATTCGGGATCAGGATCGAGAACCTTGTCATCGTGGCCGAGGCTGACCCCCTGCCCGGCGGCGATACGGCGCGCAAGATGCTGAATTTCGAAACACTGACATTTGTTCCGATCGACCGGACCCTTGTCGTCGCAGCGATGCTGTCGGATGGCGAAAGGCAATGGCTTGATGCCTATCACGCCGAGGTTCGCGAAAAGATCGCCCCACGGGTTTCGGACCAGGCGCGCGACTGGCTTTTGCGGGCGACGGCGCCGATCTGACACTTTGCACGCGGCGAAGGGCGCGGGTTCAGATCAGAACCAGCCCTTCGGCGACCGCCCGGGCCACGGCCTGGGTCGTATTGGCAGCGCCAAGCTTGAGCCGCGCGCTTTCCAGATAGGTCCGGAACGTGTGTTCCGAGATTGACAGACTGTCCGCGGCCTGTGCCCGGTTGAAGCCGAGCGCCAGCAAGGTCAGCACATCGACCTCACGCGGGGACAGGGCCTTCGTCACCAGAAAATCGCTGCCGCGCTCGATCTCGAGCGCCTTTTGATTGATGAAATGGGCCAGAAGGATCAGGTCCGATGTACGCTCATGGGTGAACCTTTCCCATTTTCCGTCGCTGACCCGGTCCGAGACGGTGAACATCGCGAACTGACCGTTCGGCCCACGGATCGGAACGGAATAACCCTGATTGCCGACACCCGCATCCATGGCCTCGACCAGAAAGTTGCGGGTCGCGCGACCGCCCCAGTCCAGATGTTTCCAATCGACAGGGTGGTAGCGGCGCAGGCAGCCCTGCACGACCGGGTCGATACGGGCATAATCCTGTTCCAGATAGCGATCGACCCATTCGGGCTGATAGGTCAGAACCGCATATTGCTGGCCGGTGGAATTGACCGAGTGATAGACGAGATGTTCGGTTCCCAGATAGTCACGCAACCCGAGTATGACGGTTTGCAGCGCCTCAAGTGTTGTTGCCTGTTGCAAAGCCTCGATGAAGCTTTCCAGCCGATCGTGCATCCGTGCCCGGGCCCCCGTCCGTCTCTCCGACGAACTGCGCGATCTCTGACGCCGCCACAAGTGACGTATCGTCAAGCTGCTCGGCAAGGGCCGTCAGGCCGTTCACCTTCGCAAAGGCTTTCAGATCGGTCAGTACGTCCAAGATCCATTCGTATTGCATCATTACTCTCGTTAAAAGTGTAAATGCGCAGCGGGAGCCACTTAGGCTTGTAGATGTTCGAATTATGCCAATCCGGTTTCAATCCCCCGTTAATGGCGGGGCGACATCGCGTAACCAATTGAAATTGCACAAATTGAAAAATCGGCGGAGGTATTGGCTCCGCCGATTTCCGGTGTTTTTGACCTGTGCGGGTCGGACTAGCGGGTTTTTCCCTCTGCCAAAGCGTCCTCAAAAGTCCGCAAGCCGGTCATCGGGGACTGAACCAATACGGCCATGTTGCCCGGTTTGTGCTGGTTTCGCCGCATCTTCATGTGCGCGGCCGGGATCTCGGCCCAGGGAAAGACCTCGGACATGCAAGGATCAAGCCGGCGCTCCAGCATCAGCTTGTTCGCAGCCGAGGCTTGCTTGAGGTTGGCGAAGTGGCTGCCCTGCACCCGCTTCTGGTGCATCCAGAGATAGCGCACGTCGAAGGTCAGGTTGTAACCCGTGGTCCCGGCGCAGATGACGACCATGCCGCCGCGCTTGACCACGAATACGGAAACCGGGAACGTCGCCTCGCCGGGATGTTCAAAGACCATGTCGACATTGTTGCCCTTGCCGGTGATCGCCCAGATCGCCGCGCCGAACTTGCGCGCCTCTTTGAACCATGCGGCATATTCGGGCGTGTTCACCGTGGGCATCTGGCCCCAGCAGTTGAATTCCTTGCGGTTGATCACGCCCTTGGCGCCTAGCCCCATGACAAAGTCACGCTTGTCCTCTTCCGAGATCACGCCGATCGCGTTGGCGCCCGCCGCGTTGATCAGCTGGATCGCATATGATCCAAGCCCGCCCGAGGCACCCCAGACCAGAACGTTGTCACCGGGTTTGAGGATATGCGGCCGGTGGCCGAACAGCATCCGGTAAGCGGTGGCGAGCGTCAGCGTGTAGCAGGCGCTTTCCTCCCATGTCAGGTGCTTCGGCCGCGCCATGAGCTGTTGGGCCTGGACCCGGGTGAACTGGGCGAAGGACCCGTCTGGTGTCTCATAACCCCAGATCCGCTGGCTGGGCGAAAACATCGGATCGCCGCCATTGCACTCTTCGTCATCGCCGTCGTCCTGGTTGCAGTGGACGACAACCTCATCGCCGACCTTCCAGCGCTTTACCTTGTCGCCGACCTTCCAGACGATGCCCGAGGCGTCCGACCCCGCGATGTGATAGGGCGCCTTGTGCCCGTCAAACGGGCTGATCGGAATGCCGAGCGCGGCCCACACACCGTTATAGTTCACGCCGGCCGCCATCACGAGGACAAGAACCTCGTTGCTGTCGATTTCCGGCGTTTCGACCACCTCAACCTGCATCGCGGTGTCCGGTTCGCCGTGGCGTTCCTTGCGGATTGCCCAAGCATACATGTTTTTCGGGACATAGCCGAGGGGCGGCATCTCGCCGACCTCATAGAGATCTTTCTGCGGAGCGTCGTATTGCGCGATTTCGCTTTTCGTGTCCAAGGCCATGCACCTCTCCTGCATCTTACGCCGCATCGCAGAATCAACGCGACCTTCATGCCATGGAATATGATTGCCGTCGCAACATTGCAATAGAAGAAGGCAGTTGTTTTGAAATTTTATGTCTCTACGAATAACGATTGGCCGATTTTCGTGCCATTTTTTCACTTCCCGATGCCGCAACTGCATCAAGGTGCTGTTCCACGGCGGCGGCATAGAATCCGATCAGGCCGCGATCCTTGGGCGGTACGCTCAAACGTGGCCCCTCTATCCGCACGATCTTTCGCAAGGAAAGAATGGCAAGCGCCTGTTTGACGGCTTGGCGCACCGAGTTCTCAGGCAGTTCGAAATGCGCCCCCTTTTTGCGCAGCTTCTCAGCCAGAGCCTCGGCCCGCCGATCCAGTTCCTCAAGCGACAGGTCGATTTCGGCGCCTATGGCGGCACATGTCAGCGGGACCGGCAGGATCAGGACGTTGCGGGCGATCCGGGACATCAATTCGGCGCCAAGTTCGACGGCCACATCCCCGCGCGGGATCTGAAGAAAGCGCGCCAGCGACAACGGTTCGCCGAACCGGACCGCGGCGGTTCCGAATTTCTGGAACCTGCCCGTCAACACGCGTCTCAGCTGGCGGCCCATGAACAAAAGGGTCGAACCGAAGGAGGCGCGGAACCTTCTGACACCGGCAATCCTGGCCGCTGTCAGAACGCGATCTTCCAGAACGCGATCATAGGCGAGCGAAACCGGCACGAAGACGACGTCGCGCCCCCCGTCATGATAGCCCGCGATGATGTAGGACAGGATGCCCAGCTTGGGCGCCCCTACCCGGCCTTCTAGGTTCAGCCCGCCCTCGGGAAAGATGGCCTGCGTGACGCCTTCCTCGGTTGCCATCTGCACATAGCGGGCAAGTACGCGGCGATAGAGCGGATTGTTGGACTTGCGGCGAATGAAATAGGCCCCCGCCGCACGGATCAGCCACGACAGCGGCCAGACCCGCGCCCATTCACCGACCGCGAAAGACAGTGCGGATTTGCTTGCCGACAGATAGGTGACAAGCACGTAATCCATGTTCGATCGGTGGTTCATGACGAAAACCAGCGTCGCGCCCTTGTCGATTTCGGACAGCGATCCGGTATCGAACTGGTCGATCTTGACCCGGTAGACAAGCCGCGCCAGCCATTTGGCCAGCCGGGCGGCAAAACCGAAATAGATGGACGCGGAAAACGCCGGCACGATTTCGCGCGCGTAGCGGCGGGCGCGTTCCAGGTACACGGTTTCGGGTATCCCGGTTTGGGCCGCCTCGGCCGCGATCGCCTCGGCCACTTTCGGATCATGAGCGAGGCGGATCACCATGTCGGGCCGCTTCATCAGCTTGAAGGGCTGGATTGGCCGGTCAAGCCGCGTGTTCAGGCGCGCGACAACCCGTTCGACCCGGTTGCGCAGGAACCATCGCACTGACGGGAACAGAAAATGCGACGCGAAGGTGACCGTTGCGAAAGCAAGGATCAGGATGAACAGCCAGAGCGGAAGCGATACGGTCCGAAACATGGATCGACGGTGACATGTCCTGCAGACATCGTAAACAGCGCAAAAAACAGGGCGGGCTTTCGCCCGCCCTTTTGAGGCTTAGCGACCCGCCCCGGATCAGTTGGACAGCGGCTTTGCCGCCGTGGCCGCGGGAAGGCCGGACACATAGCCAAGCGGCGCCTTCTGGCCCTTGTCCCATTTGGCCGCGATCAATTCGGCGGCTTCCTTCAGGACCGGGTTTTCGCCTGCATCGAACTCGCCCACATGCTGTGCATTGGTCGTGACATAGGCGAACCCGCCGATGTTCTCATGCACGCGAAGCCCGGTCAGCTCTGCCCCCGCGGGTGCGGACAGCAACCGCACCGGCGCCTCCATGCCCGGCTGCCAGGCCCAGAGGAAATTGGCGGTATGAAGGCCGGAATCCTCGCCGATAAACAACGTGTTGTAGGCGGCCGACCAGTAGATGTTGTCAGGGTTCGCGATCGCATCGAGGGCGGCCTTGTTGCCGAACCCGTCCGCTTCGGCAAGATCGCGGCCCATCAGACCGGCCGGAACATGCATCGCGACGGGGACAAAGGCGCTGTCGATCGCGGCACCGTCGATGTCGATCTGTCCGGAACCCGTCGGAAGTGCGTAGACCGCACCGGCCTTGACGCCGGCCAGACGGATCTGATCGCCCCCCGTGCCAGAGGCTTTGCCCTCTTCCATGCCCTTGCCGATCTCGCTTACCGCCAGATAGGCGGTCCCGGTCTCCGGATCGAAGGCCATGCCCTCTGCCTTGCGGAATTCGGTCGCGGCCCCCTTCATGCCGGCATAGCGCATGGTTTCAAGAAAGGCCGCCGCCGTTTCATTCTTCGTCTTCAGGAATTCGGATGCCTTGTCCGTATCGACCGTGATTTCGGTGAACCCGTCGGTCGCGGCATCCGCCGCATCGAAGATATCGGAAAACTTGATCCCGCCTTCGACAAGGGCGCGCAGTTCGTCATTGCCCGCATGGCCCAGCCGGATCCAGCTGATCGCGAAGTTTCCGCCATTCTCGGCACTCTTCTGATCGAGCTTTGCCGCGTAGAGCGTGCCCGAGGACAGATCGCCCGCGCGGTCGGCGACAAACATGGTCAAGGGCTTGTTGGTACCGTCATGTGCCCCGATCACCGTCCGCTGATCCGGCATGATCTGCGCCATTTCGTAGGTGCCGCGACCGACGGCATAGTGCTTGACCACGCTTGTCGTGCCGTCGCCATTGACCAGAACCTCGGGCAGGACGCCGCGCTGATAGGGCGAGGCGAGCTGGCGGCCGCCATGATAATACATCGTCATGCCGCGCAGGACATCGGATTTGCCGCTGGGATCGATCAGACGGTCGGCCTCGATCTTGCGGGCATCACCGTCGTAATTCTCTTCCGAGGTCAGGAAAGTGCCCCAGGGCGTCATCGTGGCATTGCAGGCCACGGCCAGGCCGCCGACCGAAGAAAAATCGACCGGGCTTTGCGAAACCGGGGTCAGACGGCCCTCGGGCGACTGTGCCAATTCGGTCAGGACAACGCTTGATGGCAGGATCGGGCCAAGCGCGTCGTCCGCACTGCTGCCGTCCGCAAGGACAGCATCATATTCGAAGTTTGCCAGATGGAAGATCTTGCCACCGATATTGGCGATCATCGTGCCGTCGGGCGTCTCAAAGACCAGGGGCTGGCCGTTGCCCGTCGGGTCCATGATCGGTCGCATGTGATCGTCATAGATCGTTCCCGCCGACGAGGCGTTGCTGCCGACCCGGTCCTGATTGGTCATCAGACCCTGATAGCCAAGCGGCGCTTCGGTCGTCGTGCCGTCGGCCCAGGTCACGCGCACCTTCGCGGTGGTGAACATGTCGGCATATTGTTCCGCCGTCGCAGGCGCGTCAGATCCGATCCATTCGACCTTTTCGATCATCTGGGCTTGGGCGGACACCGCATAGGCACTGAATGCAGCGGCGCCAAGAAGGGCGGAACGGGTCTTTGATGAGAAGTTCATGGGAATCCTCTGATTGCGAATGGCACGACCCAAATGGTCGCCCGACGGGTACGGCTGGACGACAACGCTCACACGACGACCGGATAAAGATTTTATGACAAGCCTCGACGACATCCGGGATTCGTGGTTCTGGCAGCTGACGCCAACTGTACTTTTGCGGCGTTCAGATAACATGGACCCATCGCTGCAACGCAGCCCGATTTTTTGCAGCGCAGCATCTAGACGCGCAAGATAATTGTGAATAGGTTCGCCCGAAAGGAATTATGTTGCTTAGAGGTGCCGCCAATGCCAAGCCAAGCCGAGCGTGATCGTCCCTGGCTGTTTCGGACCTATGCGGGCCATTCCACGGCCGAAAAATCGAACGCGCTTTACCGGGCCAACCTTGCCAAGGGCCAGACGGGGCTTTCGGTTGCCTTCGATCTTCCAACGCAGACCGGATATGACAGCGATCACGATCTGTCGCGCGGCGAAGTCGGCAAGGTCGGCGTGCCTGTCTGCCATCTGGGCGACATGCGCGCGCTCTTCCGGGACATCCCGCTTGGACAGATGAACACCTCGATGACGATCAATGCGACGGCGCCCTGGCTGCTGGCGCTCTATATCGCGGTGGCGGAAGAACAGGGCGCCGACATTGCCGGCCTTCAGGGCACCGTGCAAAACGATCTGGTCAAGGAGTACCTGTCACGCGGCACCTATATCTGCCCGCCGAAACCGTCGCTTGCCATGATCACGGATGTTGCCGCCTATACGCGCGAACATCTGCCCAAATGGAACCCGATGAACGTCTGCTCGTATCATCTGCAAGAGGCAGGCGCGACGCCCGAACAGGAACTGGCATTCGCCCTGGCGACCGGCATCGCCGTTCTGGACGACCTGAAGGAAAAAGTGCCGGCCGAAAGCTTTCCGGAGATGGTGGGGCGGATCAGCTTTTTTGTGAATGCGGGCATCCGTTTCGTCACCGAAATGTGCAAGATGCGCGCCTTCACCGAACTCTGGGACGAAATCTGCCGCGATCGCTTTGGCATTGCCGAGGAAAAATACCGTCGCTTTCGATATGGCGTGCAGGTCAACTCGCTTGGTCTGACCGAACAGCAGCCGGAAAACAACGTCTACCGGATCCTTCTTGAAATGCTTGCGGTCACACTGTCGAAAAACGCGCGTGCGCGCGCGGTACAGCTTCCGGCCTGGAACGAAGCCCTTGGCCTGCCGCGCCCCTGGGACCAGCAATGGTCCCTTCGGATGCAGCAGATCCTTGCCTATGAGACCGACCTTCTTGAGTTTGGCGACCTCTTCGACGGCAACCCCGCCATCGCCGCCAAGGTCGAAGCGCTCAAGGATGGCGCGCGCGATGAATTGAGGACGCTGGACAGCATGGGCGGCGCCATAGCGGCGATCGACTACATGAAGAGCCAGCTTGTCGAGAGCAATTCGGCACGGCTGGGCAGGATCGAGACGGGCGAGACCACCGTGGTCGGCGTCAACCGCTGGGTCGAGGCCGAAGCATCGCCCCTGACGGCTGGCGACGGCGCGATATTGACCGTCGATCCGTCGGTTGCGGCCGATCAAATTGCCCGGCTTGTCACCTGGCGCGCATCGCGTGACGGGGCGGCCGTCTCACGGGCGCTTTCGGCATTGCGGCAAGCGGCGCAAAGCGGGGAAAATGTAATGCCCGCGTCGATCCAATGCGCAAGGGCGGGCGTTACCACAGGGGAATGGGCCGGTGTCATGCGCGCGGTCCACGGCCAGTATCGCGGCCCGACCGGCGTTGCCAAGGCGCCGTCGAACCGGACCGAGGGGCTGGATGACATTCGCTCGGCGGTCGACGCGGTTTCCTCGCGACTTGGGCGCCGCCTTTCCTTCCTGATCGGCAAACCGGGGCTTGATGGGCATTCGAACGGGGCCGAACAGATCGCTGCACGGGCCCGCGACTGCGGGATGGAGATCAGCTATGACGGGATCCGCCTGACGCCGGAAGAACTTGTTGCCGCGGCGGAAAGGTCGCAGGCGCATGTCGTCGGCCTTTCGATCCTGTCCGGTTCGCACCTGCCGCTTATCCAAGAGCTGTTGGAGCGCATGCAGGCCGCCGGGCTTGGCGATGTGCCGGTCGTGGTGGGTGGAATAATCCCCGATGACGACGCGGCAAAGCTTCTGAATATGGGGGTTACCCGCGTCTATACGCCGAAGGATTTCGAACTGAACCGGATCATGTTCGACATCGTGGCACTGGCCGAACCAAAGGCTGCTGCCGCGGAATGATCGAAAGGCGACGCGCGGTCCGATCGGGGCTTGCCTTCCGATCTGACCGGGCAGAAAATCCCCCTCTATTCACGAGGGCTTCATGAAAACAACGATTTCCGGGCTGGCCATCTGTGCCGCCGTCCTGTCCGGGCCGCCGGCCCTTGGTCAAGAGTTTGACGACCTGCCGAAGGAGTTCCGCGACCGGATCGAAACCGCAAGGTCGGACTGTGCGTCCTTTGAGAATGGCGTGCTGTCGATCGAATGGGGCGCGGTGAAACGGCTGGACCTTGACGGCGATTTCGTCCCTGACTGGGCGCTCGATGAGTTCATGCTCTCATGCTCGTCCGCGCCGGGCCTGTTTTGCGGAACAGGTGGTTGCACGACAACGTTCAAGGTTGGCGATTCGGTAACGACGATCCTCAACAAGGGATGGGACGTTGTCTGGATGAACACAGGCCCGGTCCTGCTGGCCCAAATTCACGGATCAGAATGCGGCGGCACCAACCTGAACCGGTGCTTTGTCGCACTGACCTGGGACGAAGGCCGCTGGAACCGCGTCGGACAATCGCAATAATGTTCGTGCCGAAGGCCTGACCAGGGACAGACACAATGTCAGCGAAACCGAGGAAGTTTTCAGATTTTGCGACAGCGCTCAAAACCGCCTACGAAGAGGAAGTTTCGGGCGAAGCGTTTTTTGCCGCGCTCGGGCAGCATATGGGCGGGCGGGCAGCCGAAGTTCTGACCATCTTTTCGGAAATCGAACATGTGACGGCGCTGGCCGTCGCCCCGCTGATCCGGCGCCATGACATTGCCCACCGTTCGCGCGCGGAACTGGTTGCCGAGGGCAAGGATGAGGCGGCCGGGCTGAATTCGGTCGAATGGGCCGATTTTCTTGCGCGCGTCGTCAGTGACTATCCGGCCTATGTCCACGAATTCGAGACGCTGCGGGACAGCGCCGGTTCCGAAGACCGGACTGTCTTGCAGCTACTTGTCGAACATGAAGTCGCGATGCTCGATTTTGCTCGGCTTGAAGTTGCAGGCACCCCTGACGCGACAGCCCCCTTGCGCGCCTTTCTGGCACGGGCAGCCGCGGTCTGACGGCGGCTTGCACTTGTATCTTCCGCGAGGATTCGGCAGCTTGTCGTGATATTTCTCAAGGAGAGCACCATGACACCCCATATCGGCGCAAAGCCAGGCGATATTGCCGAGACCGTCCTGCTGCCAGGCGATCCGAGACGCGCGAAATGGGCTGCCGAAACGTTTCTGAAAGATCCGGTTCTGGTGAACGAAGTCCGTGGCATGCTTGCCTTTACCGGCACGTGGAAAGGCAATCGTGTAACCATCCACGGTTCGGGCATGGGCATGCCGAGCCTGTCGATCTATGCCAATGAACTGATCCGCGAATACGGGGCCAAGACGCTGATCCGGATAGGAAGCGCCGGCGGAATTCTCGACACGGTCAAGGTCCGCGATGTCGTCATCGCGATGACGGCTTCGACGATCTCCACCCCGTCGCGCGGGTTCTTCAAAGAGATGCAGTTCGCACCCTGCGCCAATTTCGAGCTTATGGAAAAAGCAGTCGCGGCGGCACGTGCAAAGGGGACGCCGACCCATGTCGGCGGCATCTATTCCTCGGATGTTTTCTATGACGAACGGCCGGACCTGACGGCGATACTGGAACGCCACGGCGTGCTTTGTGTCGAGATGGAGGCGGCCGAGCTGTACACCGTCGCGGCCCGGTACGGCGCGCGCGCGCTCGCGGTGCTGACGATCTCAGACCATCTGAAGACGCACGAATCGCTGCCCGCCGAGGACCGCGAGCGCAGTTTTGGCGACATGGTCGAAATCGCGCTTGGCGCGGCGTTCGACTAAGACCGGCGAAGGGCGAAAGTCACGCCCCTATCCGCATCAATGCGGGCCAGAAGCGTCCGACCGACATGTAGACAAGACAAGAGGCCGGGAAAAACCCGGCCTCTTGCTTTATCTGGCAGGATCGCAGTCCGCGCGCCGTTATTCGGCGGCTTCCGCGTCGCCCTCACCGCCTTCACCTTCCCGGCCTTCGCGGCCTTCGCGGTTCTTGCGGCCACGGCGGTCACGACGGCCACGGCGACGGCGACGTTCGCGACGCTCGTTCTCGTATCCATTGCCTTCGCCTTCGGACCCTTCGCCCTCTCCTCCAGCGCCCTCTCCGGCGCTATCGCTTTCATTTTCACTATTTTCGGAGAAATCATCAGCGTTTGCCATACCGACAGTCGTGGCCAAAGCCGGCGGAACCGCCAGCAGACCGAAACATACGATTCGACGGGTCAGCAATTCAGTCATCTTTACCCCCACCAAAAATAAGTTTCACAATTAGACGGCCCACCGCCGCCAATTCAGACTATATGTTGATATCCGAAGTCATTCATAGCCATAATTGCTGAGGCAGCCGTTTCCATATTGGAAACAGTGGGTTGCCTGATCTACAGCCCGTGGCTCCGATCATACCCGGATTTTTCAGGCCGCTGCCAATGCTCGAACAGGGCGGGATCCGCCCGAAGCACTTCAACCTCAAGGGGATAGCAGGCCGCGCTGTCAGATGAATGCTCCGAGGAGCAATCCCCCCCAGGGCAGGCCGAAAGGGCGCCAAGAAGGTCGATCTCGGCAAAGAATTCGATGAAATCTCCGGGTCGGACCGGCGATGCTTTCATGAAATACTGACCCGTATCGCGGGTGAACCCGGTACACATGAAGACATTCAGCACGTCATGCACGTGCGATTCGATGTCGGCGGCCGCCATTCCCGTTTCGGCGCAGAGCGCCCTGGTCAGGTTCGAATGGCAGCAATGGTGGTATTGGGCGCCCCCGCTCAGCAGGCAATGGGTATAGGGATCGCAGCGTGTCCCGATCACGTCGTGAACCGAACCGCCGAATTCGTCGATCCCGTACCAGTCAAGCGTGTCATGCGTGATCGTGGCCATGGGCCGCAGATGCGGAAAGGATGACCACATGCGATCACCGGTGGACAGGTGCGTGCCATGCAGCGCCCGCGTCTTTCCCGAATAGAACCGTTCCGAGATGTCCCCGGCGTTCCAAAGATTGAGATCGCCGACCTGTGGCCCATCGACCGACCGGATCCGGAAGAAATGGCCGGCGGGGACATGAAATGCCGCGGCATCGCGCGGAGGGACACGCAGCGTTCTTATTGGAACGAGTGTTTCCCGCGCGGCCCGGTAAAGGGCCATTGGCGCAGGCGGCAGCGTATCGACCGGGTAGCAGATGACAGGGGCAATCGCCCGGCGCGCCGACGCATCCTTGGGTGGCGTGGTTTCAGGCATGTCCGGTTTCATTTTTGCCCCCATCCGACCCGGCCAGAGTGGCGCGGCCCCGGCCGGCGGTCAACGGGGCGAATGCCGCCCCGCCGGAATTTTCGCTACCCGATCAGGCCGCCATGCGGCTGCGCGGTTTTCCTCCGCGAAAGCGGCGGCGCTTTGCGCCGGCGGGCTGGGCGGCAACACCCGGCTTTCCCTGCGGCCTTGGCGTGGCGTTGCCCGGTTTGCCCCCGCGGCGCGCCTTCTTCACCGGGTTGAAGCCGTCTGCCGGGGCCGTGCCACCCGCGACGCGAATGGGTTCGCCGGTCAGTTTCTCGATCGATTTGAGATCGCCGAATTCCTCGGGCGAGCAGAAAGCCACCGCAGCACCGGATTTCCCTGCCCGCGCGGTGCGCCCGATACGGTGGACGTAACTGTCGGGAACATTCGGGATATCGAAATTATAGACATGGCGGACCGCCGGGATGTCGATGCCGCGCGCGGCCACGTCGGTGGCAACCAAGACCCGCAATTCGCCATTTCGAAATGCCGTAAGGGCGCGATCCCTCTGGCCCTGGCTTTTGTTGCCATGAATGGAACCGGCCGCGAAACCGGCGGCAACCAGCCCTTTCATCAGTTTTTCGGCCCCGTGCTTTGTGCGCGAGAAAACCAGGGCCAGTTCGTCACGATGCTGATCGAGCAATTCCGCCAGAAGTTTCGGTTTGGCGGGCTGGTCGACGAAATGCACGGACTGGTCGATGCGCTCGGCCGCCTTTCCGGGCGGGTTGGCTTCAACGCGGATCGGGCTGGTCAGGTAGGAATTCGCGATTTCGTTCAATGCCTTGGGCATGGTCGCCGAAAACAGCAGCGTCTGACGTTCGTCCGGCAAGAGCGATGCGATCTTGCGCAGCGAATGGATGAAGCCGAGATCCAGCATCTGATCGGCCTCATCCAGCACCAGCCATGTGGTGCCATCGAGGCGCACCGCGCGCCGGTCGATCAGGTCGATCAGCCGTCCCGGCGTCGCGACCAAGAGGTCAACCCCGCGCGCCAGCCGTTCGGATTGCGGCCCCATCGACACGCCGCCCGTCACTGTCGCGACCTTCAGATGCGTGCCTTGGGTAAAATCGCGCAACGCTTCGGTGATCTGCTTGGCAAGTTCACGCGTTGGCGCAAGAACCAGCGCCCGGGCGGTCTTGGGTTCGGGGCGCACCCCGATGGCCATAAGCGCCTGCAGGATCGGCAGACCGAAGGCCGCTGTCTTGCCGGTTCCGGTCTGGGCAAGGCCCAGCACATCGCGGCCCTGCAATACATGCGGAATGGCTTTCGACTGGATCGGCGTCGGATCGGTCAGTTTCAACTGGATCAGCCGGTCGACCAGTTTCGGGCTTAGGCCCAGTGTCTTGAATTCAGACAAGTTATTCTCTTCTCTCTTGGCCGTCGCAAAACGGCGGGCCACGCCGCGGCCAGATGGCCAGCAACGCGACGAATTGGGGCAGACCGGCCCAGCCCCGGACCGCATTGTCCCTGGGTGGCAGGTCTGTCGGACCCCCTGCGTGACTGTGGGAACCTTTAGGAAGGGGCGTGATGCCCCTGATTTCGTCCGGCCGCGGCCCCTTGGGCCAGCCCGCTCACGCGGCGGGGGCATCAGACTGCCGCGCTTATCCTTTCTGCGGCGCAGAAAGTCAAACGAAATCGCATCCGGCAGTCGATGAGGGGCATCCATGCCCCGGCCCTATCCTCCCGCGTCAGCCGATCGCGGCGTCAAGCGCACGCCTTACCCGGGCAACCGTGCCTTCGACGTCATAGAGCTTGTCGAGACCGAAAAGCCCGAGGCGGAAACTGCGATAGGCATCGCCCTCGCCCACCTGCAACGGCACGCCGGCAGCGATCTGAACCCCCGCCGCAAGAAATTTCCTGCCGGTCTGGATATCGGGATCGTCGGTGAAGCTGACCACCACCCCCGGCGCACCGAACCCCTCGGCGGCGACGGATCTGAACCCGCGTGACGCCAGTTCGGCGCGCACCGCATTTCCCAGCGCCCATTGTGCCTCGCGCAGCCTGTCGAACCCGTATTCCCGGGTCTCGATCATCGTGTCGCGGAACGCTTTCAGCGCGTCTGTCGGCATTGTCGCGTGATAGGCATGCCCGCCGCCCTCATAGGCGGCCATGATCGAACGCCATTTTTTCAGGTCGATCGCGAAACTGGATGATGTCGTGTCTTCCATCCGCTTTTCCGCCTCGCCCGTCATCATGACGAGGCCGGCGGACGGAGAGGCCGACCAGCCCTTTTGCGGCGCCGAGATGAGGACATCGACCCCAGTCGCCTTCATATCGACCCAGACACAGCCCGAGGCGATGCAGTCAAGGACGAAGAGCGCGCCCACCTCATGCGCGGCATCGGCAAGCGCCTTGAGGTAGTCGTCAGGCAGGATCATCCCCGAGGCGGTTTCCACATGCGGAGCAAAGACCATATCGGGCTTCGACGCACGGATGGTCTTTGTCACCTCATCGATGGGCGCAGGGGCGAACGGGGCCTGCGGTTCGTTCCCCGCCCGCCGCGCCATGGCGACATGGGTTTCACCCGCAAAGCCGCCCGCCTCGAATATCTGGGTCCAGCGGTAGGAAAACCAGCCATTCCGCACGATCAGCGCGCGCTTGCCGGAGGTGAACTGGCGGGCGACGGCCTCCATGGCGTAGGATCCGCCACCCGGCACCAATGCCACCGCATCGGCGTTGTAGACCTCTTTCAGCATGGACGAGATATCGCGCATCACGCCCTGAAACTGCTTGCTCATATGGTTGAGCGAGCGGTCCGTGAAGACGACCGAAAACTCTTCCAGACCACTTGGATCGACGTCGGGCAAAAGCGCGGGCATGTAGCGTGTCCTTGATAAAATGTGTCAGGTGCAGAGGTCAGACATGTTGAACGATGACGCATTCGAAGTCCTCACCGTCAAGGACGCGCGTATGATGCCCCTTTCCGGTCGTATCTTCCATGCGCCACACCGTGCCCGCCCCTATCGTTCGTTCGGTTCCGTCACTTGCCGTTACTATGGCCGTGCCGCGCAGGCAAACCAAAGTCTGCGGGATCGGGCTTGCATGTGCGGGTTCATCCCATCCGGACCGGAGCCGGAGGAACAGCATGTTGGCCGCGCGGATCGGGTCAGAGATTTCTATCGCCTTCGCGGGCGGTGCGAAGGTCCGCTCTTTCACGCTGACCGCAACATCGCGCCAGCGGCTTTCTCCTGTCTCATCCGAGAATAGGTGGTAATACTGCATCTTCACTTCCTCGGTTCAGCCGATCGGACCCGGGCGCCGTTCTTCGGATAGAAGCACATTGGCTTCGACATTGCCAACACCGGGCAATGTCATGATCCGGCGCCGCAGGACACGCTCGAAATCGGTCAGATCGCGCGCAATGACGCGCAGACGATAATCGTAAAGCCCAAGAACGTGCTGGACGGTCTGGACCTCGGGGATCGCGGTTGCCGCGCGTTCGAAATCCTCAAGGCTGACGCGGCCCTTGGTGGCGAGCTTTACGCCGAGAAAGACGGTGACCCCGAAGCCCAACCGTTCGGCATCAAGCTCGATGCGGCGACCGGCGATCACACCCGCCTCTTCCATCCGCCTGATCCGGCGCCATGTGGCGGGCTGGCTGAGATCAAGCGCCCGGCCAACCGCGCCCGCGCTTTGCGTGGCGTCCGCGACCAGCATCCGCAGAATTGCCCGGTCAGTGTCATCAAGCGCGATCATAGCGGCAGGTTCCCCGTCTCCTTGATCGTTGAAACCAGCATCAGGCTTTCGATATCGGCGATATGCGGCAGGGTCAGGATGCGGTCGCGGTAAACCTCCTGATAGTGGCCCATGTCGCGGGCGATGACATTGAGGCGGATATCGACGCGACCAAGGAAGGTCTGGATTTCGATCACCTCCGGCACCTCGCGGGCGGCGGCGAGAAATTCGTCGAAGGCGCGGGGGTTGGTTTTTTCGAGCGTGAAGCGCAAGCTGACTTCGACCGCCCAGCCAAGCGCGCGCCAGTCGATCACCGCATGTTGGCCCTTCAGAACGCCCGCATCGGTCAGTTTCTCCAACCGGCGCCATGCGGTCGCGGCCGTAACCCCGGCACGATCGGCCAAATCGGCGGTCGCGAGGCCGGGTTCAGCCAAAAGCTGGCGCAGAATACGGCGGTCGGTATCGTCTATATGCATGAATATTTCGCAGATTGGCTGGCGTTAGAATTGATTTTTACGATATACGCCAAATTCATCGAACTTTGAACGGTAAATCGCCCGTCTCTGTCTATCTTCGGCCCCGGAAACACAGAAAGGAACGCCCCATGCGCGTCTATTACGATCGCGATTGCGATATCAACCTGATCAAGGACAAGAAGGTCGCCATTCTCGGCTACGGCAGCCAGGGCCACGCCCATGCGCTGAACCTGCGCGACAGCGGCGCCAAGAATGTCGTTGTCGCACTGCGCGACGGTTCGCCCACCGCGAAGAAAGCGCAAGCCGAAGGGCTGAAGGTCATGGGCATCGCCGAAGCGGCCGCATGGTGCGACCTGATCATGTTCACGATGCCGGACGAGCTTCAGGCCGAGACCTACAAGAAATATGTCCATGACAATCTGAAGGAAGGCGCCGCCATCGCCTTCGCGCATGGCCTGAACGTCCATTTCGGCCTGATCGAACCGAAACCCGGTGTCGATGTCATCATGATGGCGCCGAAGGGTCCCGGCCACACGGTGCGTGGTGAATACACCAAGGGCGGCGGCGTGCCCTGCCTTGCGGCGGTGAACAACGACGCAACCGGCAAGGCGCTTGAGATTGGCCTTTCCTATTGCTCGGCCATCGGC
>JAGRDO010000181.1 GCA_020447005.1 Paracoccaceae bacterium
GATACATGGGAAACCCCTCACACCAGAACCGGGGATATGACCTATATGTACGCCCCCGCCGAGCGCCTTGAGCGTGATGCGTACAATAAAATGGCTGCCACTGCCAGGAATCACGGCGGCCGCTGGTCGCGTTTCGGAAAACCAGGATTCCTGTTCAAAACCGAGGCCGACCGCCAGGCGTTCATTGATGCCATATCGCCAAGCAATGACACCCAACAAAGCCGCAAAGACCTGTCTCGCCGCGACTTCCTGAAAACCGCTTCTAGCATTGCCGTAGGCGCCGCACTCCCCCGCGGGCTCAATGCCGCCCCCAGGATGGGCAAGGCGCTCCCGCTGCCGGACGCTGTGGCCAGCACCCCGCTGTCCGATGAAGTCATATCCCTGCTGGAAGCCAATGACCTGAAAGGCGCGCTTGCCCTGCTGGCTGAGAGCGGCCCGAAAGAAACCCGCGTACTGGCCAGGATACTGGCACGGCAGATGCCCGATACCGGCGCTGATGTGGTGATTGACTCAACCAGTCGCACGAACAGTCACGGCATGGTGGCCCAGAAAGACAACGGTGGGGCCGTCCTGACCCTGTACACAGCGAATGACTCCACCGGGACCGACACTGGCACCTTCCTGCATGAGGCCCTGCACATGGCCGTTATGGCCCGCTACAGCAGCCTGAATCGTGCGCTCAAGGGTAATTACCGAGTGTTGGGCATGGATGATGCTGCCGCGCGCGATGCGATGGATCAGTTCATTGATCTGTGGCAGGAGTTCAGGACATCGTTCAAGGGTGCGCAGGGGCTCGAAATGAGCGAGGCGCTGTCCAGCCCAGACGAGTTCTTTGTTCGGGCGCTGACCGATCCGGCCGTCCAGAAATCGATGGCTGAGAAGGAATACGATGGCCGGACCCTGATGCAGCGCTTCAAGGACTGGGTGAAATATTCCTTGTTCGGGCTCAACAAGAAAGGCGTGATCCCCTCCTGGCTCGATGCTGCACTGCTCGGCGCTAATGATTTCATTGACGCAATGGATAATGATTCGCCTGACTTTGCCTATGCTGACAGGCTGTTAAAAGCAGTGAACGAGCAAAACAGGCAGCGCGAGACAATGCACTCCCGCAGAGAAAGCGTGCGCGAGGGCGACGGGGGTTCATACGGTTTCGCTGCAGGTGGGTCGTCGTCTGGCGCCACGCCGCCGCCAACTGAAGGCGGGAATGAGAATATCGACCGCGAGGAAATGAACCGCCGTATGCGCGAGGAGCATCACGGCATCTGGTGGAAGGCAAAGACCGCCGCGAAACGCAATCTCTCTCCGGGCGGCCTGCTGCCTCGGGCGGTGTTCAATGCCAAGATAGCCAGGGATTCAAAAATGGGCGCCGCTGAAATGGATGTCCAGTATCACGTTGCCGCCCTGGAGCGCGCCTTCAAGAAGGATTTTAAAACGTCTTTCGATAATCGCACTGTCAAGCAGGCCAGGATGCTCCGCGACGCCTTGGCCGGCAATCCGTCGCCAGACCTGCCGCAGGACACCGCTGTCGCTATCGAGGCGATGCGCCAGTACATCGACAGGCATTCTGCCGCCTACGTTGAGATACTGCGCGAGGACGCCAGGAGGATGCTGGATGGACTGCCCGCTGACCGCCGGCTGGCAATACTGGATCAGCTGGATTCAGGCGAGTTTGATGACCTGAAAAAGGGTGAGGCGCAGATTGTTCAAAAAATTCTGCTGATGGACACGATCGCCGGGAATATTGGCGAGTATGTCCACCGATCATACCGGGCATTTGATGACCCCCACTGGGCCCGCAATGTTCCCAACGAGGTACTGGATAACGCGCGCGACTACCTTGAGAGCCGGCATCTTGAGCAAAACCCGGAATCTACCATCGAGGAGGCAGCAAAGGCGGCAGACCGCATTATTGAGTCGATCCTGAAGGAGAATACTGCGTTCGACAGCATGGAGGCCTATATCCGTGAGTCGAAGCTGGGAGCGAAAGACTTGTCGCTGCTCAAGCGGAGGAAGGATATTGCCCCGGAAATCCGCGAGCTGCTTGGCGAGTATGAAGATCCCCGCCTGAATTTTGCAAAATCAGCGACAAAAATGACTCGCCTGATTTTCAATGACGCCTTCCTCAAGCGAGTGCGAGAAATTGGCCTTGGCACCTTTCTGTTTGAGGATGGCGAGCAGCCGCCAGGGCACTGGAAAACCATTGCTGCCGAAGGCAATGAAGCGTATGCCCCGCTGAATGGACTGAAAACCACCCCGGAAATCAACCAGGCGTTTATTGACGCGCTGGGCAACGAGAATATGGAAAGCTGGTATCGCGCTATTGTCAGGATGAATGGCGCAGTGAAGTTTGGGAAAACGGTTCTCTCTCCGACGACCGCGGCCAGAAACTTTATGTCGGCCATGTTTTTCACGCTGGGCAATAGCCACTTCAACCTTGGCCATGCCGGTATGTCGCTGCGGGTCCACCTCGATAAACAGGGTGACAACTACGACTACCTGCGCCACCTGAAAGAGCTTGGTGTCGTGTATGACACGCCGTATGCAGAGGAAATGATGCGCCTGCTGCGCGACACAGACCTTCAGGATCGCCTGCTCAATGACAGGATGAAGGCAAAACACGCCCTCGATATGGCGCAGTCGTTCTATCGCTTTGGTGATGACTTCTGGAAGGTGATCGGATTTGAGAACGAAGTGGCCATCCAGATGAAGCACTACGGGATGGGCCGGGCGGAGGCTGAGAAAGAGGCCGCAGAGCGGATCAGGAACACCTACCCGACCTACTCAATGACAGGCCGGTTTGTGAACAAGCTGCGCCGATTCCCGCTGGCCGGCACCTTTGTGTCATTCCCGGCGGAAATCATACGCACCAGCTACCATATCCTGCGGTATGCGAAACAGGATATGGAGCATAGCAAGTCGCTCGGAGCGCAGCGCCTGGCGGGTCTGGCAATCACCGCCGGACTGGCTTATGCGGCCCAGGCGCTGTCCATGCTTATGCTGGGTGTGGACGATGACGAGGACGAGGCGGTGCGGCAGCAGCTTCCTGAGTGGAGCAAAAACTCCAACCTGTACTACCTGTCCCGGGAGGACGGCAACCTTCGGTATCTGGACCTGTCGTTTCTGGACCCTTACAACTACTGGAAGCGCCCGATCACGGCAATTTTGCGCGACCAGCCGCTAAAAGAATCTGCCCAGGAGGCGGCCCGGGAAATGCTCGCCCCGTTCTTTGGCACGGACATCGCCTTTGGCGCGCTGGCCGAGATATGGAGCAACAAAAAATCCTCTGGCGGGACTGTCTATAACTCTGCCGACACCGCTCTCGAGCAGAGCCGCAGCATTGCTGACCACATTAGAAAGGCAATTCAGCCTGGCGCGTTTTCAAACCTCGAGCGCATCCTGAAAGCTGGCAGGGGCGAGAAAACAACCACCGGGCGCACCTACAGCATGAGCGATGAAATGGCGGCGCTGGCCGGCTTCAGGGTCAGCACGTTGGACCCTGGTGTTTCCCTCAAGTACAGGTCATACGAAACCCAAGACGCGATCAGGGGTGCGTCGAGCATTCTGCGCAAGGCAGCGACCGACCCCAACCCTGTCAGTGAAGATGAGCTGAGAGACACCTTCGATCGCGTAACCGAAATTCGGGAGGAGGCCTATCAGGATTTGCTGAGGTCTATCACCGCGGCGAAGCGGTCTGGCCTATCCGATGCCGCTGTTTTGCGCCAGCTGCAGTCGGGCGGATTGTCGAAGAAGGACGCCGCCGCTTTGGCCAGTGGCATAATCCCGGTGAATGTATCCAGCAAACAGTATTTGCGTGACGCTATAAGTTCAGCAGGGGATACGTTTGGGCCGGATGTTCAGAGGGAGATATTGAAGCGCCGATCGTTGATTATGCGGTGGCAGAGTGAGCTGCTACAGCGCCAATGAAACAGAGGGTGAACAGCAGAGCAACGGACAATGGAAGCCAGTTTGAGCCCACCCAAAACAGCCGGCGCTCTATCCTGCTTACCAGTTTTGGCGGTAGCTTTTCGTGCATGTTCATCCTGTTTGGTGGGCGCTAAACCAGAGGCCTGTGGTGGTAATGTAGCAGCGTATCGTCAACGGCGCCACAGCAGGGACAGGATTGTGAAAAATGGGAATTTCGGAGGAGGATGATGGAAAAGGTGTATCTGTTTCTGTACGAATACCAAATCGCGCTCTCGTTATGCTTATCGCTGGCATTACTAGCGGGGGCATTGGTGTCGGTGCTGCCCTGTATCAAACGGCTGAGGGCGCCAAGACGGAGCACACAGAGCAGCTTGCCTATAGCGCGATCGACATTGCAAAGGACGCAATGGCACGAACCACCGCGCTCGCCGCTGCGATTGAGCGAATGCAGGTTGATTTACTGCAACGGACAAATGACCGTTACACGAAAAGCGAAGCCGACAAAATCCACAGAGACTTCCACCGAGAACACGAAATTTTTAAGCAAACAGATGACAGCCACGACCGGCTGATATTGCGCCTGGATGGCGAGATTGATCG
>JAGRDO010000182.1 GCA_020447005.1 Paracoccaceae bacterium
CGGGCGCAACGAAGCAATCAGTTCGTGGAAGCGGTCGCCCTGAATGACGACGTGAGCGTGCATATCAGCCCCGGCACCTCCGTCGTCCGCCGCTTCGATCCGCGCGACGATCCTTTGATGCTCATCCAGCGAGCGCTTCATGCGCCCGCCCAGTTGCAGCTGCCGGCGGCGATAGGGCTGCAACATGGTCTGTAGCCTCAGCGCCTCTGACTCGAGAAACCGGTTGCCGGATGCTGCATAGATCGCCTGATGGAACGCAGTGTTCTGGCTGTAATAGGCATCACCGTCGCCGGTCTTGATGGCTTCTACACAAGCTGCCTGCGCGGCGCGGATGCGGTCAAGATCCTCGCGCGTTGATCGGCGTGCCGCCAACCTCGCGCACATCGCTTCAATCTCGGCCATCACCTCGAAGCGCTCGGTCAGCTCGATGACATCAAGCTCGTTGACGAACGTACCGCGTTTCGGTTCGATGCGGACGAGCCCGGACGCTTCAAGCGCCTGAAGCGCTTCGCGGATGGGGGTGCGCGAGCACGCGAATTCGACCGACAGCGCCTCTGGATCCAGTTTTTCCCCCGGCACGAACCGACCGTCCACGATGGCGTTTTCCAGCGCCTGACGTATCTGTTGTGCGGTCATTCTGACCGGTTGATCCATCGCATCGTTCCTCAATCGGCTGCAAAGCTCCCTCTATTTACCTCGCCCAATTAAGATGTCCAACATCAATCTGGTTATATACAACGATTGGCAATTTGTGTATAAGTCGATCAGGAGGACGCAGCATGGCACGCCCCGCGCTCACATTCTTGGCCGATCTGGTTCAGGCCATCACCGGAACCGAGAGGTCCGGCCGCAAGGCGCAGGCACTGGACGAAAGGGCGGCGCGCAAAGCGCTGGCGCGCCCGGCCGCCGAACGTCTGAACGCCGCATGCGATGTTCTGATGGGCCGGATTGGGGATGCCGCGCGCGTAGCGGTGGCAGAGCAGGCGCTGGAGGCCTACTCGGAACTGGAGGCCGCCGGCAAACATGCATTCTTCGCGCGGTTGCTGGACGGCTTCAATGCCGACCCCGACGATGTACGCCGCGCCTTTGCTGCATATGACGCCGACCCGTCCGCCGAGACGCTGGTGCCGCTCTTCAATGCCGTCGAGCCGCCGCGCCAGACATTGCTGCGCCGGTTGAACACCGCGCGCGACGCGACACTGAAGCTCGTGAACATGCGCGCCGATCTCCTGGCCGCGATACGCGATGACCCGACGCTGCGGCCGCTCGATGCGGATTTCGCCCATCTCTTCGCGTCGTGGTTCAATCGCGGCTTCCTCAGGATCGAGCGGATTAACTGGTCATCGCCGGCCGAAGTTCTTGAAAAGATCATGGATTACGAATCCGTGCACCCCATGAAGGGCTGGGACGACCTGCGCCGTCGCCTCGATCCGGCCGACCGGCGCTTCTACGCTTTCTTCCATCCGGCCACAGGAAACGAGCCGCTGATCTTCGTCGAGGTCGCACTGACCCGCGACATTCCGGCTGAGATCGCCCCCATCCTGAATGCGCCGCGCGGGGCCGAGGCTGAGGATGCGACGATCGCCGTCTTCTATTCGATCAACAACACGCTGGCCGGGCTGAAGGGCGTTTCGTTCGGGAATTTCCTCATCAAGCAGGTGGTCGCCGAACTGGCGGCGGACCTGCCGACCCTGAA
>JAGRDO010000183.1 GCA_020447005.1 Paracoccaceae bacterium
TGACGCCCATATCTATTCGGTCTGAACCCGCCAAGCCCACCCGTTGCAGCACGACGGAATGGCGATAGACTGCGGGAATGGCGCCGCATGTCACCATCCTGCTCGGGTCCTTCAACGGAGCGCGGCACCTGCCCGCGCAACTGGCCTCGATCGCGGCGCAGCGGGGATGCGACTGGTCGCTGCGCGTCAGCGATGACGCATCGACCGACGGCACCCGCGATGTCGTTTCGGCCTTTGCGGCGGCGCATCCCGAACGCGACATCCGGCTTCGCGACGGGCCCGGACGGGGGGCTGCCGCGAATTACTTCGGCCTGCTTTGCGACCCCGATCTGCCGCCCGGCGCGGTGGCCCTGGCCGATCAGGACGATCTTTGGCTGGGCGGCAAGCTGGCGCGCGCGTTGCGCCGGATCGGGTCGGCGGGATCGGGGCCGGTGCTTTACGGCGCCGAAGCCTTTCTGGCCGGCGAGACCGGAAAGCCCTATCGCCGCAGCGCGGCGCATATCGCCCCGTCGCTGGAAAATGCCGCCGTGCAGAACCTGTTCGGGGGGCATTCGATTGTCCTGAATGCCGACGCCCTTGCCCTTGTGCGGCAAGCCGGGCCACAGGATGTGCCCTTTCACGACTGGTGGCTTTATCTTTTCCTGACCGCGGCCGGGGCGCGCCTTATGCTCGACCCCCTGCCAGTGGCGCTTTATCGCCAGCATGGGGGCAATCTTGTCGGCGCCCCGGGCGGTGCACTGGCGGGTCTGCGCCGGGCCGGGCGGGTTTTTGGTTCGGATTACGGCCGCTGGATCGCGGCGAACCTCGATGCGCTGGAACGCGTCGGCCCGCTGTTGACGCCGCAGGCGCGGGAATTTCTGGTCCGGTACCGGCAGTCAACGCAAAAACGGGGGCCGTTTCGGGCGGCCGCGTTAAGGCGGCTTGGCCTGAGGCGCGATACCGCGCTTGCGACCGCGGTCTATCTGGTGGCGGCAGCTGTCGGCCGGGCCTGACCCGGCCCGTCGCGCTGTCAGCCGGGCGCCCCCGCCAGCCCGAGCTTTTCCATCAGCACGCTGTCGCGTTCGACGAAGGCATCCAGCCGCCGGGCCGCGGCGTCGCTTTCGAAGCGCGACAAAAGCTCGGGCCAGCGGGGACGCCCGGCTGCGACCGGCCCGACATTCACGCGCGGGCCCGTGAAACTGATGGCACGGCCCAGATGGCCCGACAGGTCGGCCGCCAGAGCGTCCAGCCCCGAAACCGGATAGATGCGGTCGATGGCGCGGGCGCCTTCGAGTGCCCGTGCCAGCGCCGCGGGCGTGTCAAGCGCGCGGAGCGCCCCGTGCCCGCGCATCGTGCGGCAGGCAAGGTAACCGGTATAGGCATTGTCATAGTGATCGCGCACGAAAGCCGACCAACCCGCGTCGCCGCCAAAAAAGTAATCGTCCGCCGACCAGTTCAGCACCCGGTTTTTCCCGAGATTGCCCGGATCCGCGAGGGCGGCGGGCGACAGGGCCCGGGCCTCTTTTTCAAGATAGAGGTAGAAGGATGCGATGCGCTCGCGCGGATCGCGAAGGATTGAAAAGACGAAGCGCGGCACGGGCAGGCGGTCAAGCCCGGTCCAGTCGAGATGACCCGAGTAAAGCCGGTAGCCGGCCGGCATCTGGCCATCGGCATCGGCCTGGCTGTGGACCCTGACGGGCGAGATGTTTTCCGCGCCGATCGCGCGGGCCAGCGCCCCGTGCACGGTCTGGCCGGCGGTCTTGGGGATATGGAGAAAGACGATTGTCGTCATTCGGCCGCGTCATTCACTTTGAAGACGCTGGGCCGGAAATCCGGTGTGTCGTCCATCGCCAGGATCGCGTCGGCGAAGCGGTCCGGATCGGTGGGGTCGAGATGGGTCATCTGCCAGGGGGCAAGGCGCCACCAGCGGCCGGCCTGCATCCGGGCGATCAGGTCTTCGGACATGCGGTAGCGCTTGACCGTCGCGGGGTTGCCCGCGACGACGGCGAAGGGCGGTACGTCCTTGCTTACAACGGCATGGGCCGCGACCATCGCGCCATCGCCGATCGTGACGCCCGCGCAGATGAAGGCGCCGTGACCGATCCAGACATCGTTGCCGATCGTGGTCACGCGCACGCGCGTCGGGGGTTCGGACAGGGTGAACTTGTAATCATGATAAAGCGCGGCGCCTTCGAACCCGTCGTTCAGATCGAAAAGCTGGTCACCGAGATAGAAGGCGGGGCTGGTCGAGGCCCATGTCAGAGGATGGTTCTGCCGGCCGATCTGGACGTTTTCGCCGAACGAACAATACCGCCCGATCCGCGCGGCAAAGCAGTAGCCGGAGACGTGGTAGGAAAAGGCGCCAAGGTGCAGTGAATGCTCATATCCCGTCCATTTCAGGCTGGACGGCGCTTCGATCCGCGTGTTCCGGGGCAGGTTGACAGTGCCGGACATGTCGCGGCGCAGGACCTCGATACCTGCCGATCTGAGTTTGCGGATCGGAACGGCGATATTGCTCATTTTGTGCCCTCCAGAAGGGACCCGATGATATCGGTGATCGGGCCGGGATGCCGGTCGAAGGGCAGGACATGCCCGTTCGGCGCGCGCGCGACCGCCTCGGCCTGTGCGCCGATATCAAAGCAGAAGACCGGCAGGCCGGTGGCCAGGGCCTCATGCGTGGTGAAGGAAAAGGTTTCGGGCCAGATCGAGGGGATGAACCAGGCCGTGATCTTGTAGCGGGCGATCAGGGCGGGGATGTCGGACGGTTGGTAGCTGCCGTGGATCTGCGTTTTTGCCGAAAGCTGATATTCTGGCGCGATGTTCCCGACAACGACCAGATCGGCGGTGCCGCTGGCCTCGAGCGCTTCGGCAAGGCGCCTGACGACATCGGCGCCCTTCTGGCGCCCGATATTTCCCAGAATGCCGATGACGGGCCGTTTCGGCCTTTGGCGCGGCTGTTCGGCGATGCGGGTCGAAAGCGCGTGCGGGCGCAGGCGGATCCGCGCGGCAATCCCGGGATAGGCCGAAGCGATCAGGGCCTTGCTGTCCTGCGAAAAGACGACAATCTCATCGGCGCGGGCCAGAAACTTGCCCCAGGATCGCTGCCACCGCGCCAACGTCACCACACGACCGTCCGGGCGCCGGCAAGAATGGGCCGGATCGTCGCTTTTGGGATCCGGCAGGCCGGTATAGGAGCCTTGGCCGTCGAGCAGGCAGTAAGACGGCGAGACCATGAAATAGTCGTGCACCAGCACCTCAAGTTCGTCATCCTTGCCGATCAGCGACAGCAGTTGCCGCGGCAGGTCTGCCGGATCGTGGTCGCCCACGCCGCAGGAATAGACCAGCCGGCGCGCAGTGACCGGTTTCAGCAGGCTTTGCAGGACCGAGCTGTCATTGGTCGCCCCTTGCGTCACGCCGTGGGCCGAGTGGCATTCGACCGACCAGCGCAAGGCGCCGCCCGCGCGAAGCACGATGACCGCGCCCGCGGCGTCAACCTCGCGCGCGATGCGGCGCGCAAGGTAATGTTCGGCGCCGCCGCCCAGCGTATGCGCCAGAAAAATCGGCAGTTTGCCAGGCGCCCGGTACGCCGCCCAGGCGATGGCCAGCGCCAGCCGCGGCGTTGACAGGGGGTCGTGCCGGATGAAGTCCTGAACCTGCCGGTCGTATTCGGGATAGCGGCGGGTGACGATGGCGTTGTTGTCCTGAACGAGCTTCAGTTTTTCGACACTGCCAAAGGACGTGCCGCCGCGATGTTCGACAAAAAGCCCCGAATGGCCGATATGGCGGCCACCACGCTTTTTGATCTTCTGGCACCAGTCGACCTCTTCCCCATAGCCGCGCCCGAAAACGGTATCGAATTGCGGCTCTTTCTCAAGATACCGGCGGTTGAGCGCCATGCAGAAGCCGACCCCGGTCGGCGCATTGCAAAGGGCCGTGTCCGGATTGAAACCCGAGGCAACCGCGTCGATCAGGTCCGCCTCGCCGGGGCGAAGGTTGCTGCGCTGGCAGATGACCGGGACCGAAAAGATCTCGGCATCGTTCGACATGGGTGTGACCGAGGCGACATTCTCATGGGTCAGGATCGGGCGGACAAGCCGCGATGCCCATCCGGCGGGCACGAAGGCATCCGAATTCAGCAAGATCACGTGGCCGTCGCGGGCCATCGCCAGTTTGAACGCCTTGTTCACGCTGCCGATGAAGCCCAGATTGCGCGGGTTTTCGATCAGGGTAACGCGCGCGCGCTGATCGCGCGTCAATCCGGCATGCCAGGATTTGAGGAAAGGCCGGACACCGGCATCTGTCGAACAATCCTCGACCACGATCAGATGCCACGGCAGATCCGTATGACGCAGCACACGGTCGAGCGCATCGGGCAGCATCGCCAGCGCGTTGAACACCGGGAAAACGATGGTGACCGGCCCGGGTGCCGCGGCGGGGCCGGGTTCGCGGATGGAAAACAGGTCGGGGCTGAGCGCTGACGGATCGGGCGCCGTGTCCAGCCCGAGCCGCTGTTTTATCGTGCTGCGCGCGGTGATCGAGCCATTTGCATACCAGTCGAGCGCGGCGGGGAGGGATCGAAGAAGGCGCCAGAGAAACCCCGGCAGCACCCGAAGCCGGGCAAGCCCTATCTGGCGGGCGCCAAACCCCGGCAACGGGAAGACATAACGTTCGGCCCCGCGCCGGAACACGATCCGCGCCGCCCCTTCACCGGCGGGCACGCTGACCACGAAGCCCAGAGTGTCGCGTCCGATGGCGGGATGGTGCCGCAAGACATCGGTGCGCTGGAAACCGGGCGTCACTTCGCTGTGGATGGCATCCTGCCAGAGGCTGACCCGCTCGGCTGTGGTCCAGCCGTGAACCTCGAACCGCCCTCGGGCCAGTCTGACCAGATCGATATGCCCGAAAAGCTGGCCATGTTCATCCAGAACGGCCGGGCCCGGAGCCGACAGCGAAACGTTGTGCACCGCGTACCGGCGGAAGAGTTGCGTCAGTCTTGTCAGCATCACATCTCCGCTGATGGGTGCCGCCATCCGGTGCTGCGCGGGGCGGTTCAACGTCCATCGGGTATCGCGTTTTCACCGGGTGTTCTAGCGCCGCAGGTGCCCGGTGTCCATCAAGCGCTTCGGGCGAACAATCCGCGCCGATGCGCGACATTGTTTCTATTGCTGCATTGGAAATTCCGATGCCGGGTGAAAACACCGGCCATCCGGCAAAGGACCGGCCAGTTCCATTGAAACGCCTGCGAGGAGGCGGTAGTACGTCGGGCGGTGCCGGGTGGCGCCTGGGGTATTCGGTTCAAGGGGACGATCGCATGGCAATTGTCGTGGGAACGAGCAATGGCGAGACGCTCGACGGGAGCGTGACGGACGATGTCATGTTCGGTCAGGGGGGCGACGATTCGCTGTTTGGCGATGCGGGCGACGACCTGATCTATGGCGGCAGTGGCAGCGGACTTGGAACCGGCAGCGGCAACGACACGCTGAATGGCGGCGACGGAAACGACCGGCTGGTGGGCGAGGATGGCAATGATGTCATTATCGGCGGCAATGGCATCGACGATGTCATCTACGAGGCCTCGACATCGGCTGTGAACGTCAATCTCCTGACCGGGACGGCTACGGACGGGATGGGTGGCACGGATACGATCAGCGAAGTCGAGAACATCCGGGGATCGTCCTATGGCGACACGCTGACCGGCGATGCTGGCAGCAATATCCTGCGCGGCCTTGCGGGCGCGGACACGCTGGATGGCGGCGCCGGGTTCGACTGGGTCTATTACGACCGCGATGAGATTTTCGGCGGCAATGCCGGTGTGATCGTGAGCCTTCTGGCCGGGACCGCCTCGGATGGATTCGGCAATTCCGATACGCTGATCTCGATCGAGAATGTCTTTGGCACGACAAGCGACGATTGGATGGGCGGCAACGGGCTGGCCAACCATCTGATGGGCCATGACGGCAATGACACGCTTTCGGGCGGGGCCGGGGCGGATACGCTGGATGGCGGTGCGGATACCGACTGGGTGACCTACGATCAGGACGCCGCGCAGGGTGGCGCGGCGGGCGTGACGGTCGATCTTCTGGCCGGAACCGCGATCGACGGGTTTGGCGCGACCGACAGCCTGACGGGCTTCGAGAACGTCCTTGGCACCGCGAGCGCCGATTCGATCACCGGGGATACGCTGGCAAACGAGCTTTGGGGCGGCGGGGGCAATGACACGCTGTTGGGCGGCGACGGGGATGACACGCGGAACGGCGGTTGGGGCGGCGATGATCTCAACGGGGGCAACGGGATCGATACGGTGACCTACGAAGGCTCGGGAGG
>JAGRDO010000066.1:0-5306 GCA_020447005.1 Paracoccaceae bacterium
GGACGATCGTCAGGATGACGCGCAGTTGGACGCAATCAACGATGCGATGCGTAAATGGTGGAAGGACAAGGGTGTTCATTCGGTCCTGAAACAGTTCCTCAACGGCATCGGCTACGCCGGCCGGTCGTTCCTGCGGATCTACATCCCGCCAGGGCGCTTCCCGGCAACCGGCGAAGACACGGAAGGCGCGATCGAGATCAGCGCCAGCAGTCCGGACGAGGCGCTCGATCATATCTTCGTCGAGCACGTCGAGCGGACGCAGGGCGCCATGTTTATCGACCGGTCGAGCATGCGCGAGGTCGGGATCGTCGTGTTTGAGGCCGACAACGACGACGAGCCGATCGATAACGCGTCGACGAAGGAGGAGGACCGGCGATGGGCCGAGATCACGTTCCACGCCGGCGACGGCCTGACGGTGATCCGCATCGTCGGTTCGCAGCCGCGCCAGGGCGCGCTCGACCTCGGCGGGCGCCTGATCCATTACGAAGGCCGGCACCAGCTCCTCGTCACTGATAGCGTCAAGCGCAACCAGCGCGACCTGAACACGACCAGGACACAGATCCGGATGAACAACGACAACGCTGCGTTCATGCAGCGCCTGTTTATCAACCTGCAGCCGCCCGGGTCGGTCGTAACCGATGGCGATGGGAACGAGGTCTTTCAGGTCGGAACGTACAACCGGGGACCGGGACAGGACCTGTTCCTCGTCGGCGTCGAGGAGACGGACGAGAACGGTGTGACGACGTACAAGCAGGGCGCCGTCGACACGCTCGAGCCGATCGACAACCAGAACCTGCAGCGCAGCGCCGACGCGGCGCGCGAGGCGATCTATCGGCAGTGCAAACAGCTCCACGTCGCCATCTCCGGCGACGCCACGTCGTCCGGCGAGGCGCGCGTTCAGGCACAGGGCGAATACCTGCTGGACCTGACCGATATGAAAGGCGTCGTCGACCAGGCCGGCCGCTGGTTGCTCGAAACCGTCTGGGCGCTTGCCGAATTCCTCGCCGGCGCGACGGCTGCGTCGACCGACATCGAGGCCGCGTTTGAGTGCCGGATCAATCCGGGCCCGCTCTCCGACGGCATGCGCACCGCGATCCTGCAGTATGTGGAAAAGGGGTTGATAAGCCGAGAGACGGCGATGCAGATGTTCGGCGTAGACGACCCGGCCGGCGAGCGGAAGCAGATCCAGCACGAGGCCGAGGAAGGGATCGACCCGGCGACGCGCGCATCGACGACGGCCAAGAACCTGCAAACGGCGATGGAACTGTTCGCGCCGGAAATCGGGACCGATGGAAACGCAGTGATCCCGGACGAGATGCGCGCCTGGCTGGCGCAGCGCGGCGTCATGGACGCAAACGGGATGCTGCATGCCTGACCCAGACCCGAATAGCGGCCTGACGGTCCGCGACATGAAACGCGCCGTCGCGCGCACGATCCGGAGCGCGAGGAAATATCCGGTCCTTCGATTCATGCTCGAGAACGTGCCGGCGCGCTACATGCCGACGGACGACGAAATCGACGAACTACTGAAAGACGATGCCACGGACGACGCGAGCGGTCAAAGACGAAGCGTTTAGTGCGCTCTCGGCCGAATACCAGGTCGCGGCGCACGAGCTGAACCGCCGGCTCGTCGATGGCGAGATCCCGGTTTCGGTCTGGCGTAACGGCCTGCAGGAGCAGATCAAGACGCTACACGTCCAGGCGTACGTCGCCGGCCGGTCTGGCGAATGGGACGCCGTCACGCAAGCCGAATGGGGCCGCGTCGGGCAGCGCCTGCGGACACAGTACGAATACCTCCGGAACTGGTCGCTCGAGCTGGCCGGCCCGGGACTGGATAACGTTTCGCTCGCGAAGCTCAACGTCCGCGCCGACCTCTACGCCGCCGCGGCGCGCGCATCGTTCGAGTCGGCAATCGCGGAGGAGAAGGGAACGCCGTCCGGCGTCTTGCCGGCGATGCCAGGGGACGGCTCAACGAGGTGCCTATGCATAGCCTCGCCGTGGAGTCGTGTCTTAACGGCTCGTGGATGGGTCCCGATTGCCGACATCATCCCCGGCGACTACGTCAAGACACACAAGGATCGGTATCGTCGAGTTACATCAATCTGCAGAAAGCAATCCCTCCCCTCTCATCGCCTCGTTGCGCTGAAATCGCCGGGGCACGACCCTGTATTTGCCACCGATACGCACCTGTGGAATATGGAACACGGGTGGGGTAATTTCGTAGACATTTGCAGTTCTGCAACTCAAAAAATACACGTCTACGGGAATGGCTCTTGGCACATGCAAAACGTGCGGATGCACGCTAGGGAATCGGAATATCACCGGATATTGCACGCCCTGTCGGCAGGTATGTCACTGTGGGAATCCGAAGGATATGCGCTCCGAGGAATGCCAGAGTTGCGGCATGTCCCGGAAGGCCAAGGAGCAGTGGGCCACCATTGGGGACAAGATGCTGGATTCAATCCGCAAGGCGAATGCGAAGACGCGCATCTTGTTCGAGCATCTGAGCTATGGCAGCTTCCGGATGAAGAAGCGGGATGGGCGGCTATTCGGTTACTACTGGAAGAACGGCCGGAAGCGCTACATGTACCGATATCAGTGGGTATGGATATCCATCAATGGCCCGATAAAGCCCGGATACCACATCCACCATATCAACGGGGACTGTTCGGACGACCGGATCGAGAATCTGGAAATGATCTCGGCAAGGGCTCACCGCCGATTGCATGGGGACGAGAACTTGCGGGAATCAGCACGGAAGCATGGGCGAAAGTGCGATCAATGCAGAGGGTTCTTTGTGCCGAAGATCAGGAAGGACCGGCCGGCCCGGTACTGCTCGCCGGCATGTTATCACGAGGCAAACAGAGTGCAGGCCGTGTGTCCAGTATGCTCCAAGACCTTTTCGAGGGCTATGGAGAAGGGGCGGAAACCAGTGTATTGCTCGCGGGCCTGCTTCGAAAACCGATCCCGCTCTTTGACATCGAAGTAGAGGATGACCATTCCTACATCATCGAGGGGATGGTTTCGCACAATACGAACTGCAAGTGTGGCTGGGCCATCCGGAAGCGCGGCCGGTCGCAGTTTGCAACGTGGCGCCTCGGCCGCGCCGAACACTGCGACACATGCCTGGCGCGCGCCCGGTCATGGAAAAACCTCGAGATCCGGGACGGCGTCCTGGTCAGTCAATACGAACCGATCTTTTATAACCGATGATGAAACACGTCGAAGTGACATCAACGCCCCCTGCGGATGATGCCGACGTCGATCTGACGATGGACGAGGTCCGGCAGGTCATGCACTGGGCACGCGAGGCGAAGAACGGTCGCGTGGATACCGTGCTTGTAATGCCCGGCGTGAAGGGGTCGAGACTGTTCATTAAGCCGTGCGATTTCAGGGCGTCTACAGCCAGGAAAGCGTCACAAGTGCTGCGCGCCGTGTAGTAATTGGAACTTACGGTGCGAGTCGCTATATTACTGGTCAAGGATAAAGCAACCCGACGGGGTCATCTGGCGAAAGCCGGGCGACCCCCTTTTTTGTTTTATACGGCACATCTCACGGAGCATGTCCACAGAAGCAAATCAGCCAGACGACGGCACGGCCAAGTTGGCGAATGCGATCGAAGGCCTCGTTTCAAAGCATGGAAGCGAAATCGGGGCGATTCAGACGCTACTCGATGAGAACCTGAAATACCGCGACAAACTGCGGGACCTGAAAAGGGACCTGGAAGCGGCGAAAGCCGGCGCGGTACCTGACGGCGCCGTCGTCCTATCGGGCGACGATCTGAAAGCCTACGAAGCACTGAAGGCGCTCGGCGATGCTAAGAGCATCGGCGAAGCGATCGAGGCCGGCAAGGCTGCACAGACGGAGCTGGGCGCGTATCGACGCGCGGACAAACGGGCGAAGGCTGCACGGGTCGCGAAAGCGAATCCGGACATCCTGGCGACCCTGGACCGCGACGGGATCGAATACGACGTCGAAGGCGACGGCGACGACGCGAAGGCAATCATCGTGACAAAGGACGGCGAAACCGACGTACGGACGCCGTTCTGGGAATTCGTAGGCGCCACATGGCCGGCACTCCGCACTGCGCTCGCGCAGGACGGAACGCCGGCGGCACCGGCGCCGCGATTCCCGGCCCAGCCTGTCCTGTCGCCACGAACGCCGGCCGGTCCTGCATCGGTCGTCGACATCATCAAGCGGAAGCGGCAAAAGGGCGAGGGCATTTCCCTATAGTGGCGCGCGGCGAAACGGCCGAACGCTTAACCCTTACCTGCAACAGCTATGGCTCTGCTCACGCGCGCCTCGACGGCCCACATGGACACCGTCACCGGAATGAAGGCGCCCCAGCTCTCCGGATTCATCGCCGGCGAAGCGCTCGACATCGCCGCGCCGTGCTACATCAAGTCCAGCGACGGGCTTGTGTACATGTCGAACGGCACCGCCGCAAACGAAGCGTCGAAGGTCGACGGATTCACGCCGCGCGCCGTCGCGGTCGGTCAGCCCGTGACCCTGTTCGGTCCTGGTACCCGCTTTGAATACGCCGCGTCCGGTCTGACGATCGGCGACGTCTACTACGCCGGCGCCACGAAAGGCCGTCTCGACGACGCGCCGACCGTTGGCGGCACGCTTCCGATCGCGAAGGCGATCAGCGCAACCGAAATCGTCGTCGTCGCGAACGTCGTCACCCCTGGCAATAAGCCGTCCGTAAAGATCGCGCTTATCACCGGCGGATCGGCCGGCGCGCATACCGTGACCGGCATCACGACCGACGACGATCTGCTCGCCGTCTACGAACAGGACGGCACGTCCGGCCTTCTCACCGACCTGACGAGCGAGTTCACGGTCAGCGACACGGACGAGATCGACAACACCGGCGGCACGGCGACCACGTCCGACAAACTCCTGGTCATCTACCAGGACAATTCCTGATTCACCGAGGACGCTAGAACGTCCGGCGCATAGCCGGCACGTCAGCACACAACCACGAAAAAAGTTATGGCAACCGGAACGTACAGTATCGACACGCTCCTCGCCGCGCGGTTTACCTCGGCGAAGGAATTCGGTCTCGACAACATCGCCGAGATCCTGAACGCGGAACTGGCTGCGCACAACGCGCTCGTCGGCGAAGCGCTTACCGAGATGGCCGAACCGACCACCGACGCGCAGTCGGTCTACGGATCGTCCGTCGGCGGTAACATGGTCGAGGTCGACGAATTCGGCGCCGCGCCGTCGCAGCGCGCGACGCCCGGTTCGACCGTCGGCTTCCCGCTCAAGCTCAAGCAGTATAACCTCGGCTGGACCGAGCG
>JAGRDO010000066.1:5427-5832 GCA_020447005.1 Paracoccaceae bacterium
CGATCACCTGGTCGACAACATCGCGATCACCGTCCGGCGTTTCCTCAACGCAGACGGCGAGGCGATCCCGGCCGGCCCTAACGGCGAAATCTACGACGGCGCGTCGGAGACGCACTACGTCGCGAATTCGACCTTGACGGCTGCAAAGCTGAAAGAGGTCATCGTGAACGTGATCGAGAAGGGTCACGGATCGAACGTCAAGGTCGCGATCAGCACGACCGACGAGACGGCCGTCCGCAACCTGACCGGTTTCGTCGCCTACATCGACCCTCGGCACACGCACAACGCAAACACGAACGAAGGCGTCCCGCGCCTCGACGTGACCCGCGTCGACAACCGCGCGATCGGCACCTTCGAGGGCGCCGAGGTCTGGGTGAAGCCGTGGGCGATCGCGAACTACGCCTT
>JAGRDO010000067.1 GCA_020447005.1 Paracoccaceae bacterium
CCCGGAAATGATCGAAAAACTCTGATCTTCGACAATTCAAGGAAAAGCCCGCCAACCGGCGGGCTTTTTCATAGCAGAGGCCTGAGAACCGGTGCGATGGCGTCGGCTATCTCCCGGTGGACAACGGGGTTCGGCACGGCCATTGCTGCCGGCTCTTCGAGCGCTGCGAACATCATGCCTTCAGTGCCGCGACCACGCGCCTCGGCGCTTGGCGCAACCCGCACGAAATCCGTCGCGAAAGACCGGACCGAGGCGACCATTTCCTCATCGACAAGCAAAGGATCGGGGCCAAGCGCATCGCTGTCCTCACCCTCGGACGCGCCGCCCGAGATCCAGAGCAGCAGCGTCTTGCCCTCGATCTTTTGCAGAAGAATCCGCATCCGCGCGACCCATGCCGATTTGAGCTCACCCTCGATCAGCTGATATTTCTCTGCCGATTGTTGCTTGATCGAGGAGAGCATGTGCCGTGTGAAGTGGAATTCGGTGAAATCCACCTCTCGGAAAACGGTTTTCATCAGGGCCGAAGCCCGCAGGAACCGGTCATTCCGGCGCGGATGCACGGCGTAGAACCGGTTCGACATGTTGTGTGCGCCCATCAGCTGCACGATCGTGACCCGCGCCTTGGAGCAGGCGTCGATGATCGTGTTCTCACCGATGAAAACGTCGGTTCCGGCATTCATGTATCCGAAATTCACGACCGGAAGACCGACCGACTTTTCCAGCAAGGCCGGATATGGCTCGGCCACGAACTTGCCATAGGTTTCCGTGCCCCCGATCACGGCGACATAGGCGCCGTCCAGCTTGCGCCGCGGTCCGCGGAACAGGAGCTTCGATTGTCCGTAACGGCACGGATAGTAATCCAGCGCGCTTTCGCCCGCATATTCGTAGGCCATTGGTTCCCACCTTCATTTCGACTCACCCAGGACCAATCTGCAACGCAGTTCTTGCCAAATGGCTAAGCCTTCAATTCTAACGACCTTGGGGCCTTGCGCCGGGTGCCGCCGGATGCCTATGGTCTAGCGCGAACCAGCCTAAAGGACGGCATATGGAAATCAGATCGGTCGGAATCGTTGGTGCGGGTCAGATGGGCAATGGCATCGCCCATGTCTTTGCCCTGGCAGGGTTTGATATCCTGATGACGGACATCAGTCAGGATGCGCTTGACCGTGCCGTGGCCCTGATCGACCGCAACATGGAACGCCAGGTTTCGCGCGACAAGATCTCGGCCGCCGAAAAGGCCGCCGCCATGGGGCGCATTGCAACGACGCTGAAACTGACCGACCTCGGCCAGACGGATCTTGTGATCGAGGCCGCGACCGAACGCGAAACCGTCAAGCAGGCGATTTTCGAAGACCTCCTTCCCCATCTGAAACCGACGACGATCCTGACCTCGAACACCTCGTCGATCTCGATCACCCGGCTGGCCTCGCGCACCGACCGGCCAGAGAAATTCATGGGTTTCCACTTCATGAACCCCGTGCCGGTGATGCAGCTGGTGGAACTGATCCGCGGGATCGCGACCGATGACGCGACCTATCGGACGATGCTGAAGGTCGTCGAGAAACTGGGCAAGACCGCCGCCAGCGCCGAGGACTTTCCGGCCTTCATCGTCAACCGTATCCTGATGCCGATGATCAATGAGGCGGTCTATACGCTTTACGAAGGCGTCGGCAGCGTCAAATCCATCGACGAATCCCTGAAGCTTGGGGCGAACCACCCCATGGGTCCGCTGGAACTGGCCGACTTCATCGGGCTGGACACCTGCCTTGCGATCATGAACGTGCTGCATGAGGGGCTGGCCGACACCAAATACCGCCCCTGCCCGCTGCTGACGAAATACGTCGAGGCCGGTTGGCTTGGCCGCAAGACCCAGCGCGGGTTTTACGATTACCGGGGCGAGGTTCCGGTTCCGACGCGCTAGGCGCCCGCACCACTTTCAAAGGCCCCGGCTTCCAGCGCGCGGGCAAGCTCGGCCCGGCCCGCACGCCGCGCCGCACCTGCAAAGGCCGCCCCGTAAGCCTGCATGACGCGGTCTTCCCGCCAGACACCGGCAAAGGCGGCAAGCGCGGCCTTTGACCGTTGCGCCCGGGTTTCCGGGTCGGACTGGATCGTTTGCATGGCCCCCACCAACTCGTCCTCGGTCTCAAAGAGTGCCCCGGCGCCTGATCGTTCGACGATCTCGGGGAACGGACCCAGCCGCCGGGCGATGACCGGCGTGCCAAGGCGAAAGCTCTCGATCAGGATGATGCCGAAGGTTTCATAGCAGATCGAGGGCACGATCAGCCCCAGCGCCCCGCGGTAATAGGCGTTGAGCTCATCCGGGCTCTTGCGGCCAAGGAACTGGATGTTCCGCCGCCCTGCCGCCAGCCGCTTCAATTCACCGGCATAGTCGCCGTCGCCAAGGATCAGAAGATCGGCATCGGGATAGCGGTCCATCGCCGGGAACACGTCCTGAAGCCCCTTGATCTTTTCCAGCCGGCCCACGAACAGGAAATAGGGGCGCGGATGACCGGCATAGGGTTCGGCCAGATCGGGCAGATCGGGCAGGAAGTAGGGCAGCACCGTCATTTCTTGCCGCAGTCCGAATTCGGAATGTTTCGCCCGGCTGAACTCACTCTTCGCGACGATCAGGTCCATGTGGTCCAGCGCCCGGTCAAGCATGCCGGTATGGCGCCAGAGCTGCGGCGGACGCTTGAAGCTTAGCTGGCACTTCATGCAGTGCCTTTCGTCGCAAAGCTCGCGCCCGTAACGCCAGAGAACATGGCTCGGACAGACCAGCCAGTGCTCATGCGCCTCATAGATCTTCAACCCCTCGCCCATCGGCAACAAACCTGGGCCGCCGATCAGCGAGGTGTTGTTGTGCCAGATGATGTCGGGTTTGCGCTCGTCAAGGATCTCGCGGATGCGCGCGCCATGCGTGACCGGACGGCCAAGCTGCTGGGTCAAAAGGTTGGACAGCATCCCATTCTTGGCGCGCAGTCCGATCCGCCGCACGCCATCGGCCGCGCCTTCGGGCTGCACCTTGCCACCAAGGATCAGATAGCTGTCTTCGTCATGCACCACGGTCACATCGTGACCGCGCGCCACCAGCGCCCGCGCCATCCGCTGCACGCCGATCGCATCGCCGCCAAAGGAATAGGGCGGGTAGAAGGTGGTGAACATCACGATACAGAGCGATCTCATGCCGACGCTTCCCCGGCTTGCGGCCGCGCATAGGCCAGAAACAACGCCAGCCGATCGCGCATGAAAACCAGCGTGATCAGCGCGAAAACGACGATGCCGGTCAGTATCGACAGGGCGACATCAAGGATCAGCGGTCCGCCCGCCAGAAGCCGATGGGCCACGATCACCGCCCCCGCCATCGCGGCCGTGGCCAGCGCGGGCATTACGTTGCAGGTGACCAGCGGCAGGGCCGGCATCTCGCCGATACGCGCAACCAGCCGGTAGCGGAAAACCCACAAGAGGTAATGCGCCGCAACAAAGGCCGCGGTGATCGCCACCAGCCCCCAGCGCGCGGCGAAAAGCATCAAAGCGGCGCCCAGCGCCACGTTCGCCCATGTCAAAAGCGTGATTTCGCCCGCCTTTCCGGCAGCAAGACAGAAGCTCTGCTGTACCATCGCTATCGAAAAATAGACGCCAAGGAACGCCATGACCGACAGGACCGGTGCTGCCCCCAACCACTCCTCGCCGAAGAACAGCCGCAGGACAGGCTCGGCCACCACCGCCAGCCCGATGAAGAACGGGAATGCCACAACTCCGGTCAGCCGCGCGATATCCAGCAACAGATCGCCCGCCCTCCCCCCCTCGCGCCGGACGGCGGCGAACGCGGGCTGCGATACCATGCGCAGGGGCGTCGAGATCAGAAAGGTCAACGTCTCGATCAGTCGCCAGGACACCGAATAAAGCCCCGTTGCCAGCGGGCCCAGCGTCGCCCCGATCAATACGGTCGGCATCTGGACGACGGCCAGTTCGGCCATGCGCAGGCCAAGCACCTGCGCGCCGAACCCGCCCGCCCGCCGGAAATGGCCACGCGTCGTCGCCAGACCCGGCCGCCACTCGACAGCCGTCCATGCCATGACGACATTGGTCGAGATCATCGCGATCCACTGGCCGACAAAGCTCCACACCCCCCAGCCCGTCAGGGCCATGCCGATGCCCACGGCGCCTCCGACGACGACCCCGGCTATGGCACGCAGCGACAGGACGCGGAAGTTGAATTCGCGCCGCAGGATGGCGACAGGGACAGCCGTGAAGGCGATCAGGAGCACCGTCACCGAAAGCCCCCGGATCAGCCCGGCGACAATCTCATGGCCGTAGACCGCCGCGATCGGCCACGCGGCGGCCCAGAGAACCAGCGCAAGCACCAGCCCAAGCCCGGCGGTCAGCCAGAAGGTGGCGTTATAATCCTCGTCGCTCGGGTCCTCATGAGCGATCAGGTATTCAGATACGCTTTCGCGCACCAGCGCCTCGGCCAGCACGATGAAGACCGCCGCCATCGACAACAGCCCGTAAAGCTCCGGGCCAAGCAGTTTCGCCATCGTCACGAAGACCGCGAAATTGATCGCCTGTTCGGTCCAGCCCCCGGCGGCCATCCACGCGACGCCCTTGATGAATTTGTGACCGACGCTCACCGCGCGGCACCTGGCGAGAGGCCCTGCCACGGCTTTGCAACCATGCCCTTGATCGCGCGCAGCCCCTTGCGCGCGGCAAGATAAGCCGCGCCGCGCCCGGCCAGATGCGCCTGCCACCGTGTCAGATCGGTGAAATAGAACATCTCGAGCCGCGGCAGATCGAAAGGATCGTCGCCCGGCCCGGCCTGGCCCAGCCGCGTGCCGACCGAGCTGTGGTAATGTTCGGCGATCATCGCCCGTGTCGTTGGTCCGGCGATACCGTAGGGCGGGGCAAAGTGGCGCACCTGCCGGTCGATCCGGTCCTCGATCTCGCTGCGCGAGCGGATCAGCTCGGCCTCGCACGCGTCTTTGGGCAGGGCGTCCAGTTCGGGATGGCTGACCGTGTGGCTGCCGAAATCGACCCCTTCCCGTGCCAGCGCCCGGATCGTGCCCCAGCCCATCAGCGCGCGCGGCGGATCGGCGATGCCGCGCCAGCCTTCCGCGCGCCCGATATAGGAGGTCGGCAGATAGACGATCGGGCGAAAGCCCTGCTTCGCCATCACCGGCCAGGCGTTATCGGCGAAGTCCTGAAACCCGTCATCGAAGGTGATGATCACCGACCGGGTTGCAAGGGGCACCTTGCCTTCACGCGCGGCGACGAGATCGTCGAGGGTAATGACCGGCACTTCCGAGGCCGCCAAAGCCTCCATCTGCGCGGCGAAAACCGATGGCGCGATGGATGTCGCCCCGCCCCGATTGGAAATCGAGTGATACATCAGGATGTCGACCACCGGCATCGCCACGCGTTCAGTCCTCGACCCGGTGGCTTTCGAATTCGTGGCGGTGCGCGGCCCATGCGACACGGTCGATCCCGCCATCGGGCGTCAACACATCTGCCGCCGCATAGGCCATGGCGAAGGCGTGATGGGTGTTATCATGGGCAAAAAGCCCCTGTCGGCCAAAACTGAGGAACCCTTCGAGCGAGGACAGCCAATTGTCGACGGTCTCGAAATGACGCTGATAGTCAAGGTCATAGACCGGATAGGCATGGGCGATGCGCCGCGTTTCGGTGCGGATCACCGGCACCTTCACCGGCAGACCAAGCTGGCCAAGCCAGTCGCAATAGTGCTTGCCCAGTTCCTCGTCGCTCATGTCCCACCACCGTTCGCCCGGATCGCAGGGCAGTTCGGCGCAAAGGATCGTCCGCCCCTTGGGCTCGCTCGCCGAGTTATAGTTCTTCGGCTCCGACATCCGGCTGATCGGGATCGACAGTTCGGGAAAATAATGTGCGTCGTATTCGGTGAACTGATCGGTCTCAAGGATGAGATAGACAAGGATCATGCCACGGAACCGGATCGCCTCGGACGCCATGATCACTTCGGGCGGCGGCGCAGGCTGCATCAGCTTGACGACGGTCGTGAGCGGGATGGTCGAATAGACCTGATCGGGCTCATGCCGGGTTTCGCTGTCGCCATCCCTGGTGACCACACCGGTGACGCGGTTGCCCTCGCGCTCGATCCGCACGACATTCGCACCGAAGCGGAAATCTGCGCCCTGCCCTTCGGCCGCAGCAACCATCGCGCCCGAAATCTGCCCGAAACCCTTCTTCGGGTAATAGAACCGGCCCGTGGTTTCGCCCCGAAGCCCCGGGATCATCCGCAGCATCTTGCCAAGGATCTTGCCGACCGACGATCCCGAAACCCGGCGTTCGGCCAGGGTGACCGCCAGCTTGTCAGGATCAAGACCCCAGAGTTTCTTCACATAGGGAAAGTAGAAGTGGCGCGAGATGGTCGGCCCAAGCCCGTCAAGCAGCACCGAAGAGAAACTGCGCGGTCCCTGCGATTTCTTTCGGAATTTCTTCAGCCCCATGTCACCGATAAGCGACGCCGCGAAGGCGGGCGGCAGTTTCAACAGCGCGTCCTGCAACTTCAGCGGAAAGTGGATCCAGCGCCCGCCCAGCCGGATGCGGCCATGGCGGGGCTGCAACAGCAGGTCGGCGCCCAAAAGCGCCTTTACATCGGCCAGCACGTTCTCGTCGGCCACCGGATGAAAGCGATGCGATCCATAGTCGCACCAGATATCGTCGATCTTGAAGGATGTGGAATTGCCACCCGCAACCGGCGCACGTTCCAGCACCTCGACCCTGGCCTTGCCCTTGGTCAGCGCATAGGCGGCCGCGATCCCGGCGGGTCCGGCGCCAAGGATGGTTACCTCTGGCAGGTCGGCGGTCCGATCTCCGTTTGCTGCACTCATTCGGACAACTCCGTCACCTGTGAACCCCATACCCCGAAACTTCCCCCCGACACGATCAGGATCAGCGCCCCGATCGCGCCGGCCAGATAGAGTATCCCCTGCCACGCAAGACCCGACGCCACGACTTCAGGTGCGCTGGCGCCAAATGTGGCCAGCATCGCGGCAAGCGAGCTTTCGCGCACGCCCAGGCCACCGAGCGAGATCGGCAATGTCGCGACGATCTTCGCGATCGGCCAGGCAAAGAACCACGCCGCCCAGGCCACATGAACACCCATCGGTTCGGCCAGCCGGATCGACAGAAGGATCAGCACCGCCTGAACGGCGGCCGACAGCGCGAGCGTAAACAGCAACAAGCCCGGCCTGCGGCCAAGGGCGGCGAAGGCATCGGCAAGGCGAAAGGCCAGGTCGCGCGCCGGCAGGCCCGGCCAACGGCCCCAGACCCCGCGCGCGATCTTCGGAAAGATGAAAAGTCCCGCGACCGCCGCGGCAAAGACGATCCCGGCGACCGTAAGGCCCAGTGCGGTGCTCGCACCGCCATGCAGCAGGGAAAGGCCGATCAGCGTCAGGCAGGCAAGGCCGACAAGGTCGATCAGCCGGTCGCCGATGGCGGCGGCCGCCACTTTCGGCCCGTCCTTCAGCGTGGCATGGGCAAGGGCGGCACGAACCGCGTCGCCCCCGGCCGCACCGGGCAGACAAAGATTGGCGGCCAGTCCGGCGAAATGGGCGCGCAGCGCGGTGGGCAGGGGAATGGCCCTGTCCATCAGCATCCACCATTTGGCGGCCGTCACCAGATGGCAGGCCAGAAAGGCAAGCAGGACCGAAAGGAAGACCGGCAGGCTGAGCCGCGAGAACCCCGCAAGGATCGCATCCTTCGGCAGGAACCAGAAGATCAGCCCCAGCGCCACGGCCGAGCCGATGGCCCGGATCAGCCATTTGCGCATGGTCTTGCCGCCCATTGCCACGGTCAGGGCCTCAGATGCAGGCGCGAGATCATGTCGGCAATCAGGCCCAGTGACCAGATGATCAGCGCCGACAGAAAGGCGAAGATCGTCGTTTCCGACAGGTTGTCCATCCAGATGTCATAGACGAATTTCACCGCGCCCAAGGTCATCAGCCCCAGCCCCAGCGGAATGAACACGCGCAAGGGGTTGAAAAGGACTGTCATTCGCAGAACGAGAATCAGGAAGTTGATGAAATCGACCGGCCGGATCTTCGACTTGCCCACCCGTTTGCCGTATTGGATCGGCGTGTAGATCATCCGTTTGCCATTCGATGCCATGCAGAGCGTGATCGTCGTGGTAAAGGAAAATTTCTGCGGCAGAAGCGGGATGAAGGGGATCAGTTCGGATTTCCGAAAGACCCGCAGACCGGAATTCAGGTCATTCAGCTTCCGTTCGGCCAGAAACGACGCAAAGGTGTTGAGAAACCACTTCGCCGGCTTGCGGATCCACGGCACGTTTTTCATCGCCGCGCCCCGGTCGCCCACCACCATGTCCTGATTGCGGCACATGGCCAGCATGTCGGGCAGATAATGCGGCGGATAGGTCCCGTCAGCATCGATGATCGCCAGATATTCGTACTGAGCATGCTTGATGCCGCGCTTCAGGCTGGCGCCATAGCCGGTATTGACCTGATTGCTGTCGACGATGACCCCGCTCCGCCGGGCAATCTCCAGCGTGCTATCCTCGGACCCGTCATCGACGACGATGATTTCATAGGGGATGCCCAATGGTTCCATCGCCTTTCGCACATCCTCGATCGTCTCGCGGACCGCGCCTTCCTCGTTATAGGCGGGGATCACGACCGACAGCGACATGCCCTCGACCGCGGAAACCAGCGTGTTCAGTTCGGCCGTCCCGGCCTCTCTGTCTTTCATATCCTTCATCCCTTTACCGTCTCCGGTCCGGTTCAATACATTGATCGCAGCGCATCACGGCACATGCAGGCGGTTTCTCACGCCCAGGACGTGATATTCAAACAGGCACCAGGCGAATGCCGCTGCCGAATAGACATAGTAAATCTGGTGATAAAGAAACGTCGCCGTGGCAAATCCAAGGCCGCCATTGGCATACATGAAGCGAACGAAGGCCCGGTTCGCGAACAGGGCCAGCGCGACAAGGCCCAGAAATAGCGGCCACAGATGCGGGGCAAAGGGCAGCGACACCAGCGACAGGATCAGCAATCCCGCGATCACGGCCTTGGCCTTTTCGCCGTGGCTGGTGTTCAGATCGTTATGCACCCCCTCGCGCGAGATCATCAGCCGCGACCAGGGCAGTGCGCGGCGAAAGATGTCGGTGTGAATGGCGCCTTTCGGGGTCCAGACCTTCAGATGCTTGCCGAGCAGCGTCGGATCGACGGCAATGCGCCCTCCCGCCCGGCGGATGCGGTAGCCAAGTTCGATATCCTCGATCGACGGAACCTTGTAGGTTTCGATGTCAAAGCCGCCGATCTGGCGAAACATGTCCTTGCGTACCGCTCCGCAACCCGCCCAGAACGTATGCGCATCGCGATTTGCGTTCTGATGGTAGAACCGGTGCATCAGGTTCTTGTAGCGCGAAAACCAGTGCTGGCCGTCCGGCGTCGAATCGTATGAGCCGAAGACCGCCGCAACCTCGGGATCGGCGAAGGCGGCCGCGACCTTGCTTGCGCCGTCTTCCCACGCGATGACATCGCTGTCGACGAACCACAGGATCTCGCCCTTCGCCTCTTCGGCGGCCCGGTTGCGCGCCGCGCCCGGCCCGCCATTCTTGTCCATCACGATGACGCGCGCGCCCAGATCGCCGGCAATCGCGGCCGTGTTGTCGGGCGATACATCGTCGACGACAATCACCTCGGCGATCTCGCCACGACGCTGCATGGCCATCAGCGGCGCCAGAACGCGTGGCAGCAGGCGTTCGGCATTATAGGCCGGCATGATGACCGATATCGACCCCGCCGCGTTCGTCATGCCGCCCCCCAGCCAGACCGGCCTTCGTCATAGCCACGCGAACGCCTTGCAAAAATCGCCAGAACCGTCGCGAGGGCCGGGAGCAGCCAGATCACCCGCGCGCCGTAACGGGTCGAGGGTTGGGAAATCCCGCCGCAAACCAGCGCGTTCACCAGAATTCCCAGCACCACCGCGATCGCAAAGACCTTCATCTCGTAAGGAACCCGGCGGGGCAGAGCGATCAGGACGACGATCACCGCGAACGACACCAGATAAAGCACCTGATGCGCCAGCGTCAGCGGCCCAAGCCAGCCCGTATCGCGCGTGATACGCCCGTGATCGAAATCGCCGGTTATCAGCGCGGTTACCCCGGCGTTCTGGGCAATGACATTGTCGGTGGGGATCGTCAGATCCACCGCCACCCAGCCCGACTGGATAAAGGCGTTCCTGGCGAAAGCCGCGATGGTCGCCACCGGCATGTCGAAGAGGACATCGAAGAAGAACCCGATCTGCTCGTCCGCGACCGCCTTCTGATCCCGGGCCGGCATCAGGCGGAACGATCCGAGCCTCGGGCTGGTCTCGAAGACGATATGGGTCGCGGTGATGCGATAGGGATCATCGGACCATTGCAGCGCTTCATAAAGATGGCAGGTGGCGATCCTGTCGTCAGGACAGTGCTTTTCCAGATATCGAAGCCCGGGCCCGTCCTGAATCAGCCGCGCCGTGATATAGGGCTTGATGACGACCTCTGACTGCGAAACGGCCTTTGCTGTCGATCTCAGGGCACTCTGTTCGGCGAAACCGACCCCGACAATGACAAGGCCAAGCGCCGGAGCCAGCCACCAGCGCCGCCGCGACAGCATCAGCGATGCAAGCGCCGCCAGCGGAACCAGAAGCACCCCGATGGCCAGATGCGACAGATGCGACACGATGGCCATCATCCCAAGCGCCAGCGCCAGCAGGATCTCGGGCACGGTCATCTGGCGGGAAAAAACCCCAAGTGTCGCGAAGACCAGAATCAGGACGGGCGCAAATGTATCGGGCATCAGATAGGCCACGAAGAACGGCAATGATCCAAGGCAGGCCACGATCACCGGCATCGACACCGCCTGTGACAGGGGAACCGGCAATCCCCAGCGGCGGCTTGCCACCCGCAAGGGCAGGTAAATGGCCAGCAAGACCGCCGCGATATTGATCAGCATCAGCCCTTCCAGCGCGCCCAGACGCGCCAACGCGCCCGAAAGGATCGCGTAGAAGGTCGAACGGGACCCGTCGACGGTATTCTTGGCGTTGATCTCGGCCATGTCCGGCATGGTTGCCGGCTTGTCGGCGGCGCGCGCTTCCTTCACGGCTTCACCGCGTTTGGCCAGGGGCGATTCCCCTTCGATCCCCAGAAGCCGCAGCGCCGAATGCCCCTGCGAGATGTAGCCGACCGTGTCGAAATAAAAGAGCGGCTTGCCGTTGATGAGAAACACGCTGAGGCAGGCCAGAACAGCAGCCGCGATCCATGCGACCGCCCGCGCCGCGGCACGAGCGCCGCTGGGATGACCTGGCACCGCGTATCGGGTATTTGCGTTCATTGCGCCGCCTCCACCTTGGCAAGGTCTTCGCGAAGCCGGGTGAAATAGGCAATCGTGCGCTTCAGCCCATCGCGCAATGCGACTTTCGGTTCCCAGCCGATCGTGCTTCGCGCAAAGCCGATATCCGGTCTGCGCTGAACGGGATCGTCACTTGGCAGCGGCTCATGGACAAGCTTCGACCGCGAGCCGGTCAGATCGATCACCGCTTCGGCAAGCTCTTTGATCGTCATCTCGACCGGATTGCCGATATTCATCGGGCCGGTGATGTCGTCTCCCGTCTCCATCAAGCCGATGAGACCGGAAATAAGGTCGTCGACATAGCAGAAGGATCGGGTCTGATTGCCCTCGCCGTAAATGGTGATCGGCTCGCCCGCCAGCGCCTGCATGATGAAATTCGACACCACGCGCCCATCTTGGGGATGCATCCTCGGGCCATAGGTGTTGAAGATCCGCGCCACCTTGATGCGCAGGTTGTGCTGGCGATGGTAATCGAAGAACAGCGTCTCGGCGCAGCGCTTGCCCTCATCATAGCACGACCGGTATCCGATGGGGTTCACGTTGCCCCAGTAGCTTTCGGTCTGCGGGTGCACGACCGGATCGCCATAAACCTCGGAAGTCGATGCCTGAAGGATCTTGGCCCGCAGCCGCTTGGCCAGCCCCAGCATGTTGATCGCGCCGTGCACGCTGGTCTTGGTCGTCTGGACCGGATCGTGCTGGTAATGCACCGGGCTTGCCGGGCAGGCGAGGTTGTAGATCTCGTCCACCTCGACATAAAGCGGAAAGGTCACGTCATGGCGCATGATCTCAAAGCGCGGATTGTCCAGAAGATGCGCGACATTCGACCGGCGGCCGGTAAAGTAGTTGTCGACACAAAGGACATCATGCCCCGCCGAAAGCAGTCTTTCGCACAGATGCGATCCAAGGAAACCGGCACCACCCGTCACCAATACGCGTTTTGAGACGATACTCATCCGTGTCTGGCCCTTTCATGTGCCATGTCCGCGGTCGCAATAACCGAAAGCCGAAGGCCATCTGAACATGCCGCAGTGGCGATCATAGCGTATCTTGCCACCGCGTGACAGATTTCCCCGATCCCGCGCGACAGCCATGCAATCCGGGCCGTTCCCTGATGGGTCGGCACGCATTCCATCGTCTCGCTGGCCGGGATACCTGACCAAAATCTCTTTGTTTCAAACAAAATGTGACCGCGCGCCTTACCAGAACGCCCCATCCAAAAACAACTTACCCACTTGCCGCAGTATTCCGGGGAACATGCGCGAGGGCCAGAGGATTCTCACCCGCAGCGAAGTTTAGCCGGTTTTGCCCTGCTTCGGCGTGTTTCGCGTTTCCCGTCAGTCAATTGCGTTCGCGCCACCCGGATACCATCTGGTTTCAGGAAACAATCCGATGCGGCTTCACCTGATCATCGGCCCGGCGGAACCGGTTTCGCCGGAAATGGCCCGCCGGGGCTTTTCTCATGATCGGGTCACGTCTAGAACGACGCCAGTCAGGATACCTGGAGTGGCAAGATGGACATCGAACAGACAGCACTATCCGGTGTCGTGATCTGCGCCCCACGCCGGTTTGGCGACGCAAGGGGCTGGTTTTCCGAGGTCTGGAACCAGAAGGCGCTTGCGGCTTGCGGCATCGACTGCGCCTTCGTGCAGGACAACCATTCCTATTCGCGCGACGTGGGCACCGTTCGCGGCCTGCACTATCAGTCCCCACCCCATGCGCAAGCCAAGCTGGTGCGCTGCGCGCGCGGCCGCATCTTCGATGTCGCCGTCGATATCCGCAGAGGTTCGCCCGATTATGGCCGCTGGACGGGGGTCGAGCTTTCGGCCGAAAACGGCCTTCAGCTTATGATCCCGGCAGGCTTCCTTCACGGCTTCATCACGCGCGAACCGGATTGCGAAGTTCTCTACAAATGCTCGGATTTCTACGCGCCCCATTGCGACGGCGCGATCCGCTTTGACGATCCTGACCTTGCCATCGACTGGGGTATCGACACCGGCCGCGCGATCCTTTCGGACAAGGACGCGGCCGCCCCGGCCTTCGCCAGCTTCGTCTCGCCCTTCAGTTACGGAGACGCGGCATGAAACTGCTGGTGACCGGAGGGGCGGGGTTCATCGGGTCGGCCGTCGTCCGCCATGCGATCCGCTCAGGCCATTCCGTCGTCAATCTCGACAAGCTGACCTATGCGGGATCGCTCTCGAACGTGGCCGAGGTCTCGGGCAGTCCGGCCCATGCGTTCGAACAGGCCGATATCTGCGATCGGGCCGCGCTTGACCGCATCCTTGCCGCCCACCGCCCCGATGCGATCATGCATCTTGCCGCCGAAAGCCATGTTGACCGCTCGATCGACGGCCCCGCCGCCTTCATCGAGACCAATATCACCGGCACCTATACGATGCTGGAGGCCGCCCGCGCCTATTGGACCCATTCCGGCAAGCCTGCGGCATTCCGCTTTCACCACATCTCGACTGACGAGGTGTTCGGCTCGCTCGGGCCAAAGGGCAAATTCACCGAAGACACGCCCTATGATCCCCGTTCGCCCTATTCGGCATCGAAGGCCGCGTCCGATCACCTTGTGCGGGCATGGCACGAAACCTACGGCCTGCCTGTCGTGCTGACGAATTGCTCGAACAACTACGGCCCGTACCACTTTCCGGAAAAACTGATCCCGGTCGTGATCCTGAAGGCGTTGGCGGGGGCGCCGATCCCGATCTACGGCAAGGGCGACAACATCCGCGACTGGCTTTATGTCGAGGATCACGCCGACGCCCTCTTGCTGGTCGTGCAGAAAGGAACGGTCGGGCGCAGCTACAATATCGGCGGCGAAAATGAGGCGACAAACCTTGATCTGGTGCGGAAGATCTGCGCCATTCTGGATGACAAGCGCCCCGGCAACGCGCCTTATGCCGAACAGATCACCTTTGTCACCGACCGACCCGGCCACGATCAGCGCTATGCGATCGAACCTTCGCGCATCCGCAATGAACTCGGCTGGCGGCCTTCGGTCACGCTCGACGAAGGGTTGGAAAAAACCGTCCAGTGGTTTCTGGACAACGAAGACTGGTGGCGCGCGCTGCAATCGCGCGACGGCGTCGGCCAGCGGCTTGGTTCCGGCGGCTGAAGCCGTCAGGGCTGGCGCCCACCGGTGGCCTCGGTCACCTCATTCGCGGCAGCGCGGACCATCGCGCCCAGCTCGATTGCCGCGGCGCGCGGCAGACGGAAGGCCGGGCCAGAGACGGAAAGCCCCGCAACCGCCTCGCCATAGGTGTTGAAGATCGGCGCGGCGATGCAGCGCATCCCGTCGGTACGCTCCTGGTCGTCCAGCGCAAATCCTTGTGCCCGCGTGCGCGCCAGATCGGCCACCAGTTTTTCCGGCGCGGTAATCGTGCGGTCGGTATAGCGATCCAGCCCGCCCGCGACGATCGCCTTTACCCGCGCTTCGGGATACCACGCCATCATCGCCTTGCCGATGCCCGAGGAATGCATCGGGCTGAGCGTGCCCGGCGCAAAAAATGCACGGATCGTCTGCGGGGTTTCGACCTGCCCCAGAAACAGCACCTGATTTGCGCGCTCGATCCCCAGATTGGCGGTTTCACCTGTTGCACGCATCAACCGGTCCATCGGCTGGCGTGACCGTTCGGCCAACCGCGTCCTGCGCAGGAATTCCGACCCGACCCGAAAGGCCCCGGCACCGATATGCCAGACCTGGCTCGGCTCTTCGGTCTCGACAAACCCATGCGCGGCGAGCGTTGTCAAAACCCGGTAGACAGTGGGAGTGCTCTGCCCGCTTTCATTGGCAAGTTCGGTCAGCGTCAACCCGCGCGATCCGGCGACGACCTTCAGGATCGACAGCGCGCGATCAAGGGACTGCACGGTGTTTTCCGCTGTCTTGTCGTGAAAGCTTTTCGGTCGCCCCCGGCTGCGCTTGTCGGACATTCTGCCCCTCCGATCCAAGATGTGAAAAATGATTTCGCTGGATGAAATCAAAATTAGCGTTTTATTTCAATGGAAAAACGGTATTTTCTGAAAATGAAATATTTTTTCGAAAAAATTGCACCCAGACCGTCGCCGGGCTTAGAGTGTCTCGACTCGAACAAAAGGGGTGCGAGATATGTCCTTTCAGAACCCGGTTTTCATTCCCGGCCCGACCAATATGCCCGAGGAAATCCGCAAGGCATGCTACATGCCCACGATCGACCACCGTTCGCCGGTCTTCGGCACGATCCTGCATCCCTGCCTTGATAACGTGCGCAAGATCCTGAAATCCGACCGGGCGAAGATTTTCATCTATCCCTCAACCGGCACCGGCGGCTGGGAAACCGCGCTTTCGAACACGTTGTCTGCGGGCGATACGGTCCTTGCGGCGCGCAACGGCATGTTCAGCCATCGCTGGATCGACATGTGCCAGCGCCACGGGCTGGATGTGCAGATCGTTGAAACCCCGTGGGGCCAGGGCCTGCCCGCCGACCGGTATGAAGAGATCCTGACTGCCGACAAGGGCCACAAGATCAAGGCCGTTCTGGCGACGCATAACGAAACAGCAACCGGCGTGAAATCCGACATCGCCGCGGTGCGCCGTGCGCTCGATGCCGCCAAACACCCGGCGCTTTTCTTCGTTGATGGCGTGTCGTCGATAGCCTCGATGGATTTCCGTTTCGACGAATGGGGTGTCGATATCGCCGTGACAGGCAGCCAGAAGGGCTTCATGCTGCCCGCCGGCCTCGCGATCCTCGGCTTTTCGGACAAGGCGATGGAAGCGACGAAGACCGCCCGCCTGCCCCGCACCTTCTTTGATATCAATGACATGACAAAGGGCTACGCCAACAACGCCTTTCCCTATACGCCACCCGTCGGGCTGATGAACGGGCTGAAGCTGGCCACCGGCATGATCCTTGAAGAGGGGCTGGACGAGGTCTTCGCCCGCCACCACCGCATCGCCGAAGGCGTGCGCCGCGCGGTCCGGGCCTGGGGGCTTGATCTCTGCGCCGCCAGTACCGATCTTCAGTCTGACACGGTCAGCGCGATCCGAACGCCCGAAGGCTTCAATGCGACCCAGATCGTGACCCATGCCGCGTCGAAATACGGTGTTGCCTTCGGCGTCGGGCTTGGCGAGGTTGCGGGCAAGGTCTTCCGCATCGGCCATCTCGGCATGCTGACCGATGTGCTGATGCTCTCGGGTCTGGCAACGGCCGAAATGGTGATGGCCGATCTTGGCCTGGATGTGAAGCTCGGCTCAGGCGTCGCGGCGGCGCAGGACTATTACCGCAGTGAGGAAAACAGCGTGAAGAAGGCAGCCGCATGATGTACATCCCGAGCTATGAGGACATGCTGGAGGCGCATGAGCGGATCAGGCCGCATATCCGCCGCACGCCGATCCGGACGTCGGACTATCTGAACGACCTGGCCGGCTGCCAGTTGTTCTTCAAGTGCGAGAACTTTCAGGAACCCGGCGCCTTCAAGGTACGGGGTGCGGCCAATGCTGTCTTCGGGCTGTCCGACGAACAGGCCAGGGCCGGCGTGGCGACCCATTCCTCGGGCAACCATGCCTCGTGCCTCAGCTATGCCGCGATGCTGCGCGGCATCCCCTGCAATGTGGTGATGCCCAGGACCGCGCCGCAGGCCAAGAAGGACACGGTGCGCCGCTATGGCGGGGTGAT
>JAGRDO010000008.1:0-489 GCA_020447005.1 Paracoccaceae bacterium
AATACCCGGCCTCGACCACGCATCTCAGCCTCCTGAACCTCGCCATGCGCATGGGCGGCCCGCGTGAGGCGCTTTGGCACGCGATCATCCGCAAGAACCATGGCCTGACCCATTTCATCGTCGGCCGCGACCATGCCGGCCCCGGCAAGAACAGCCAGGGCAAGGATTTCTACGATCCCTACGCCGCGCAGGAACTGGTGCGCCAGCATCAGGAGGAAATCGGCATCGAGATGGTCGACTTCAAACAGATGGTCTATGTGCAGGAAAAGGCCCAGTATTTCCCCGTCGATGAGGTGCCCGAAGGCTCCACCGTCCTCGACATCTCGGGCACGGAACTTCGCCGCCGCCTGCGCGAAGGGCTTGAGATCCCCGACTGGTTCTCCTTCCCCGAGGTGGTGCAGGAGCTTCGCCGCACCTCGCCGCCGCGCGCCAGGCAGGGCTTTACCGTCTTCTTCACCGGGCTTTCCGGCTCGGGCAAGTCGACCATCG
>JAGRDO010000008.1:508-790 GCA_020447005.1 Paracoccaceae bacterium
TCAAGCTGATGGAGATGGGCGGGCGCCCGACGACGATTCTCGATGGCGATGTGGTGCGCAAGCATCTGTCGTCGGAACTGGGCTTCTCCAAGGAACACCGCGACATCAACATCCGCCGCATCGGCTATGTCGCCTCCGAGATCACCAAGAACGGCGGCATTGCGATCTGCGCGCCGATCGCGCCCTACACGGCCACCCGCCGCGCCGTGCGCGAGATGGTGGAAAGCTTCGGCGCCTTCATCGAGGTGCATGTGGCAACCTCGGTCGAGGAATGCGAACGCC
>JAGRDO010000008.1:830-23088 GCA_020447005.1 Paracoccaceae bacterium
AAGATCAAGGAATTCACCGGGATTTCCGATCCTTACGAGGAACCGCAAAACCCCGAACTGCGCGTCGAGACCGAAAATGTCGATGTCGACAACTGCGCCCATCAGGTGATCCTGAAGCTTGAGGCGATGGGCCTGATCAAGGCCTGACCCGGACCTGACGCAACACCCGAACCCGCCGCGGCCTCCGCGGCGGGTTTTTTGTGCCACAGGGGCGCCCCTCCCCCTCGGGGCAGGCGCGCACCCGCCTTGTCGCGGCACGCTCTCTTCCGGTTGTGGTTCGCCCCTGTCGGCGCGATAGTGGCGACATCCCGGCGGGCAGGAATGGCGCAAAAGCGATGACATCTGAAGACTTCGGACATGACACGGCCGAACACCGTGACTGGTTGCGGCGCGATGCCGCGCGGCAACTGGCCTTCTTTCGCCAAAGCCTCCGGTCCGATGGCGGATTTGATCTTCTCGATCACCGGGGCGGGCGCCTGCCCTATCTGGTTCAGGAAATCCACACGACAACGCGTCTGGTGCATTCCTATGCCCTCGCCAACGCCCTTGGCGCCGCCGGGGCGGGGGATATGATCGATGCGGGCATGGATTTCATCTGGCGCCGCCACCGCGACGGACGCCACGGCGGATATTGCTGGTCGGTCGGCGACACGCAGCACGCCGACGGCACCAAGCTTGCCTATGGGCATGTCTTCGTCCTCTTGGCCGGCGCCAGTGCCCGGATGGCCGGCCATCCCGATGCCGACCGTCTGATCGCCGATGTGACCGAGGTCATCGACACCCGTTTCTGGGACGAGGATCGCGGCCTTCTGCGCGACGAGTTTCGCCAGGACTGGACGGTTTTTTCGCAGTATCGCGGGATGAATGCCAACATGCACGGGGTCGAGGCGATGCTGGCGGCATATGAGGCGACCGGGCAGGCCGAATACCTGACGCGCGCGGGACGCATTCTCGATTTCTTCGTCGGACAGGTCGCGCCGCGCCACGGCTGGCGGCTGCCGGAACATTATACCTCCGAATGGAAGGTCGACCCCGCCTATGAGGGAAATCCGATGTTCCGTCCCCGGGGAAGCACGCCGGGGCATTCGCTGGAACTGGGCCGGCTGGTCATACAGCATTGGGACCTGTCGGGCAGGCGCGACGACAACGCCCTGCTCGGCGCCCGGAACCTGATCGACACGGCGCTGGCCGACGCCTGGCAGGGCGACGGCGGGTTGGCCTATACACTGGACAGCGGCGGGCAGGTCCTGCGGGCCGATCGCTACTGGTGGCCGGTCGCCGAGGGCATCGGTGCCATCTCGACGCTGCACAAGCTCGAACCCTCGCCCGGAACCGACGCGTGGTACCGGCGGCTCTGGGCCTGCGCCACCACCCTGTTCGTGGATGAGGAACACGGCGGCTGGTATCCGGAAATCGACGCCGCCGGGCGCCCCGTCTCCCGGCAATTCAGCGGCAAACCGGACCTTTATCACGCGCTTCAGGCCGACCTCATCCCGCTCGTGTCCGGGGTCTCCCGCCTCTATGAAGGGCTTGGATCCCTCGCCCGGATTTCCGCCCGCGACTAGCGCCTCCGCGCCGCCGCCCCGGCCTTTGCCTTTGTGGCCAAAAGGCTTATATCGGGTTTTCGTTGGCTGGAAGGATCAGGGAACATGGCGCATAAGGTCTTCATCGACGGCGATGTCGGCACCACCGGGCTTCAGATCCGCGAACGGCTGGAACGCCGCGACGACATCGCGCTTGTCCGCGTCGATCCGGACAAGCGCAAGGATCTTGGCGCGCGGCTGGCCGCACTGGCCGAGGCCGAGCTTGCCATTCTCTGCCTTCCCGACGCCGCCGCGAAAGAGATTGCCGCGATCTGCGCCGCCGAAGGGCTGCCGACGCGGCTGATCGACGCCTCGACCGCCCATCGCACCGATCCTGACTGGGTCTTCGGCTTCGCCGAACTGGCGCCGGGCCAGCGCGATTCCATCCGGACCGCAAAGCGGGTCTCAAACCCCGGCTGCTGGTCGACCGGCGCCATCGCGCTTATCCGGCCGCTTGTCGATGCCGGGATCATCGCGCCCGATGCCAGCCTCGCGATTTCCGGGGTCTCGGGCTATTCCGGCGGCGGCAAGGCGATGATCGAGGAATTCGAATCCGGCGCGGCCAGCGGCTCATTCCTTTACGGCGCCGCCCAAAGCCACAAGCACCTGCCCGAAATCACCCTTTACGGCGGCCTCGCGCATCAGCCGGTCTTTGTTCCCTCGGTCGGCCAATATGCGCAAGGCATGGCCGTCGCGGTCGAAGTCACGCTTGGCGCGGACGATATCGCGCGGGCCGGGGAAGTCCTGTCCCGTCACTATGCCGGCGGGAATTTCGTTTCCCTCGTCGCGCCGGCCGCGCATGAACCCCGGGTCATGCCGCAGGCCCTGAACGGCACCAACCGGATGGAGCTTTCGGTCCACGGCAATCCCGATACCGGGTCGGCAACCCTGATTGCCGTCCTCGACAACCTTGGCAAGGGTGCGTCGGGGGCCGCCGTCCAGAACCTCAACCTGATGCTCGGGCTGGGTGAGGCGGCCGGGCTCTGACGCCCGGCATCACCCCGGGCGCCGCATCCGGTCCATCAGCCCGTCCCTGAGAACGAACTGGTGGTAAAGCGCGCCGGCCACATGCAGGCCGACCAGCGCCAGCGCAAGGTTGAACATGATCTCATGCGCCTCGCCCGCGGCATCTATGCCGCCGAACCATGCGGCCAGACCCGAGGCCGGGATACCGATCAGCAAGAGATAAAGCCCCAGATGCGTCAGCCGGGCCACACGGTCGAGAACGGGATGACCGCCCGCAGGCAGGTCCGGCACGCCCCGCCCGTGGCGCAGCGCCAGCCGCAGGATCGCCAGCACCAGCACCGAAACCCCGACCCAGACATGCAGCGCGGCGACGGTGCCGAAGGCATCCTTTCCCTTGTGCAGCGCATACCAGGCCGACTTCATCGCGTCATGGCTGAAAAAACTGACCAGCAGCAATGCGACCATGCCCCAGTGCAGGGCGATCTGCAGGCGACTATATCCGCTTCGAACCTTCATCTTGATCTCTTCCTTCACATATTGCCCGGGATGGCATCGGCTGCCGTCATGCTTAACGTAAGCAGACCCGAATTCCGTCGCGCGTCAATCCCGCATTCACCGCGATCCCGGCGCCGCACCCGCGCCATCCCGGCCTTGCCCCGCCCCCAACCGCCGCTATAGTGCGCGCGCAAACGGGAACGAGGGCGGGATATGGGCGTGAATGTCGGAATCATCATGGGGTCGCAATCCGACTGGCCGACGATGAAAGAGGCGGCGGCCGTGCTGGACGACCTTGGCGTTGCCTATGAAGCCCGCATCGTCTCGGCCCATCGCACGCCCGACCGGCTTTGGTCCTATGGCAAGACAGCGGCCGAACGCGGCCTGCAGGTGATCATCGCGGGGGCTGGCGGGGCCGCGCATCTGCCCGGCATGATGGCCTCGAAAACCCGGGTGCCGGTGATCGGGGTTCCGATCCAGACCAAGGCTCTTTCCGGCGTCGACAGCCTTTATTCCATCGTCCAGATGCCAAAAGGCTATCCGGTGGCGACGATGGCGATCGGTGCGGCCGGGGCCGCCAATGCCGGCCTTATGGCGGCGGGGATCCTCGCGCTGAACGATGCGGCCCTGGCCGGGCGGCTGGACGCCTGGCGTGCGGCCCTTTCGGCCTCCATCCCGGATGAACCCAGCGATGACTGATCCCCTGCCCGCCGGGTCCACGATCGGCATTCTTGGCGGCGGTCAGCTTGGCCGCATGCTGTCGGTCGCGGCCGCACGCCTCGGCTATCGCAGCCATGTGTACGAACCGGCCGCCAACCCGCCCGCCGGCGACGTGGCCCACCGGGTCACCACCGCCGGATATGACGATGCCGCCGCACTTGCCGCCTTTGCCGCTTCGGTCGATGTCATCACCTATGAGTTCGAGAATATCCCGACTTCGGCGCTTGATCTTCTGGAGGCGCAGCGCCCGATCTACCCCGATCGCCGCGCGCTGTCGGTCAGTCAGGACCGGCTTGTCGAAAAAGCGTTTCTTCGCGATCTCGGCCTTCAGACCGCGCCTTTCGCCGCCGTCAACGATGAAGACGGCCTGACCGGGGCGCTGGCCGAGATCGGCACGCCGGCAATCCTCAAGACCCGGCGCCTGGGATATGACGGCAAGGGGCAGGCGCGGCTCGACACGCCCGGCGATGCGGATGCGGCTCTCGCCGCCATGGCCGGTGCTCCCGCCATCCTCGAAGGCTTCGTTGCCTTCAGCCATGAGGTTTCCGTGATCGCGGCACGCGCCCGGGACGGCGCCGTCGCGGCTTTCGATCCGGGCGAAAACGTCCATGAAGGCGGCATCCTGCGCCGCACCACAGTGCCCGCGCGGCTGACCGCCGCCCAGCGCACCGATGCCGTGCTCCTTGCCGGCAGGATCCTCAATGCGCTGAAATATGTGGGCGTGATGGGGGTAGAGCTTTTCGTGACGCCGAAGGGGCTTATCGTCAATGAAATCGCCCCCCGCGTTCACAATTCCGGGCACTGGACGCAAGACGGCTGCGCGGTCGACCAGTTCGAACAGCATATCCGCGCGGTTGCGGGCTGGCCGCTTGGCGATGGCGGCCGCTTCGCCGATGTCGTCATGGAAAACCTGATCGGCGACGACATCGCCCGGGTCCCCGAAATCGCGCGCGAAGCGAACGCGGCGCTGCATCTTTACGGCAAGGCCGAGGCCCGCCCCGGCCGCAAGATGGGCCATGTCAACCGCATCGTCCCCGCCAGAGGCTGAGCGGCCCGCTAGCCAAAGCCGAGAACGATCGCCATGACCGAGATCACCACCAGCGCGATGCCCCCCGCCTCGCGCCAGGCCAGTCTTTCGTGGAAGAACACCGCCGAGGCGATCATCGTGAACACGATCTCGGTCTGGCCCAGGGCCCGTACATAGGCCGCGTTCTGCAACGCGAAGGCCGAAAACCAGCCCAGCGATCCCAGCATCCCCGTGATCCCGACCCAGATCGTGACCCTCCGGCGCGCCAGAACGCGCGTGATCTCGCCCGGTTCGCGCCAGATCAGCCACAGCCCCATCAGCAGCGTCTGCACCGCCGTCGCCGCCGACAGCGCGATCAGCGCCCGCAGCATGAAGGGCAATGGCAGAAGTTCGGTCGTCGCCCCGCGATATCCCACCGCCGAAATCCCGAACAGCCCGCCCGCCAGAAGGCCATATATCGCCGGCCGGCCCCAAAGCCTGGCGCCCGATCCCGGCCCGCCTGACAGCAGGATAACGCCCGCGAATCCGATCGCGATGGCCGCCCAGCCGGTCGGGCTGACCGCCTCGCCAAGGATCACCGCCGAAAAAAGCGCGACCTGCGCCGTTTCGGTTTTGGTAAAGGCGATGCCCACGGCGAAATTGCGCAGCGAAAACAGTGCGACCGTCAGAAATGTAGCGATGATCTGACCGATCCCGCCCATCGTCACGAACGCCCAGAACCGCCCCGACAGGCCCGGCATGTGCTCGCCCGTGACGGCCAGCGCCCCCGCCGCCAGCAAAAGGGCCATCGGCGCGGCGAAAAGAAACCGCGAAAAGGTGGCGCCACCGGTCGAAAGCCCGGCCCCCCGCAGCTGCTTTTGCAGCACGAAGCGGACGGTCTGCATGGCGGCGGCGGCAAATGTGAAGGCGACCCAAAGACTCATGCCGCCCTTCTGTCACGCAACAGGGCGCTGCGAAAGCCTAGTTCTCGGGGCGCAGAGGGTGGGGAACCGGGTCTTTCGCCCGGATGAAATACTGGCGGAAGATCTCGGCGTAGGACGAAAAGAAATAGCCCTCGTTCCGGCGCATGTATTCCTCGCGCCGGGTGCGGTAGAAGGCAGGCAGCTTGTACCATGCCAGCCCCGGCCGCGCATGATGAACCGCATGCAGGTTGTTGTTGAGAAAGAGAAACGGCAACACCGCCCCGCCTTCGACGATCACCGACCGGCCCCGCGCGATCTCATGGGCGCGGTGCTCCAGATAGGTGCGGATCTTCAGGACCGCCATCCCGCCATAGGCCGATGCCACATAGGCCCAGAGCGGCATGCCCGACTGCATGACCCACAGGATCACCGGAACAAGGCCAAGCACATGCAGCGCCCAGGCGCGCAACAGCCCGGTCTGGCCCCGCAGGATCGCCAGAAAATCCGATTTCAGCACACACCAGACCGCCAGCGCCGGGCCGATCAGCATCCGCCCCAGAAGCGTGTTGTTGCACCGCAAGACCGCGCGCTGCCATCCGGCCAGCCTTACCCAGACCCTGGGGTCCATGAAGTTGCTTTCGGGATCGTCGTAAGGGTCGGTCAGGCTTTCATCCCGGTGATGCGCAAGATGCAGGTCGCGAAAGCGCCCATAGGGATAGACAAGCCCCAGCGGGAAAAAGACCAGCGCCTCGTTGGCCAGTCTTTGGCGGAAGGGATGCCCGTGCAGCACCTCATGCTGAAGCGAGGAATGAAGCGTGACGGTCAGCGCCGTCACCGCCATGCCGAGCGGCAGCCAGAGCCGGGCCAGATAGGTCGTCGCAAGCGCCCAGATCAGATAGCAAAGGAGGATCAGGATCAGTGTCGGCCATTCGACGGCGGGGCGCTGTTCAGACATCGCGGCCCCACGCGACATGCAGCCATGCCCGTTCATAAAGCACATAGCTGACCAGCCCGATCGCGGTATTGGCAATGGCCAGGGATCCGCCTGTCACCGCCGATCCGGTAAAGGCAAACCCGACCGCCGACATCGCCGCCAGCCCCAGCAGGTTCCAAAGCAAAGCCTTGAAGAGTGTGCGTTTCCGGCTGTCCATCGGGTCTCCTTTCCACAGGATCCAGTAGAAAGGGGAAAGCCCGGCTTGCGAATTCCGAATATGATTAACATTTGTAATCAATTTTGATATTTATCACCACATGCGCAGATTTATCGACAAACGCGACCGTGCCTCACAGTTCCGCCAGCGGCTTGCCGGGGCGATGCAGGAAAAATCGATGTCGCAAAGCGGGCTGGCGCGGGCCATCGGCGTCGATCGCTCGACCATCTCGCAGCTTCTCGGCGACGCGGGCGCAAGGCTGCCAAATGCCCAGATCGTCGCGGAATGCGCCACGGCGCTCGCCGTTTCGGCCGACTGGCTTCTGGGGCTGACCGACCGGCCGGAAAACCTCGCCGATCTTCTCGCCACATCGCTGACGATGACCGAGGCGCCGCGCGCGCTGATCGACGAGACGATCTTTGGCTGGCACCGCGAGGCCGCCGGTTACAAGGTGCGCCACGTTCCCGCGACCCTGCCCGACATGCTCAAGACCCGCGACATGCTGCGCTGGGAATATGAACCGCAGCTTGGCCGCACCGCCGATCAGGCCATCGGGGCATCCGAAGACCGGCTCGCGCTCATGGCCAAGGCGGGATCGGATTATGAAATCGCGCTGCCCCTTCACGAACTTGCCTCTTTCACGCGGGCCGAAGGCTATTATCGCGGCCTGCCGGAAGATCTGCGGTTCGCGCAGATCGCACGGCTGCGCGAACTCTACGATCAGCTCTACCCCGCGCTGCGCATCTATGTGTTCGATGCGCGCCGGGTCTTTTCCGCGCCGGTGACGATCTTCGGCCCCCTGCTGGCCGTCATCTATCTTGGCCGGAACTACATCGCGTTCCGCGACAGCGCGCGCGTGACCAGCTTCACCGACCATTTCGACTGGCTCGTGCGCGAGGCGGAAATTGGCGCGCGCGACTTCCCGACACTTCTGACCCAGCTTGCCTCGGAACGCCGGAAGTGATGCCCTGCCCATCTGCGCGGGCCAGACCGCTGCGGCCCCGGTCGCAACCGGGCGGGCCGGACAGGGTCTTGGCCCGGCCCTCAGGCGACCCGCCTAGAACGCGCGCAGCGCCGCCGGATCGTAGCCGTTGAAACGCAGGACATCGCGCGCCGCCTGCATCAGATCGGCGCGCGGTGCGGGCGTACGGGAAAGAACGCGCCCGAACCGGCCGTCAGGCGCCCCGATCACCGCCACGCGGTAATCGGCATCGACCCAGAGCACCCAGAGCACCTCGTCCCCCGTGGCCGATCCGCGCCGGATGCGCCCCGGCCCCACAACGCTCGCCTCGGTCCGAAAACCGCCGCGCCCGAGGGGGCCGCACTGCTGCCCCGTCACCTCGAACCGGCCCGGTCCGGTCTGCACCCAGTTTTCGCCGACCGCTCCGCATCCGGCCTCTGCTCCATAGGCCGCGACCAGCCACCACTGGCCCGCGAACCGCGCCGGATCGAAGGCCGTGGACGAGGAGATCGGCGCCCCTGCCCGCCTCAGACCGGTATCCGGGACGGTTGCGCAGGCCAGAAGGGCAAGCACCGCAACAAGGGATATGGGAAATTTCTGCATGGATCCTACGCCCGCACCTCGCGCCGCCACCGTCCACCAGCGCGGATCAAACCGCAAGCCCGCTTGCCGCGCCGGATTTAACGGAATACGAAATTTCGCATGAAACGCGATGCGTCCATCTTCCTGCCCGATCCCTCGCCGCTTGCCGTCGCGATCCTTGTCATGGCCGATACCAACGCCCTGTCGCTGGCCGCCGCCGTCGATCCGATGCGCGCGGCCAACCGCCGCGCGGGGCGCGAGCTTTTCACCTGGCGCTATTTTTCGGCCGCGGGCGGGGCTGTGCCCCTTACCGCCGGGTTCGAAATCGCCACAACCCCGCTGCCTGACCGGAGCGATGCCGATCTTCTGATGATCGTCGCCGGGTTTCGTCTGGCCGAACAGGCGACGCGCCCGCTTCTGGCACGGCTCCGCGCCCTTGCCCCAAGGTTGCGCGCCCTGATCGGCATCGATGGCGGGGCCTGGTTCCTGGCGCTTGCCGGGCTGCTCGACGGGCATTCCGCCACCGTTCACTGGGAAGATTTCGAAGCCTTCGCCGACCGCTTCCCCGCCATCGACCTGCGCCATGACCGCTATGTCATTTCCGGCCCGCGCGTGACCTGCGGCGGGGCGGCACCGGCGCTCGACATGATGCTCGATCTCATCCGCAGCAGACATGGCAGCGAACTGGCCTTGCGGGTGGCGGGGGCCCTGCTTTACGAACCCGTCCATGCCGCGACGGTTCCGCAATATTCGATCTCGGCCACGCGTCTGGCCCGCGGAGACCCGGCGCTCGGCGGCGCCATAGCGCTGATGGAGCGAACGATAGAAGAACCGCAGCCGATCGCGGCGATCGCAAGGCGGATCGGCCTGTCCCAACGCCGGCTGGAAATGCTCTTTGCCAGCAGGATCGGCGTCAGCCCGGGCCGCTTCTATCGCGACCTGCGCCTTGACGAGGCGCACAGGATGATCACCGACAGCCGGTTGCCGCTCGGGGATGTCGCGCTCAGGACCGGGTTCGCCAGTCAGGTCGCCTTCGCCCGCGCCTTCCGCGCGAGGTTCGGCAAGACGGCCTCTTCCCTGCGCAAGTCCCCGGGCCGCAACCCCGGCCCGCCGGTGGGCAAACGATGAGCGTTTGATCCGGGAGGATGCGGCACCCCGCCCGTCCTCGCGGCGGATTGGCCCGGATGAAGGCGCGGCGGCTTCACCGGGCGGGGCAAATGGCGCGCACCCGCCCTGCCCCATGCCCTAGTGGCGGATCATGACATGGCGGACGGCGGTATAGTCTTCCAGCGCATACATCGACATGTCCTTGCCGTAACCGGATGCCTTCAGCCCGCCATGCGGCATCTCGTTGACCAGCATGAAATGCGTGTTGACCCATGTGCAGCCATAGCGCAGCCGCGCCGAGGTTTCCATCGCCCGGCCGATATCCCGGGTCCAGACCGACGAGGCCAGCCCGTATTCGCTGTCATTTGCCCAGTCCACCGCCTGATCGACCTCGCGGAAGGGCGTCAGCGAAACGACCGGGCCGAAAACCTCGCGCCGCACGATCTCATCCTCCTGTCGGGCGCCGGCGATGACCGTGGGCATATAGTAGAACCCGCCGGTGCCGTGGGTCTTGCCGCCGGTCGTGATCTCGACATGCTTCAGATCGCGCGCACGCTCGACAAAACTGGCCACCCGGTCGCGCTGGCGGGCCGAGATCAGCGGGCCGATTTCGTTGGTGCTGTCATCGTCGCGCGCATAGGCGATGCTTTCGACGGCGCCGGTCAGGTCGGCGACCAGCCGGTCATAGACCTTTTCGGCGACATAGACCCGGCAGGCGGCGGTGCAATCCTGCCCGGCATTGTAATAGCCAAAGGCGCGCAGCCCGTCGACGACCTGACCGATATCGGCGTCATCGAAGACGATGACCGGCGCCTTCCCGCCCAGCTCCAGATGTGTGCGCTTGACCGATTTCGCCGCCGCCTGAAGCATCTTCTTGCCCGTGGCCACGTCCCCGGTCAGCGAAATCATGTCGATGCCGGGATGGTTGACCAGCGCATTACCGACCGTCTCGCCCCGCCCGGTGACGATGTTGATCACGCCCCGGGGCAATTCCTCGGCCAGAATGCGCGCCAGTTTCAGCGCCGTCAGCGGGGTCTGTTCCGAAGGCTTGAAAACCACGGTATTGCCCCCCGCAAGGGCCGGCGCCAGCTTCCACGCCATCATCATCGCCGGATAGTTCCATGGCGCGACCGAAGCGACAACCCCGATGGGATCGCGGCGGATCATCGACGTGTGCCCGGCCAGATATTCACCGGCCAAGGGCCCGTGCATGTTGCGCACCGCGCCCGCGAAATAGCGATAGGTATCGATGATCGCGGGCACTTCGTCGCCGATGGCGGCATTGATCGGCTTGCCGCAGTTCAGCGCCTCGAGCGTGCCAAGCTCGGTCGCCTCCGCCTCGATCCTGTCGGCGATACGCAGAAGGGCGGCCGCGCGCTCGGCGGGGGTCGTGCGCGACCAGCCGCCGAATGCGGCGACGGCCCCGGCAACCGCCGCCTCGACCTGATCGACCGAGGCTTCGGCCAGCCCGAGGATCCGCGCCCCGGTCCTGGGGTTCAGGATCGCCTCGGCCTGACCGGTGCCCTCGGTGAACTCGCCGTCGATCAGAAGCTTCGTGTCCATGTCATGCTCCGTCGGATTGCAGGGTCATTTGCCGCCGCCGGCAATATCGGTCCCGCTGCGGGTTAGGTAATAGGCGCCAAGGATCGGCAGGAACGTCACCAGCACGACGACCATCGCGACGACATTCGTCACCGGCCGCTGACGCGGGCGCACCAGTTCCTCCAGCATCCAGATCGGCAGGGTCTGCTGCTGACCGGCCGTGAAGGTCGTCACGATCACCTCGTCGAAGGAAAGGGCAAAGGCCAGCATGCCCCCCGCCAGAAGCGCGGTCGCGATATTCGGCAGGATGACGTGGCGAAAGGTCTGGAACCCGGTCGCGCCAAGATCGGCCGACGCCTCGATCAGCGAACCTGACAGCCGGCGGAACCGCGCCACCGCATTGTTGTAGACGACGACGATGCAGAAGGTGGCGTGACCAAGCACGATGGTCAGCGTCGAGAAGGGCACATCGCCAAGGCTGAAGGCCGACCGCAGCGCGATCCCGGTGATGATCCCCGGCAGCGCGATGGGAAGGATCACCAGAAGCGAAATCGCCTCGCGCCCGAAGAACCGCGCCCTGCTGACGGCGGCGGCGCAAAACGTGCCAAGGATCAGCGCGATCAGCGTCGAGACCGCCGCGACCTTCACCGACAGGCCAAGGGCTGCCCAGACATCGGGCCGGTTCCACGTGACCGCGAACCATTTCAGCGTCAGCCCGGGGGGCGGCCACTGATAGGACCGGTCCTCGGTCGTGAAGGCATAGACGAAGATCAGAAGGATCGGCAGGTGCAGGAAGGCAAGCCCGGCAAAGGCCGCGATCTTCAGCCAGGGCGAGGCGCGCTCAGAGTGCATCGAACGCCCCCCTGCGCTTGGCCGCCCAGAGGTAGAAGCCCATGATCACGATGGGCACCACGGCAAAGGCCGCCGCCAGCGGGATATTCCCGGCCGTGCCCTGATGCGAATAGACCGCCTGCCCGATGAACAGCCGGGACGAACCGATGATCTGCGGGATGATGTAATCGCCCAGCGTCAGCGAAAAGGTGAAGATCGACCCGGCGATGATCCCCGGCAGCGCCAGAGGCAGGATCACATGGCGCAGCGTCTGGCGCGGGCTGGCGCCCAGATCGCCCGAAGCCTCCAGCAGGTTCGAAGGCACCCGCTCCAGCGCGGCCTGCACCGGCAGGATCATGTAGGGCAGCCAGATATAGAGAAAGACCAGGAAGGTGCCGATATAGCTGACTGAAAGCGATCCGCCCCCGATCACCGGCAGCGCCAGCACCGCGTTCAGCGCCGCGCTGGCGCCGATGCCGTCCACCGCCCAGCTCAGGATGCCCTCCTTGGCCAGGATCAGCTTCCAGGCATAGACCTTGACCAGATAGCTCGACCAGAGCGGCAGCATCACGCCAAGGTAGAAGAACGCCTTCATGTGGCCCTTCGCGTGGCGCGCGGCATAATAGGCGACGGGAAAGGCGATGACGGCGGCGGCCAGCGTCACGGCCGTCGCCATGAGCGTTGTGCGCAGGATGATGTCGAAATTCGCCGGGCGCAGCAATTCGCCATAGGTCTTCAAGGTCAGGTGATAGTCGATCAGGCCCGAAAACTCGTCGATCGAAAAGAAGCTCTGCACCAGAAGCGCGGCAAGCGCGCCGATATAGATGACCCCAAGCCACAGAAGCGGCGGCACCAGCAGCACGATCAAAAGCAGGCGCGGATACCGCCAGAGAAGGCCGGAAAGCCGGTCCCCGATCCCGGTTTTGGCGACCGGCTGCATCACGCCCCTTCCATCCGGTGCAGGGCACCGTCATCCCAGTCGAGCGCGACCGTGGCGCCTTCGGCCGGCACGGGCTGCCCCGCCGGCACGCTCGCGGACAATGCCGCGCCCGCGCAGTCCACGGCGATCCGGTTGGTCGCGCCCAGATAGCGGGCGGCGGCGACGCGCCCCGAAACCCGCCCCTTGCCCGCCGCGGTGACGCGCAGCGCCTCGGGGCGCAGCGAATACCAGGCGGGCGCAAGGCCGATGGTCCGCGCGAAGTCGGGCGCCAGCACATTGGCCGAGCCCACGAAATCGGCGACAAAGCGGGTTTCGGGGCGCTGATAGATATCCTCGGGGCTGCCCTGCTGGACGATCCGCCCTTCGTTGAAGACGGCGACCCGGTCGGCCATCGACANNGCGCCGACCTGCATGATCCTGCCCTGGTTGAACACGGCGACACGGTCGGCCATCGACAGGGCCTCGCCCTGATCGTGGGTGACGAAGACGAAGGTGATGCCAAGCTGCCGCTGCAGCACCTTCAGTTCCTCCTGCATCGCCTCGCGCAGCTTCAGGTCAAGCGCGCCAAGGGGCTCGTCCAGCAAAAGGACGCGGGGCCGGTTGACCAGCGCGCGGGCCAGCGCCACGCGCTGGCGCTGGCCGCCGGAAAGCTGCGCGGGCTTGCGGTCGCCAAAGCCCTCCAGCTTGACCAGCGCCAGCATCTCGGCCGCCTGATCGGCGCGCAGGCGCCTGTCCACGCCCCGCACCATCAGCCCGTAGGCCACATTGTCGCGCACGCTCAGATGCGGAAACAGCGCATAGTCCTGAAAGACGGTGTTCACCGGGCGGCGGTTCGGCGGCAGGTCTTCGGAATTTTCGCCGAAGATGCGGACATGGCCGGATGTGGGCCGCTCAAATCCCGAAATCAGCCGCAGGCAGGTCGTCTTGCCCGAACCAGACGGGCCCAGCATGGCAAAGAAACTGCCTTCGCTGATCGTCAGCGAAACGTCGTCGACCGCCCGGACCCGGCCGAAATGGCGCGCGACGCGTTCGAACTCTATGGCGTTGGACATGGACCGTACATTCCCCGTCCCGGCGGCATCGCGGCCGCCGGGCCAATGGTTGCGAAGGGCAAGCGGCTCAGCGCCCGCCGATGACACCGATATAGTCGGAAACCCAGCGGTAATAGGGCACGCATTCACCCTGGCTGGCGCAGCCTGATACCGGCGTCGTCCAGAAGCGGATCTTTTCGAAATTGTCCAGACCGTTGGCCGTGCAGCCCTCGGCCGTCTGCAGGCCCGATCCGTCGGTGCAGGCCTCGGGCACCACCGGGTTGGACCCGAACCAGACCGAAAGATCCGATTGCAGGTTCGACGACAGCGTGTGCTCCATCCACATATAGGCGCAGTTCGGATGGGCCGCGTCGGCCTGCATCATCGTCGTATCCGCCCAGCCCGTGGCGCCCTCTTCCGGAATGGTCGAGGCGATCTTCTGGCCCTCGCTTTGCAGGATATTCACCTGGAACGGCCATGAGCCCGACGCAACGACACCCTCGTTCTTGAAGTCATCCATCTGGATGAAGGCATCATGCCAATAGCGGTTCACCAGCGTGCGCTGCTGACGCAGAAGGTCCAGCGCCGCCTTGTACTGATCCTCGTTCAGCTCATAGGGCGAGGTGATGCCAAGCTCGGGCTTGTGGAACATCAGGTATTGCGCGGCGTCGGCGATATGGATCGGCCCGTCATAGGCCTGAATCCGGCCCTTGTTGGACTGGCCATCGGGCAGGGTCTGTTCTTCAAAGACCACCGACCAGCTTGTCGGCGCCTCCTTGAAGACATCGGTGTTGTACATCAGGACGTTCGGCCCCCACTGATAGGGCACGCCGTAATGGACGCCGTCCACCGTGAACCACGGCGCATCCTTCAGCCGCGCATCGACCTTGCCCCAGCTCGGGATCAGATCGGTGTTGATCGGCTGCACGCGCTTGCCCGCGACCAGCCGCAGGCTGGCATCGCCCGAGGCGGTGACAAGGTCGAACCCGCCCTCGTTCATCAGCGCCACCATCTCGTCCGATGTATTCGCCGTCTTCACATTGACCATGCAGCCGGTGGCGGCCTCGAACTTGGTCACCCAGTCATAGGCCGCATCGGTCTCGCCGCGCTCGATATATCCCGGCCAGGCGACGATATCGACCTGCCCTTCGCCGGCCCCAAGCGATGCGACCTGCGCACTGGCCATCGGTGCCCCGCCAAAGGCAAGGATCGTCGTCGAAATCAGAATTTTCTTCAGGGTCGTCATGGCTTTACTCCCTCTTGGCCGTGCCCGGTTACATCAGCCCGAGCTGTTTGTAGAACCCAAGCGCATCATAGTAATCCGCCTGATGCGCGATCATTCCCGCCTCGATGTGAAAGACCGAGGCCCCGTGGAAACTGAATGCCTTGCCGGTGGCGGCGGTGCCATCGGCCCATGCGCCCGAATTCGTGCCCGAGAAGGTCCACTCGAAGGCAACCGCATCGCCGGACACGATCGGATCGCCGTCCATCGTCCAGACCGCATCGGGTGCCGCGTTCAGAAAGGCGTCGATCACCTGCGTCCTGGCCGCGTCGCGGCCCTCGACAGGCGTGCCGACCGACGCATCGTAATAGACGCCGTTATCGGCAAAGAACGCCGACGCCGCCGCGCTGTCATGCGCATTCCATGCGGCAAGATATCCGGTCACCACTGAAAGGGCATCCTGGGCGCTGGCAGCGCCCGCGGATAACAGGCAAACGCCGGCGAGGACGGCCGCGCGAAGCATAGCGGAGAGGATTTGCATTTCATTCCCCAAATGAGACAGGCGCGACTGGCGCCCCCAGACGTCACCGCAAAACTCTGCGCCGGATTTGGAAATTCGCAAACCCAAAATACAAAAGCATGATATCGGTTTTTCCGATATCACGGGAATTCGGGGATCAGGATCAGAACGATGCCTGCGCCAGCCGCACGAAATCGCGGGTGATGGGCGACAGCGGCGCGCCCCTGCGCCAGGCCATGCCGACCTGCACCGTCGGCAGGTCGCCCGAAACATCGCGGATCTCGATCCTGTCGCCCTCCAGCGACCAGGGCCGGTAGATCAGGTCCGGCAGGATCGCCAGCCCGACCCCGGTCGCCACAAGGCTGCGCACCGCCTCGACCGAGCGGGTGCGAAACGCCACCTCCGGCCGCGTGCCAAGCGAGGCCAGAAGCCGGTTGGTGCTTTCCTCGATCTCTTCCAGCGACAGCATGATCAAGGGCTCGCCCGCGACATCGCTCAGCTCGATCGCCTCTTTCGCGGCCAAGGCGTGGCCCAGCGGCAGCCAGAGCCGCATCGCGGATGCGGCGATGCTCTCGATCTGAAACGCCGCCCGGTTGTGCAGGTTGGAAACCAGAAGGAAGGCAACGTCGATCTCGCCGCCGATCAGAAGATGCTCAAGATATTCGCCGCTGTCCTCGACGGCGCTGATGGTGACGGCCGGAAATGTCCGGCGAAACCGCGAAAGCGTCTCGGCCAGACCGTAACCCGCGACAAGCGAGGTGACGCCAAGGCGCAACTCTCCGGTCCGCTCAGCGCTGTCCACCTGAAAGGCCCGCCGCGCGTCCGAGACATCGTCGCGGATCTTGCGGGCATGGCGCAGGAACTGGTGGCCGGCATTGGTGATGGCAATGCCGCGCGCGCGCCGTTCGAAGAGGACGATGCCCAGATCGTCCTCCAGCGCCTTGATCGCCTCGGTCACCGAGGATTGCGAAATCGCCAGCGCCTTGGCCGCGCCCGAAACGCTGCCGGCCTCGGCGGCGGCGACAAAGAACTGAAGCTGTCTCAGCGTGAATGCCATCCGCTACCGCCCCGCCCCCCTTCGCGACATCCGGTCAGTAAGGCATCGGATGCGCCTTGTGCACGGCCTCAAGCTCGGCCAGCACCTCGGCATCCAGAACCAGATCACCCGCGCCAAGGGCGTTTTCCAGATGCGCCCGCGTCGTGGCACCGAAGATCGGCAGCGCCGGAAAGGGCCGCGTCAGCACCCATGCCACCGCCATCTGCGCCGGATCGAGCCCGTGGCGCGCGGCCACGCCAAGATAGGCTGAAACCGTCTCCCAGACACGCGGGGTGATGCGCCCGCCCAGATTGGCATTGATCGCCCGCCGCGACCCCTCGGGCACCACATCGCCCGCATATTTCCCGGTCAGAAGCCCCGCCGCCATCGGCGAAAAGGCCAGCAGCGTCACCTTTTCGTTATGCCCAAGCTCGGCCAGATCGGTGTCATAAAGCCGGCACATCAGCGAATATTCGTTCTGAAGCGAAACCGGGCGCGGCACCCCGGCCGCATCGGCCAGCCGCAGCCATTGCGCCATGCCCCAGGCACTTTCGTTCGACAGGCCCCAGTGGCGGATCTTGCCGTCCCCGATCAGCGCGCCCACGGTCGCCACGCAGTCGGCCATATTGGCCAGAACCGCCGCGCGGTCCTGCCGTCCGGGATCAAAGCGCCAGTTCTGACGGAACATGTAGCTGCCCCGGTTCGGCCAGTGGAACTGATAAAGATCGACATGATCGGTGCGCAGACGCCGCAGCGAGGCGTCGAGCGCCTTGCGGATCGTCACCCCGTCGATGACCTCGCCCTTGTCGCGCGCGGCACCGCCCTCGCCGGCGATCTTCGTGGCGATGACCCAGTCCTGCCGCCGTCCGCCCTTCGCGATCCAGTTGCCGATGATCTCTTCCGTGCGCCCCACGGTTTCGCGCCGCACCGGGTTCACCGGATACATCTCGGCGGTGTCCATGAAGCTCACTCCGCGCGCGGCGGCCATGTCGATCTGGGCATGGGCATCGGCCTCGGGCGTCTGCGTGCCCCAAGTCATCGTGCCAAGGCAAAGGGCCGAAACCCGAAGCCTGTCATCGCCAAGCGTGATCTGCCGCATCTCCACCCCCTTGCAGAAGGTGCGAGAGTGTACCGGCGTGCGGTCCGGGTCAAGGCCGGGTCAAGACCGGGTCAAGACCGGTTCGGGGCCGGTTCGGGGCCGGGGCGCAAGAGACCATCTTGAGAACATATAGGGAACGAATTACAGTTTCCCCATGACGATTCACGGCCCCGGCCCCACCCTTTCGCGCCATCCGCGCCGGCCGCAGGCGGGCCTGCCCTTCCTGCAGGGCCAGACCCTCGCCCGGGGGCGGGTGCATGAATTCTGCGGCCCCGCACGGCGGATGCTCGCCCTGAGCGCCATGGCCGGATGCACGGGGCCGGTCCTCTGGCTCCGGCCCGGCTGGCTGCCCGAACGGCTCTGCCCCGCGGGCATCCTCCCCTTCGCCGATCCCGGGCGGCTGATCATGGTCGCGGCACAGCGCGACGATGACCTTCTGTGGAGCTGCGAGGAAGCCCTGCGCGCGGGTGCGGCGGCTCTTGTGATCGCCGAGCTTTCCACCCCGCCCGGCCTGACCCCGGTGCGCCGCCTGCATCTGGCCGCCGAGGCCGGATCATCCGCTGGAACCGGCGTGATCCTGACCCCGGGCGACGGCGGCGCGCGCGGCGTCGAAAGCCGCTGGCATGCCAGCCCCGACCACCGGCCCGGCGCAAGCCGCTGGCAGATCGCCCTTCTGCGCAGCCGCACCAGCCCCCCCGGGCGCTGGGCCGCCACGGCGCAGCACGGCCAGGAGGACCGCCGCCCCGCCCTCACACTCAGCCCCGCACGGGATCCTGCCGTCGCATTCGATTGAGTGCCCGCGAAACGCGGGCACGCATCTTCTGGCACTGCGTGCGATCTGCGCTCCGCGCGGGGGGTATTTTTGCAAAAGAGAAAGGAAGCCCCCGTCTTCCTGTCCCGGATACGCAAGACACCCGAGCCTTTGAGGGCACGCGCAGCCGTGCCCTCAGAGGCGAGATATCGCTTGCGCCCGCATCGCGGGCGCGCCTTTTGACAGCGGACGGCAATGATTCCGCTGGGCAATTCCCGCATGAGCGGACAGAGTATCCGCGTCAACGAAAGCAAGACCATGCGCCTGCTGATTTCCTTTGCCGCCCTGTTCCTGTCCGTGATCCTCTTGCAGCTCGGCACCGGCGGCGTGGCGCCGCTCGATGCCTTGTCCGGCGTGTCCCTTGGCTTCACCAAGGCCGAGGTCGGCATCCTGGGGTCGGCGCATTTCTTCGGGTTCTTCATCGGCTGCTGGTGGGCGCCGCGCCTGATGGGGGCGGTCGGACATTCCCGCGCCTTCGCCGCCTTTACCGTGGCGGGCACCATCGGTCTTATCGCCCATATGATGATCGTCGATCCCATCGCCTGGGCGATCCTGCGCATGGGCTCGGGGGCCTGTGTGGCCGGCTGCTATACGATCATCGAATCCTGGCTCCAGGCCCGGGTCACGAACGAGACGCGCGGCCGCGCCATGGGGCTTTACCGCATCGTCGATGTCGGTGGCTCGCTGGCCGCCCAGCTTGTCATCGGCATCCTCGCGCCGGCGGCCTATTTTTCCTACAACCTTCTTGCCATCATCTGTTGTGCGGCCTTGCTGCCGGTGACGGTCAGCCGCGCCGAACAGCCCGCGACGCCCAGCGCGCCGCGCCTGCGCCCCGCGCTCGCCTGGCGGAAATCGCCGCTTGCCGCGGCCAGCGTGGTCGTCTCGGGGGTATCGACGGCCGCCTTCCGCATGGTCGGCCCGCTCTACGGCATCGAAGTCGGTCTCAGCGCCGACCGGATCGCGCTGTTTCTGGCCGCATTCGTCCTTGGCGGGGCGGTCGCGCAGTTTCCGATGGGCTGGCTGGCCGACAAGTATGACCGGCGCAACGTCCTGATGGGGCTGTCGGTCGCGGCCGCGCTGGCCTGCGGCGTCACCGTGGCGCTTTCGGGTCTTGGCATTGTCGCGGTCTTCCTTGCCGCGGGGCTTTTCGGCGTCACCACGATGCCGATCTATTCCGTGGCCACCGCCCATGCCCATGACTTCGCCGCCGATGACGAAAGGGTCGAGCTTTCGGCCGCGCTCATGTTCCTTTACGCCATCGGCGCCATTGCCTCGCCGCTGGTCGCATCATCGCTCATCGCGCATTTCGGCCCGGCTTCGATGTTCGTCTTCATCGCGGTCATCCATCTTGGACTGCTCGGCTTCGGGGCCTACAGGATGCGCGCCCGTCCCGCCCCGCGCGACCGCACGCCCTATGTCTACACGCCACGCACCAGCTTTCTGATCGGCCGCCTCCTGCGGCGGGGCAAAGAGGGCTGAGCCCTCTGGCCCTTGCCCCGCAAAGCCGCTAAACCACCGCGCGACGGCAAGGAAAGCGTGAACATGGCCCGGATTCTCATCACCTCGGCAATCCCCTATATCAACGGGATCAAGCATCTCGGCAACCTCGTCGGTTCGCAGTTGCCGGCCGACCTTTACGCCCGCTACATGCGCCAGCGCGGCCATGAGGTGATGTTCATCTGCGCCACCGACGAACACGGCACCCCGGCCGAACTTGCCGCCGCCAAGGCCGGCAAGCCGGTGGCGGAATACTGCGCCGAAATGTGGGCGATCCAGGCCGAACTGGCCAAGGGCTTCCGGCTTTCCTTCGATCATTTCGGCCGCTCCTCCAGCCAGCGCAACCACGCGCTGACCCAGCATTTCGCCAGGCGGCTCGGGGAAAACGGCTTTATCGAGGAAGTGACCGAAAGCCAGGTCTTTTCCGTTGCCGACAACCGCTTTCTGCCCGACCGCTACATCGAAGGCACCTGCCCCAATTGCGGGTATGACAAGGCGCGCGGCGACCAGTGCGAAAACTGCACCAAGCAGCTTGACCCCACGGATCTCGTCAACCCGCGCTCGGCCGTTTCCGGCTCGACCGATCTTGAGGTGCGGGAAACCAAACATCTCTATCTCAAGCAGAAATCGCTGAAGGGCGAGATTGCCGACTGGATCGACAGCCAGCCCGACTGGCCGATCCTGACGACCTCGATCGCCAAGAAATGGCTCAATGACGGCGACGGCCTGCAGGATCGCGGCATCACCCGCGATCTTGCGTGGGGGGTGCCGGTGCAGTTCGAAGGTGCGCCCTGGCAGGGCATGGAGGGCAAGGTCTTCTACGTCTGGTTCGACGCGCCNNATCGAATATATCGCCGCCACCGCCGAATGGGCCGATGCCAACGGCAAGACCGATGGCGACTGGCAGCGCTGGTGGCGCACCGACAAGGGGGCGGGTGACGTGCGCTATGTCCAGTTCATGGGCAAGGACAACGTCCCCTTCCACACGCTCAGCTTCCCGGCCACAATCATGGGCAGCCGCGAACCGTGGAAGAAGGTCGATTACATCAAGTCCTTCAACTATCTCAATTACGATGGCGGCCAGTTCTCGACCAGTCAGGGCCGCGGGGTCTTCATGGATCAGGCGCTGTCGATCCTGCCCGCCGATTACTGGCGCTGGTGGCTGCTCAGCCACGCGCCCGAAAGCGCCGACAGCGAATTCACCTGGGAAAACTTTCAGGTCTCGGTCAACAAGGATCTGGCCGATGTCCTTGGCAACTTCGTCAGCCGCATCACCAAGTTCTGCCGTTCGAAATTCGGCGAGGCGCTGCCCGAGGGCGGCTCGACCGGCGAACGCGCCGCGGCCCTGATCGCGGAAGTGGAGGAACGGGTGCGCAGCTATGAGGCGCATATGGAGGCGATGGAGGTCCGCAAGGCCGCGACCGAACTGCGCGCGATCTGGGCCGCGGGCAACGAATATCTGCAATCGGCCGCCCCCTGGACGGTCTTCAAGACCGACCCCGATCGCGCCGCCGCGATGGTCAGGCTCGGGCTGAACCTCGTCCGCCTTTATGCGATCCTGTCGAAACCCTTCATTCCCGACGCCTCCGCCAGAATGCTCGAGGCAATGAAGGTGACGGACGAAACCTGGCCCGGCCCCATTGCCGAGGCTCTGACCGCCCTGAAACCCGGCCATGTCTTCGAAACGCCCGAAGTGCTTTTCACCAAGATCGCGGATGAGGACCGCGAAAACTGGCAAAGGAAGTTCTCGGGGGTAAGGGCCTAGATCGCCCGCCTGCCCCGCCTCGCGCCGCGGGCCCGACCCTCTCGACCCCGAAGGAGACGAAAGGGTTTATCGGCGAGCGCTACGACGACGCCTCCGGCCTGCAATACCTCAACGCACGGTACTACGACCCCAGGCTCGCCATGTTCATCCAGCCGGACTGGTGGGAGGTGACATGGGCAGGTGTGGGGACCAATAGGTATGCGTACAGCTTCAACGACCCGGTGAACGGGCGCGATCCCAGTGGGCATTGCAACACCGACCTGGATCAGTGCAGTGGCGGTTCCGGCGGCGGGAGCAGCGTTTCGGGTGGAAGCAACGCGGGCGGAGGCCCCGGCCTGTTCGACAAGGGCGGATTCTTTGACCGGCTGTTGGGCGGGGAAAACCGCCGGACTGACAGCGATGGCGACGGGATCAACGACTGGGCCGAATACCAGAGCGCTGCCGCGGACGCGGGAGGCGCGCTCGGGTTC
>JAGRDO010000009.1:0-2455 GCA_020447005.1 Paracoccaceae bacterium
GTCTGGATCCGGATTTTCCCGGATGTCCCGGTGTCGTCCAAGCCGACGGAAGTGCGTATGGGTAAGGGCAAGGGCTCGGTCGATTACTGGGCTGCCAAGGTCAAACCCGGCCGCGTCATGTTCGAGATCGACGGCGTGAACGAAGTGATCGCGCGTGAGGCGCTGCGCCTTGGCGCGATGAAACTGCCGATCAAGACCCGCGTCGTCGTCCGCGAAGACTGGTAAGGGCCCCGGCCGAACGGCCGACCCGTGAAAAAAGGCCCCCGCCGGCAACGGCGGGGGTTTTTGCGTTCCGCACGTTGGCCGGAGGCGCGCCGGCGAAATCTTGCAAAGATTTCGAACCGACTTCTTTGCAAGAAGTCGGCGGGGGCGCCGGCACTTGCACCGCGCCTGACGTTGTGGGAGGGGATAGACGAGGGGACCTTGCCCCATCGCCAGCCCGGACCAAAGATCATGCCCGAGATATCCTCCCTTTTCGTCACCCGTCTCTACCGCGCCACGGTGAACGAGCTTGCGAAAAAGAAGATCGATTACGACGAATTGCACGCCTCCTGCCTTGCCATCGCCGAGGATGACGAGGCCGGGCAGGACTGGGCCGAGGCGAACGGCTATCCCGGCTATACCTCCTATTCCTCGCTCAACGATCTGCCATGGCGCTTTCCGATCTTCGGCGATCTGGAAAAGGCGCTCGACCGGCATGTGGCGGCCTTCGTCAAGGATCTCGGTTTCGATCTTCAGGGCAAGAAGCTGAAATGCGACAGTCTCTGGATCAATATCCTGCCCGAGGGCGGCACCCATGCCAGCCATATCCACCCGCATTCGGTGATCTCGGGCACCACCTATGTGGCGATGCCCGGCGGCACGTCGGCCCTGAAACTGGAAGACCCGCGCCTGCCGATGATGATGCACGCCCCCCTGCGCAAGAAATCCGCGCCGGCCAAACTGCAAAGCTTCGTCTACGTCAAACCTGCCGTGGGCGAGGTTCTTCTGTGGGAAAGCTGGCTGCGCCACGAGGTGCCGATGAACATGGCCGAGGATGACCGGATCTCGGTCAGCTTCAACTACGGCTGGGGGTAGGTGAACAGGCCGAAGGTCCAGTCATACCCCTGTCTGCCGTGATTGCCGACTGAACGATGCCGCCCGGTCGACGGCCGGGCGCTGGTAGCAATATTAAACCACGCCATAGGTGAGAAGCGTGAAGTAGATTGCAAGTGATAGGAAGCAAATCAAGAACATCAGACCAAGGGTGAAAATCCGTGCTTGTGTCCTTGTCGAGAGGTGGTTCGTGTATTCAAGATACCCGCGTATGCGCATCTGAGCTCTGCGTTGAAGCTCTGCAATGTACTGTTCTTCTTCCTTGCGGGTGTCCTGAACGTTCTTAACGCTGTATCTCGCAAATTCTTCAGGTGACGGCGTGACTAGCAAGCGTTGACGCGTTGTTCCGGCTTTTTGAGATTCGCGATGTGTTAGGTACTTCTCAATAGCTTTACTAACTTGGGTAAACAGTGTTGCCAGCGCGACTAGTACGCCAACTACGACCGCTACAAACTCAAACCAGCCACGAACTTCCTCGACGGACAACGTATGTCTCCAAGCAACGAATATTCGACTAAAAAGGCTTGCCTATCAGTGTAGTGGTATCAAGACACGATTAGTATGTATCGCCAGCTTCCATGAACGGGCGCGCGACAAAGATGTCAACCGCGCAGTCGGACGCCACAACCTTTTCCCTTGCCCCCCGCCGCCCCCTCCCTTATAGGGACGCATCCTGCGATTCCGGGTTCCCGGATTCGCATGTTCATCATTGACTCCACCGGGCTCAAGGCAACCCGTCCACGGGCCTTCCGGTGATGTTGAAAGGAAGAAGGCGCATGAACGCCACCGAACTGAAAGCAAAGACGCCCGACCAGCTGCGCGATCAGCTTGTCGCGCTGAAGAAGGAGGCCTTCAACCTCCGCTTCCAGCAGGCCACCGGCCAGCTTGAAAACACCGCCCGCATGCGCGCCGTCCGCCGCGACGTCGCCCGCATCCAGACCGTCCTGAACCAGAAAGCCGCCGAAGCGGCGGCGAACTGAGGAGCACGCATATGCCCAAACGTATCCTGCAAGGCGTCGTGACCTCGGACAAGAACGAGCAGACGATCACCGTCCTCGTCGAACGCCGCTTCAAGCACCCCTTGCTGCACAAGACGGTGCGGAAATCGAAGAAATACCGCGCCCATGACGCGGAAAACAAATTCAAGGTCGGCGATACCGTGCGTATCGAAGAATGCGCGCCGATCTCGAAGACGAAACGCTGGACGGTGATAAGCGACGCCTCGGCGTAAGCATCCCCTGAAAGCTCAATCGAAACCCTGGGACCGCGGAATAGGGCCGGTTCCCAAAGGTCGGGAGAAACCAAATGATCCAGATGCAGACCAATCTGGATGTTGCTGACAACTCCGGCGCGCGCCGGG
>JAGRDO010000009.1:2487-5557 GCA_020447005.1 Paracoccaceae bacterium
GGTTCCCACCGCCGCTATGCCAGCGTCGGCGACATCATCGTGGTGTCGGTCAAGGAAGCCATCCCGCGGGGCCGCGTGAAGAAGGGCGACGTGCGCAAGGCCGTCGTCGTGCGCACCGCAAAGGAAGTCCGCCGTGAAGACGGCACCGCGATCCGCTTTGACCGCAACGCCGCCGTCATCCTGAACAACCAGGGCGAACCGGTCGGCACCCGTATCTTCGGGCCGGTCGTCCGCGAATTGCGCGCCAAGAACTTCATGAAGATCATCTCGCTGGCTCCGGAGGTGCTCTGATGGCTGCGAAACTGAAAAAAGGCGACACGGTCGTCGTCCTTGCCGGCAAGGACAAGGGCAAGCAGGGTGACATCGCCTCTGTCGATCCCAAGGCCAACAAGGCTGTGGTCGAAGGCATCAACGTCGCCATCCGTCACACCAAGCAATCCCAGTCGAACCAGGGCGGCCGCCAGCCGAAGGCGATGCCGGTCGACCTGTCGAACCTGGCGATCGTCGACAAGAACGGCAAACCCACCCGCGTCGGCTTCCGCATGGAAGAGGGCAAGAAGGTGCGTTTCGCCAAGACCACGGGGGATGTGATCTGATGCTCGATACAGCGAACTATACCCCGCGCCTCAAGGCCCTTTATGCCTCGACCGTTCGTGCCGCTCTGAAAGAAGAGTTCGGCTACAAGAACGAAATGCAGATCCCGAAGCTCGACAAGATCGTGCTGAACATGGGCGTCGGCGAGGCCGTGAAGGACACCAAGAAGGTCAAGCAGGCCGCCGAGGAGCTGACGCTCATCGCCGGTCAGAAGGCCGTGATCAACAAGGCCAAGAAGTCGATCGCCGGCTTCCGCGTCCGTGAAGAGATGCCGCTCGGCACCAAGGTCACGCTGCGCGGCGACCGGATGTACGAATTCCTCGACCGCCTGATCACGATCGCGCTGCCGCGCGTCCGCGACTTCCGCGGCGTCAAGGGCACGTCCTTCGATGGCCGTGGCAACTACGCGATGGGCCTGAAGGAACACATCGTGTTCCCCGAGATCAACTTCGACAAGGTCGACGAGGTTCTCGGCATGGACATCATCATCTGCACCACCGCGAAGACCGACGCGGAAGCCAAGGCGCTGTTGAAGCAATTCAACATGCCCTTCACCAGCTGAGCGCGGGAGGAAAGAGACAATGGCTAAGAAATCCATGGTGAACCGCGAAGTGAAGCGCGCCAAGCTGGTCAAGCAATATGCGGCCAAGCGCGCCGCCCTGAAGGCGCTGATCGAAGATCAGTCGCGCCCGATGGAAGAACGCTTCAAGGCGACGATGAAACTGGCGAAGCTGCCGCGCAACTCCTCGGCCACGCGGATTCACAACCGCTGCCAGCTGACGGGCCGTCCGCACGCCTATTACCGCAAACTCAAGCTCAGCCGCATCATGCTGCGCGATCTCGCCTCGATGGGCCAGATCCCGGGCATGGTCAAGTCGAGCTGGTAAGGGGGACAGATCATGATGATGAACGATCCTCTCGGCGATATGCTGACCCGCATTCGCAACGCGCAACTGCGCGGCAAGTCCACCGTCCGCACGCCCGCCTCCAAGCTTCGCGCCTGGGTGCTCGACGTGCTCAAGGACGAGGGCTATATCCGCGGCTATGAACGCACGACCTCGGCCGCCGGCCACCCGGAACTGGAAATCAGCCTGAAATACTACGAAGGCACCCCGGTCATCCGCGAGATCAAGCGTGTCTCGAAGCCCGGTCGCCGCGTCTATTCCGGCTCGCAGGACCTGCCGTCGGTCCGTCAGGGCCTTGGCGTTTCCATCGTCTCCACGCCGAAAGGCGTCATGTCCGATGCAGCAGCACGTTCCGCCAATGTTGGCGGCGAAGTGCTCTGCACGGTATTCTAAGGAGGGTTCCATGTCTCGTATCGGCAAGAAACCCGTAGAAGTCCCCTCGGGCGTTACCGCGACCATTTCGGGCCAGACCGTTGAAGTGAAAGGGCCGAAAGGCACGCTTTCCTTCACCGCGACCGACGATGTCACGATCTCGCAGGAAGGCAACGAAATCTCGGTGAAACCGCGCGGCACCTCCAAGCGGGCGCGCCAGCAGTGGGGCCTGTCGCGCTCCATGGTGGCCAACCTCGTGCAGGGTGTCACCGGCGGCTTCAAGAAGGAACTCGAAATCAACGGCGTCGGCTATCGCGCGAACATGCAGGGCAATGTCCTGAAACTGTCGCTCGGCTACAGCCACGAAGTGAATTTCGACGTGCCGAAGGGCGTGACCGTCACGACCCCGAAGCAGACCGAAATCGTCGTCGAAGGCATTGACCCGCAACTCGTCGGCCAGGTCGCGGCCAATATCCGCGAATGGCGCCGCCCCGAGCCCTACAAGGGCAAGGGCATCAAGTACAAGGACGAGTACATCTTCCGCAAGGAAGGCAAGAAGAAGTAAGGACCAGACAGATGGCAAACAGCAAACGGGAACTGTTCCTCAAGCGCCGCCTGCGCGTCCGGAACAAATTGCGGAAATTGGCCGACGGGCGCGCGCGCCTCTCGGTCCACCGCTCGTCCAAGAACATCAGCGTCCAGCTGATCGACGACGTCAAGGGCGTGACGCTCGCCTCGGCCTCCAGCCTCGAGAAGGATCTGGGCGTCGTTGGCAAGAACAATGTCGAAGCGGCGAAGAAGATCGGCGCGGCGATTGCCGAACGTGCGAAGAAGGCCGGCGTCGAAGCCTGCTATTTCGACCGCGGCGGTTTCCTCTTTCACGGCAAGATCAAGGCTTTGGCCGATGCTGCCCGTGAAGGTGGCCTGAAGTTCTGATGACTGCGGGCGGCGCCTCTGCCGCCCCGATGATCCGGGCCCCGGACCTGATCCGGGGCACCAGGATCGGCCCGAACGGCGCTTTGCCGCGCCACCAGTAAAGGAATGCCAGATGGCAGAACGTGAGAACCGCCGGGATCGCCGCGAACGCGAGGAAACCCCGGAATTCGCCGATCGCCTCGTTGCGATCAACCGTGTGTCGAAGACGGTGAAGGGCGGCAAGCGCTTCGGTTTCGCCGCGCTCGTGGTGGTCGGTGACCAGC
>JAGRDO010000009.1:5605-13614 GCA_020447005.1 Paracoccaceae bacterium
CGATCCGCAAGGCGACCGAACAGGCGAAACGCAGCCTCGTCCGCGTGCCGCTGCGCGATGGCCGGACGCTGCACCACGACATCGAAGGCCGCCATGGCGCCGGCAAGGTGGTGATGCGCACCGCTCCGGAAGGAACCGGGATCATCGCCGGTGGTCCGATGCGCGCGGTGTTCGAGATGCTGGGCGTGAAGGACGTCGTCTCCAAGTCGATGGGCTCGCAGAACCCCTACAACATGATCCGCGCCACGATTGACGGTCTCAAGCAGGAATCCAGCCCCCGCATGGTCGCGCAGCGCCGCGGCAAGAAGGTGGCCGACATTCTGAAAAAGCCGGAAACCGACGCGCCGGCCGAAGCGGCAGAAGCGTAAGGAGACCGGATCATGGCCAAGAAAACCATCGTCGTGAAGCAGATCGCCTCGCCCGCCCGCCGTCCCGCCGTTCAGGCCGCGACGCTGAAGGGCCTCGGCCTCGGCAAGATCAACCGCACCCGCGAACTGGAAGACACGCCTTCCGTGCGCGGCATGGTGAACAAGATCCCGCATCTTGTGACCATCGTCGAAGAGCGCGGCTGAAACCGCCCCGACCTGCCTGAAAATTGAGAAAAACGCCCCGGGAAACCGGGGCGTTTTTCGTTTCGGCTCCGGGGCCTGCCTTGCACAGGGCGCAAGGCGGCCTTTCCGGATTGTCTGTAGTGGGCAGCGGCGGCAGTGCTTATCTCTGGGGGCAACAAGCGGACTGAAAACAAGGAATGACTGCTATGGTTGCCATGACGCAAACCGCCCGGCCCCTCAGGGAAGCGCTGCGGATGATCCGCGAGACGATCCGTCACCTTACCTCTGTCGCCTCGACGGCCGAGCCGGCGCCCTATTGGACCGACTACCTGCGCGACAGCCGCGACCGCTCGCATTGACGCGGACAGGCTGACGCCCCGAAAACGCCCCGGCCTGTCCGGGGCGTTTTGCGTTTCGGGCAAGGGCGCACCGGCCCCGCGATCATGCGCGACATCGCATGTCGATCCGTGATAAGTTGCCCTTGGGTAAGCTTGTCCTGCGACGGCGGTACCGCGCTGATTCCATCGCCGCCCGCGGGCGGTCAACAGGGGGGTAATCATGTCCAATCACTATTCCGGCGGCTGCGAACATCATCGGGTCAATGCCTCGGCCGAACCGATCGACAATCATGAATGCCATTGCAACGTCTGCAAGAAGGTCACGGGCCAGCACACGACCCATGTCGTCTTCTTCAACCACGGCGATGTGAAGACCAGCAATGAAAGCGCGATGAAGCGTGTGCCCTTCAACGCCGACAACCCGAACGGCCCGCTGGAGATCTGCCTTTGCGAACAGTGCAACGCCGTCCTGATGCTCGACGACAAGCAGGGCCGCATCCGCGTCGCGGTGCCGAACGTCATGGGCTATGACGATGCCCTCTTTCCCAAGGCGACCTACCACGCCTTCTGGGACGAAACGAAGGGCTATCCGGCACCAACGGACGGCCGCCCCGTCTATGGCGGCCTGCAGCCGAGCTTTGTCTGGCCGAAGGGGGCGTGACCCCACCGGTCTCAACGGTGTCTTCCGCTGGCATCGCCCAGGCGGGCGCGACGCCCGCCTTTTGGGGGGCGCCCGGAAGATTGACCTTCCGCGTTCCAACGCCCGATTTCGGCCGATAGCAGAAGGAACGGGTATGAAAACACTATTTTCGATTGCAATGATCGCTTCCGCGTTCGCGTTTGCCGGGCCATCGGTTTCCGCGACCGTGGCTTCGGGGTTCGGTTTCGATGCTGGGGGCGCGATTTCACATGGAGGCGGTTGCCGTAAAAGCTCGCCTCCCGGCAAATGCTGCCATCTGGAGACGGCGACAGGCAAGGTGCACTGTCACTGAGTGTCCAAGCCGCGCCTGACCGCAGTGCCGGGCGCGAACCTTCGTTGCGAGTGCTTGCATCAAAGCGGCCTTGCGTCTATACGCCCCCGGTGGTCCCGCATGGACCCGATTCACAACGAAGAAATGCCGTGTGCCCCCAACCGTCGCTGGCGGGGGTCTTCCGGCCAAGGAGAAGCGACATGAAACTGAATGAACTCCGGGACAATCCCGGTGCCGCCAAGAAATCCAAACGCGTGGCCCGTGGCCCCGGTTCGGGCAAGGGCAAGACCGCCGGGCGCGGGATCAAGGGTCAGAAGTCCCGTTCGGGCGTGGCCATCGGCGGCTATGAAGGCGGCCAGATGCCGCTCTACCGGCGCCTGCCGAAGCGCGGCTTCACCAAGCCGAACGCCAAGAAATACGCCGTCGTCAACCTCGGTCAGCTTCAGGCCTTCATCGATGCCGGCAAGCTCGACGCCAAGGCCGACATCACCGAAGACGCGCTGGTCGCGGCCGGTGTCGTGCGCCGCAAGCTCGACGGTGTCCGCGTTCTGGCCAAGGGCGAGGTCAAGGCGAAGCTGAAACTGGCCGTCACCGGCGCGTCGAAAGCGGCGATCGCTGCGGTCGAAAAAGCCGGCGGGGCGCTCTCGATCACCGAAACGGCAGCGGCTGCGACCGAATAAGGTGTTGTGGGCGGCTCGGGGGCCGCTTACATAGACACAAGTTTTCCAAAGCGCCGCCGACCGGAAAACGGTTTGGCGGCGCTTTCACATGAGAGAGACCGGAATGGCATCTGCTGCAGAGCAAATGGCGGCGAACCTTAGCTGGAGCGCCTTTGGCAAGGCCTCCGACCTTCGCCAGCGCATCATTTTCACGCTTGGGCTTCTGATCGTTTACCGGCTGGGCACCTATATCCCGGTGCCGGGCATCGATGCGGTCGCGCTGAAAAAGTTCATGGACAGCGCCAATCAGGGCATCGGCGGCATGCTGCAGATGTTCACGGGCGGTGCGCTGGGCCGGATGGGCGTCTTCGCGCTGGGCATCATGCCCTATATCTCGGCCTCGATCATCGTGCAGCTTCTGACCGCCATGGTCCCCGCGCTTGACCAGCTCAAGAAGGAAGGCGAACAGGGGCGCAAGAAGATCAACCAGTACACCCGCTATGGCACCGTCGCGCTGGCGACGTTTCAGGCCTACGGGCTGGCCAAAAGCATCGAGGCAGGCAGCCTTGCCCATGATCCGGGCCTCTTTTTCGAGGCAGGTTGCGTGATCACGCTGGTCGGCGGCACCATGTTCCTGATGTGGCTTGGCGAACAGATCACCGCGCGCGGCATCGGTAACGGCGTGTCGCTGATCATCTTTGTCGGCATCGTCGCCAATATTCCGGGCGCTCTGGCGCGGTTCTTCGAACAGGGCCGCATCGGCAGCGTCTCGGCGGCGGTGATCATCGGCGTGATCGTCATGGTCATTGCGGTCATTGCCTTCGTGGTCTTCATGGAACGCGCCTTGCGCAAGATCCATATCCAGTACCCGCGGCGCCAGGTCGGCATGAAGGTCTATGACGGATCGTCCAGCCACCTGCCGATCAAGGTCAACCCGGCGGGCGTCATCCCGGCAATTTTCGCTTCGTCGCTTCTTCTCCTCCCGACCACGATCTCTACCTTTTCGGGGGCGCAGACCGGTCCGGTGATGTCCACGATCCTGGCCTATTTCGGCCCGGGCCAGCCGCTCTATCTGGCGTTCTTCACCGCAATGATCGTGTTCTTTACCTATTTCTACACGGCAAACGTCTCGTTCAAATCCGATGAGGTCGCCGACAACCTCAAGAACCAGGGTGGCTTCATTCCGGGCATCCGTCCGGGGGCAAAGACGGTCGATTACCTCGACTATGTCGTCGCGCGGATTCTGGTCGTCGGTTCGGCCTATCTGGCGGCTGTGTGCCTTCTGCCGGAAATCCTGCGCTCGCAGCTTTCGATCCCGTTCTATTTCGGCGGCACTTCGGTTCTGATCGTGGTTTCTGTGACGATGGATACGATTAACCAGATTCAATCGCATCTCTTGGCACATCAATATGAAGGCCTTATCGAGAAGTCTCAGCTCAGGGGAAAGAAAAGAGGCGGGGCGAAAAAGGCACCCACCCGCCGCTAAGGGGGACACATGACGAATATCATTCTTCTCGGACCGCCGGGCGCGGGCAAGGGAACGCAGGCCCGCCGCCTGGTCGAGGAACGGGGTCTGGTTCAGCTTTCGACAGGCGACATGCTGCGCGAGGCGAAGGACTCGGGCACCGAGATGGGCAAGGTCGTTGCCGATGTGATGGCGCGCGGCGATCTTGTGACGGATGAGATCGTCATCGGCCTGATCGAAGAGAAACTGCGCATGGTCAAGGCCAAGGGGTTCATCTTTGACGGCTTCCCGCGCACGCTCGCCCAGGCCGATGCGCTGGGCGCGCTTCTGCGCCGGTCGGGCAACCAGCTTGATGCCGTGATCGAAATGCAGGTCGACGACAACGCGCTTGTCGAACGGATTTCCGGCCGTTTCACCTGCGGAAATTGCGGCGAAGTCTATCACGACAAGACCAAGCCGACCGCCAGGGCCGGGGTCTGCGATGTCTGCGGATCGGGCGATCTTCGCCGCCGGGCCGATGACAATGCCGAAAGCCTCAAGCAGCGGCTGATGGAATATTACAAGAAGACCTCGCCCCTGATCGGCTATTACTACGCCACGGGCGACCTATTCTCGGTCGACGGATTGCGGGATATAGACGAGGTCGCGCAGTCGATCGGCAATGTGCTCGATCAGGCAAAACGCCACTGATCAACGTCCACCGCAGAAGAATACGCCTCGTACCGGGGCGTCTTGCTTCGGCCAAACTCTGCCACACCCGTTGAAAAAGTGACCGAAACAGGGTGTGCCGGCTAAGGCCGGGCGAACCTGAACGGGGTATCGTCGTGGTTAAAGGGCAGAAAACGCCAATTCTGGGCCGGAAGGTCCCGGTACGTGCCTTGTTCTGGTCGTCGCCCCCGGCATCCTTGCGCGGTCGGTTCTGCAAATCTGGCCGTTCCTGTCGCCAGGGGCGGCAAACGCCTTGCCGCCGCCGATTGTCCGGCCGCGAAGGGGGGGCGGCCCGAAGGCCGATGGTCTCAACCGACCATCAGCGGAACCATTACCTGCTGCTCTTTGGATGCGCCCTTTTCCAGGTAACTGCGGATGAGCGCCGGGCAATCGGCAAGCTCGACAATCCGCGATTGCCTGAAGCATTTCCGGTAATCGGTTTCTTCGATGTGATGAAGCGCCGTCCGTAACGTGACCAAAGGCGCGTCGTTTTCCGACAGGATCACGCGAACGCCGAACCAGATATCGTAGCTTGTGACCTTCCGGGCGAAGTTTGCGAAAGCGTTGCGTTTTTCGCCGAACTCATCCCTGGGCCCCATGGTGGTCAGGATCTGCAACGACTTTCCGATCATCCGCGCCTCGCCTCTGCCGATCCGGTACCTTTTGTCCGCGTTGGGGAACTGGTACACCCAGCGCGGATAGCGATACCAGACCTGCAACCGGCTGGTCACAGGATCGGCCGAAACGATCTTGAAGTGGATCGCGACCTTGCCGGGTTGCCTCATCGAATTGGTGTATACCTTGTAGATCCCCGCTGGCATTTCCTCTTCGCTCGGAATGCGCTCCATCGTCCGCAGGTCGTTCAACCCGCGCGCATCGCCACTCATGAATTCCCAGGGATCAAGTCCGATATGGGCGCAGAGGCTAAGGAAAGCATCGGCACGCGGGATCGCCTCGCCGGAAAAATAGCGGTGCAACTGCTGTCTGCTCAGGCCGGTCCGGCGCGATAGCTCCGAAATGGCGTGATCGCCCACCGCACGCCTCAGGATCTGACTAAACCTGAACTTGTAGTCCACCACTTCAATCCCGCCAAAGCTGCCGTCAGTATACACGTGGGACGCTAGCAGGGATACCATGAATGGCCCGGGGCCGAGTGTAACATTTTCGGACACCCCCGGCCAATCAATTGCCTCGACGCACCGCAATATAAGGCTATTTTGGCAAGTGCTTTCCGTTTCGGTGCGAGTTTTTGCAATGTCAAAAAGCGAGGTTATCTGCCTGGGGGGCCACTCCGAACCTGAATTCAGGCTCGTTGGGATCAAGACGGTATCAACCGCGTACCCGGGCATCGACCACAAGGCATTAACTCCGGCGAACTGGAACGCTCCTGCCGCTATATTTATCGGGCCGCGGGAATCTGCCACACTCACGAAACTGCTTTCGATGCTGAAGCCATACCGGTGCGTATACCAGGTGGAGACCTTGCACGCGGCGAGGAACCACCCTGAATACCAGCGGGTGAATTTGGTGATGTTCGAAGATCAAACTGCATCGGCTGCCGGTGAATCCGCAGCCGATGCACTTTTCTTTTCGCACATGCGAAGCGGTGGCCGCGATATAGAATTCGTCGTTCTTCCGGCAGGGGAACTCATCGACTGAAACCGCGTTGCCGCCCATGCGGCAAACCGGCGATCAACCGATTGTTACCGCGGGGTTGACCTTCACCCGAATTGAGACTAGGTGACGGCTTCTCGCATGAGAATCGTCTTGATTTGTTGGGGCTCGCTCCAGCGAATCGTCCACGGAAAATCGGTCCGGTGGTTTCACGACCTCCGGGTTATTGTTGTGAAAAAAGGTTCCGGCATCACGGAGCCGCAACGAAAGGAAGAAACGCGTGGCACGTATTGCTGGCGTCAACATCCCGACGGGGAAACGCGTCCCCATCGCCCTTCAGTATATCCACGGCATCGGCAACGATATCGCCCACAAGATCTGTGCGGCCGTCAATATCGACCTCTCGCGCCGTGTGAATGAACTTTCCGATGCCGAAGTGCTCGCCATCCGCGAACACATCGACGCGAATTACACGGTCGAAGGTGATCTTCGCCGCGAAGTTCAGATCAACATCAAGCGCCTGATGGACCTTGGTGCCTATCGCGGTCTGCGTCACCGCCGGAACCTGCCGGTTCGCGGCCAGCGCACGCATACCAACGCTCGTACCCGCAAAGGCCCCGCAAAGGCCATTGCCGGCAAGAAGAAATAAGGGGGCGTTGAGAAATGGCACGCGATAAGACCCGGATCAAGAAAAAGGAACGCAAGAACATCGCCGCAGGCGTTGCTCATGTGAACTCGTCCTTCAACAACACCAAGATCCTCATCTCGGACGTTCAGGGCAATGCGATTGCATGGTCCTCGGCCGGCACCATGGGTTTCAAGGGGTCGCGCAAGTCGACACCCTATGCCGCTCAGCTTGCCGCGGAAGATGCGGGCCGCAAGGCCCAGGATCATGGCGTCAAGACGCTGGAAGTCGAAGTGCAGGGTCCCGGTTCCGGCCGCGAGAGCGCATTGCGGGCCCTTGCAGCGGTGGGATTCAATATTACATCCATCCGTGACGTCACCCCGATTGCCCATAACGGCGTTCGCCCGCCGAAGCGTCGGCGCGTCTGACGCAATTTCTGGCGTCCCGGGCCGTGCGCTGCACGGTTCCGGGCGCTTTCGTTTATTCCCTCGGGCGTTCCCGGATTTCGGACATGGGCCGGGAACAGGTATGGAGGCAGAACGCATGATCCACAAGAACTGGGCCGAACTGATCAAGCCGCAGCAGCTTGACGTGAAACCGGGCAAGGACCCGCAGCGTCAGGCCACGCTGACCGCCGAACCGCTGGAACGCGGCTTCGGTCTGACGCTTGGCAACGCGCTTCGCCGGGTGTTGATGTCGTCGCTTCAGGGCGCGGCCATCACCAGCGTCCAGATCGACAACGTCCTGCACGAATTCTCATCCGTGGCGGGCGTTCGTGAAGACGTGACCGACATCGTGCTGAACCTCAAGGGTGTCAGCCTGAAGATGGAAGTCGAAGGGCCGAAGCGCCTGTCGATCTCGGCCAAGGGGCCGGGCGTCGTCACCGCTGGCGACATTTCGGAAACGAACGGCATCGAGGTTCTGAACAAGGACCACGTGATCTGCCACCTCGATGAGGGCGCCGATCTGTTCATGGAACTCACCGTTGCCACCGGCAAGGGCTATGTTGCCGCGGACAAGAACCGTCCGGAAGATGCCCCGATCGGACTTATTCCGATCGACGCGATCTATTCGCCGG
>JAGRDO010000068.1:0-16784 GCA_020447005.1 Paracoccaceae bacterium
CGAAGACGATGAAGTGCTGCATGAAACTTGCCGGGGCGACAAGGCCCACGCCCAGCAGAAGGGCGGCACCAATGGTCAGCAAGGTGACCTGTTGCCGGGTCTGCGCCCTGAAGGCCGCCACTTCCTGCGCCCGCTTCTCCTCGACCGTCAGCTCGCGCGCCTTTTCCTTCGGCTTTTGCGCCGCGATGGCCGCGATCTTGGGCGGCGGCGGCGGGAAGGTGATGGCGCCATCATGGGTCACGGTGGCGCCCCGGATCACGTCATCTTCCATGTTGTGATTGACGACACCATCTTTTCCGGGCGTCAGGTCGAACAGCATGTGCCTGATATTGTTTGAATAAAGCGTCGATGCCTGTGCGGCCATGCGGCTTGGGAAATCGGTGTAGCCGACGATGGTCACGCCGTTGTCGGTGACGATCTTCTCATCCTTGACCGTGCCTTCGACATTGCCGCCGCGTTCGGCGGCCAGATCGACGATGACCGAGCCGGGCTTCATCGCCGCAACCATGTCCTTGGTCCAAAGGACCGGCGCATCGCGCCCCGGGATCAGCGCCGTGGTGATGACGATGTCCACATCCGGCGCCAGTTCGCGGAACTTCTTCAGCTGCGCCTCGCGGAACTCGGGGCTTGACGGGGCGGCATATCCGCCCGTCGCCGCGCCATCGGTCTGCTGTTCGGCAAAGTCGAGATAGACGAATTCCGCGCCCATGCTTTCGATCTGTTCGGCCACTTCGGGGCGCACATCGAACGCATAGGTGATCGCACCGAGCGAGGTCGAGGTCCCGATCGCGGCCAGACCGGCCACGCCCGCGCCCACCACCAGAACCTTCGCCGGCGGCACCTTGCCCGCCGCCGTCACCTGCCCGGTGAAGAAGCGGCCGAAATTGTTGCCCGCTTCGATCACGGCGCGATAGCCCGAGATATTGGCCATCGAGGACAGCGCGTCCATCTTCTGCGCGCGGCTGATCCGGGGCACCATGTCCATCGCGACGACCGTCGCGCCCTGCTTGTTCGCAAGCTCCAGAAGGTCCTTGTTCTGCGCCGGATAGAAGAAGGAAATCAACGTCTGGCCCTTGGACAGGCGCTTGACTTCGGTGTCGCTCGGCGGGCGGACCTTGGCAACGATATCGGCCTGTTTGAAAAGCGCCGCCCCGGTTTTCACCACCGTGACACCCGCCGCCTCATAGGCCGCGTCCGAAAACCCCGCCGCGGCACCGGCGCCGGTTTCGACAAAGCACTCATGACCCAGTTTCGCCAGTTGGAGGGCCGAGTCCGGGGTCAGCGCGACCCGCGCCTCACCCGCAAAAGTTTCCTTCGGTACGCCGACTTTCACTATTCCCCCCCGCCGTTGGTCCGAACTGCCTGTCAGCTCGCGCGCAAGTTTATTACTCTGCAACGCAGCAATGAAGCAACAACCAATTGGGGAACGGCCCGCATCGCCGGGCCGGGCGAACCGCTGCGCGCGCGGCGCTCAGATCCAGCGGCGGACGCGGCCCCGGTAGATGTCAAATTCCTCGCCGAACCGCTCGGACAGGCGCAGTTCCTCGTCCTTGATGAACCGGCGCCGGATCACCTCCATGAAGACCGCCATCAGCGGCAGCGCGACCAGCGCGTCCCAGGAAATGTAAAGACCGGCCAGCAGGATCGCATCGGCCAGATAGATCGGGTTGCGGCTGAGCCGGAAGATCCCGCCATGCACGAAGGCGTCCGGATCGCGCCTTGGCCAGAGTGTCGTGCGCGCGATCAGCATCTGCACGGCCGCGACCGCCATGATCGCCACACCAAGACAGACCAGCGCCCCGCCCAGCACATCGTTGACGGGCGTTACAACCGGAAGGTTGCGGCCGACAAAACCGCCGGCAACTGCAAAACCTGCCAGCCAGACAGGGGGAAAGTCGATTTCTTTGGCCATCGCCGAACCTTGTTAACGTTGCGGTTACGCTATTTGCGCTTTGCGGCGCGAACAAGGCCGGGTTGTGGAAGCAGCGGGGAAAATTGCGGCTCAAAATGCCGCCGCGACGGAAATCTCTGGCAATGGCGATGCAGATATTTTAGGTGCAAACCATCAACTTCCGAGGCGGATGGATGAGCGAGATCTTCGACGAAACCCGCGCGTTGTTCGACCTGCCCGAGGGCATCATCTATCTGGATGGCAATTCGCTCGGGCCGCTGCCCCGGGCGACGGCCGGGCGCGTCGCCAGCTGCGTGACCGAGGAATGGGGCAAGCTCTTGATCACCGGCTGGAACAGGGCCGGCTGGATGGAGATGCCGCGCCGGATCGGCGACCGCATCGGGCGGCTGATCGGGGCCGAGCCCGGGACCGTCGTGATGGGCGACACGCTTTCGATCAAGGTCTATCAGGCGCTGGCCTCGGCCCTTGAACTTCGCCCCGGCCGCCGCGTGATCCTGTCGGACACCGGCAATTTCCCGTCCGATCTCTACATGGCCGATGGCCTTGTGCGCACGCTCGGCGACGGCTACGCGCTGCGCACCGTCGCACCCGAGGATGTCGAGGCCGCCATCACCCCCGATCTGGCCGTCCTGATGGTGACCGAGGTCGACTATCGCACCGGGCGCAGGCATGACATGGCCCGGCTGATCGAAAAGGCGCATGGGGCCGGCGCGCTCGTGGTCTGGGATCTGGCGCATTCGGCCGGGGCCCTGCCCGTCGATCTGGCCGGCGCGGGCGCCGATTTCGCCGTCGGCTGCACCTACAAATATCTCAATTCCGGCCCCGGCGGTCCGGCCTTCATCTATGTCGCCCCGCGCCACGCGGACAAGGTGCGCCCCGCCCTTTCGGGCTGGCTGGGGCATCAGGCGCCCTTCGCCTTCGATCTCGACTACCGCCCCGGCGACGGGATCGAACGCATGCGCGTCGGCACGCCGCCGATCCTGCAACTGGCCGCGCTCGAAGCCTCGCTGGACATCTGGGACAGGATCGACATGCACGATGTGCGCGCCCGATCGGTCGAACTTTGCGAGGCGTTCATCGCGGGGGTCGAGGCCACATGCCCGACCCTCACGCTCGGCTCGCCCCGCAACCCCGACGAACGCGGCAGCCAGGTCAGTTTCCGCCATCCCGAAGGCTATGCCATCATGCAGGCGCTGATCGCCCGTGGCGTGATCGGCGATTTCCGTGCCCCCGATACGCTGCGCTTCGGCTTCACGCCGCTTTACACCACGCTCGCGGATGTCGAGGGCGCGGTCATGGCGCTGTCCGGGATCATGGCGACGGATGGCTGGGACCGGCCCGAATTCAAGGCGCGCGCGAAGGTGACATGATGGCCATGCCGCCGATCCGCCGTTTTGCGCTGACCGATGCGGCGGCCACGCATGATGTGTTCTTTCAGGCCGTCCGGATCGGCGCGGCGGAGCATTACCGCGAAAGCGACCTGACCGACTGGGCGCCATCCCCCGAGATGCCGGATGGCTGGGGCGAATGGCTCGACCGCCACTTCACCGTGGTCGCGGATCAGGATGGCACGATTTGCGGGTTTTTCATGCTTGAGGCGACAGGCTATCTCAACATGGCCTTCGTGCGCCCGGATTACCGGCGGACCGGCCTTGCCGACCGGCTTTATGACGCGATCCTTGCCGAAGCCCGCGCCCGAAAGATGCCGCATCTGACGGTCTGGGCCAGCCGGCTCTTCCGGCCCTTTCTGGCGCGCAAGGGCTGGCTGCCGGATGACGATCCCCCTCCGCTCGCGGGGCACCCGGTTCCGACGGACGGCCCCGAACCCATTGATTTCGCTATGAGGCTTGTGTTGTGACCGGTTCGCGCGGAACGCCAGACGCCAGAGGGGAACCGATCCTCTCGCGCCCGGGCCGCTGGGCGGGGCTCTGGCGCAAGATCGGACGGAAGGCGGCGCTTGCCGCGCGGGGCGGCTGACACCGCCGCCGCACGTCCCGTACTCTGACCGGAGCATCCGATGCCCACACCCTACGATCCCGCGACCGAAGGCGCGAAAATGTCCTTCGACGACGCCATGTCCTATGGCGACTACCTCGCGCTTGATGCGATCCTGACAGCCCAGCACCCGCAATCCGGCGCGCATGATGAAATGCTGTTCATCATTCAGCACCAGACCTCGGAACTCTGGATGCGTCTTGCCCTGCACGAGCTTGCCGCCGCGCGGAGCGCCATCGCGGCGGATATGCTTGAACCGGCATTCAAGATGCTGGCGCGCGTCGCGCGGATCATGGAACAGCTCAATGCCGCATGGGACGTGCTGCGCACGATGACACCCAGCGACTATACCACCTTCCGCGGGGCGCTTGGCCGGTCATCGGGATTTCAGTCATGGCAATACCGGCTGATCGAATTCGCCGTCGGCAACCGGAACGGCGCGATGCTGAAACCCCACGCCCACCGGCCCGACATCGTCACCAAACTCACGGCCGAGCTTGCCCGCCCGTCGCTTTACGACGAAGCCCTGCGCGCCGCGCACCGGGCCGGGCTGCCGATCCCCGCCGATGTGCTCTCGCGCACGGTTTCGGACCCCTGGTCCGCCCATCCCGGCGTCGAAGCCGCGTGGCGCATCGTCTATGCCGACCCCGTGGCCCATTGGCGGCTTTACGATCTGGCCGAAAAGCTTGTCGATTTCGAAGACTATTTCCGCCGCTGGCGCTTCAACCATGTGACGACGGTCGAACGCGTGATCGGGCTGAAACGCGGCACCGGCGGCACTGGCGGGGTTTCCTATCTGCGCCGCATGCTCGAGGTCGAGCTTTTCCCCGAACTCTGGCACCTGCGCACCACGCTCTGACGAGGGGCGAGCCCCGCCATCCCGGTCCCGGCCGCGATGGCCCCCTCAGGCCGTCCGGCGCACGTCCCGCCCTTGGCGGGACAGCGCCCATTCGCGCGCGGCAGCGCCGAATGCCTCGAACAGCGGTCTTGACACCGGATCGCTTGCGGCCTGCCATTCGGGATGCCACTGAACCGAAAGCGTGAACCCCGGCGCCCCGTCGACATAAAGCGCCTCGGCCGTGCCGTCGGGCGCCCGGCCATCGATCACGATGCCTTTGCCCGGCGCCTTTATGCCCTGCCCGTGCAGCGAGTTGGTCATCACCTCCTGCACGCCGTAAAGCTTCTGAAAGACCCCGCCCTCGGCAAACCGCACGACATGGCGCAGCGCGAATTTCTCCTCGATCGTGCCGTCCGGTGGCATCCGGTGGTTCATCCGGCCCGGCAAATCGCGGATTTCCGGATAAAGCGTGCCGCCCATCGCGACGTTGACTTCCTGAAACCCCCGGCAGACCCCCAGAAAGGGCTGGCCCCGCTCGACGCAGGCCCGCACCAGCGGCAGGGTGATGGCATCGCGACAGCGGTCAAAGGTGCCATGGGCCTCGGTCGCGGCCTCGCCATATTCCTCGGGATGGACGTTCGGCCTGCCACCGGTCAAAAGGAACCCGTCGCAAACCGACAGAAGTTCGTCCACGCTGACAAGGCGCGGGTCGGCGGGGATCAGCAAAGGCAGGCATTCGGCCACCCGCGCGATTGCCTCAGAGTTGATCACCCCTCCGGCATGAACCGGGTAGTCGTCATTCAGCACGTTCATGTTGCCGATGATCCCGACGATTGGCCGTGTCATATCCGTCCCATTCCGCTTTCCCCGCGGCCAGATTATACCGGCGTCCCGGCGGGGTCGAGTGCGCTGGTGAACAGCCGTTCTGTCCTGTTCCACAACGGCAGACCGGACATCACCGGCCCGGGGGGGGCCGCCGCCTTTCTTCGTCATGCCGCCGGGGCGCCGCGCCATCCATGCGGCGCCTCACCGGGGCGCAGCGGCCATCTGCCCAGGCCCGGGCGGGCCGCGCCGCCCGATCCCGTGCGGCGGCGCCGGCCTCAGGCCTCGCCCGCCAGGCCCGCCGCCGCGATCCCGGCCAGTGCCGCCTCGGCGTCATTGTCCGAGGTGTCGCCCGTGACGCCAACCGCCCCCAGAACCTTGCCCCGCGCATCGCGCACAAGGACGCCTCCGGGCACCGGCACCACCTGCCCGCCGAAGACGCCATTGATCGCGGCCATGAATGACGGCTGCGCCTCGGCCCGCGCCAGTTGCGCCCGCCCGGCCAGGCCCAGCATCACCGTCCCATAGGCCTTGCCATGCGCGATGGCGAAACGGCCGGGGCTGGCGCCATCGCCGCGTTCGAAGGCGATCACATGGCCGCCGCCATCCAGCACCACGACCGACAGCGGTTTGAGCCCCCGCTCCACCCCCGCCTCCATCGCCTTGCGGATGATCGTGCGCGCCTTCTTGAGTGTCAGGCTCATGCCCTGCTCCCCCGGCCGGGCATCGCCGCCGGAACGGCGCCTTCGGATGCCTTCAACTCACGCCGCCGGGCGTGCAGCACAGGCTCGGTATAGCCCGACGGCTGCACCCGCCCCTCGAACACCAGATCGCAGGCGGCCGCAAAGGCGATGCCGTCGAAACCCGGCGCCATCGGACGATAGGCAGGATCGGCGGTATTCTGGCGATCCACCACTTCGGCCATCTTCTTCATCGCCGCCATCACCTCTTGCCCGCCGACCACCCCGTGATGCAGCCAGTTGGCGATATGCTGGGCGGAAATCCGGCAGGTGGCGCGGTCCTCCATCAGGCCCACATCGTTGATATCGGGCACTTTCGAACAGCCCACCCCCTGATCGATCCAGCGCACGACATAGCCGAGGATCCCCTGGGCGTTGTTTTCCACCTCGCGCATGATCTGTTCGGGCGTCCATTTCTGATAGGCCGCCAGCGGGATATCCAGCACGGTATCGACATAGGCCCGCCGCCCGCCCTTCTTCAGCCTTGCCTGCACGGCAAAGACATCCACCTTGTGGTAATGCAGCGCATGCAGGGTCGCGGCCGTGGGCGACGGCACCCAGGCACAATTGGCGCCTGCCTTCGGATGCTCGATCTTCTGTTCCAGCATCGCCGCCATCTGGTCGGGGACGGCCCACATGCCCTTGCCGATCTGCGCGCGGCCCGAAAAGCCGCATTCCAGACCGATATCGACATTCTGGTTCTCATACCCGCCGATCCAGGCCTTGCGCTTGATGAAGTCCTTGCGGCTGAAGGGCCCCGCCTCCATCGAGGTGTGGATCTCGTCCCCGGTCCGGTCGAGAAAGCCGGTATTGATGAAGCAGACCCGGTCCTTCGCCGCGCGGATACATTCCTTGAGGTTGACCGAGGTGCGCCGCTCTTCGTCCATGATGCCGATCTTCACGGTGTTCTCGGGCAGGCCAAGGGCGGCCTCGACCCGCGCAAAGATCTCGTCCGCGAAGGCCACCTCGTCCGGCCCGTGCATCTTGGGCTTCACGACATAGACCGATCCCATAAGCGAATTGCGCGGCCCTTCGGTCTTTTTCAGGTCGTGCAGCGCGATCGTCACCGTGACCATCGCATCCATCAGCCCCTCGAAAACCTCGTCGCCATTGGCATCGAGGATCGCGGGGTTGGTCATCAGATGGCCGACATTGCGGACCAGCATCAGCGCCCTGCCCTTCAGCACCAGATCCCCGCCATCGGGCGCGGTATAGACGACGTCCGGCGCCAGCTGACGCGCCACCTGCCGCCCGCCCTTCTCGAAGCGGTCCTCCAGATCGCCCTTCATGAGGCCAAGCCAGTTGGCATAGGCCCCGACCTTGTCTTCGGCATCCACACAGGCCACCGAATCCTCGCAATCCATGATCGCCGAGATGGCGCTTTCCAGCCGCACATCGGCCAGAAGCGCCTGATCGCGCGCGCCGATGAAATGCGCCCGGTCAAAGACCAGTTCGACATGCAACCCGTTGTTGCGCAGCAAAACCGCATCCGGCGCCTTCGGATTGCCGCGATAGCCCACGAATTTTTCCGGGCTGACCAGCGGCAGGTCGTCGATCAGAAGCGCGCCGTCCTTGACGTAGTAGCGCCGCACATCGGCGTGCGAGGCACCGGCGATCGGAAAGGCCTCGTCCAGAAACACCCGCGCCCGCGCGACCACACGCGCGCCCCGTCCGCGTTCGTAACCGCCCTGCGGCGGCAGGCTGCCCATCGCATCCGTGCCATAAAGCACGTCGTAAAGGCTGCCCCAGCGGGCATTCGCGGCATTCAGCGCATAGCGCGCATTCGTCACCGGCACCACAAGCTGCGGGCCGGGGACCGACGCGATCTCGGGGTCCGTATTCGCGGTGCCGATCTCGAAAGCCGGCCCCTCGGGCAGAAGATAGCCGATCGAGGCCAGAAAGGCCTTGTAGGCCTCATGGTCATGCGGCTGGCCGCGCCGCGCGACGTGCCAGGCGTCAATCTCTTCCTGCAAGGCCTCGCGCCGGGCCAGAAGCGCGCGGTTCTTCGGTGTCAGGTCCCGGATGATCGCCGCAAGACCGGACCAGAACGCCCCGGCCGCCAGACCTGTCCCCGGCAGGGCCTTTTCTTCGATGAAATCCGACAGAACCTTGTCAACCTGCAAGCCCTCGCGCTCAACTCTCGCCATTCCCGATCCTTCTTCGCATGCGACTGTATGCCGTTTCGCCAGACTTATCGCAGGGGATGGGAACCCGCAACATTCCAGGCCCATTGCGCGATCGCCCCGACCGCCGGTTAGAGATTGCAAGACGGGCGCGATTCTGATACTTAGCCACTTAACTAAGTATCGGACATCATGACCCTCGCCCCCGGCCAGCTCGACACCCTTTTTCAGGCGCTTGGCGATCCCACGCGCCGGGCGGTGCTCGAACGGCTCGCAGAGGGGCCGGCCAGCGTCACCGATCTCGCCCGGCCCTTCGACATGGCGCTGCCGTCGCTGCTTGCGCATATCCGCAAGCTTGAGGCCTCCGGCCTTGTCGAAACCGAAAAGGAAGGCCGCACCCGCACCGTCAGACTGCAGCCCGGCGCCTTCACGCCGGTGCGGACCTGGCTCGATGAACAGCGCGCGATCTGGGAAGACCGCCTGGACCGCCTGGATGATTACGTGACACGGCTCATGGAGGAGCGCGAAAATGATGGATCTCGATCCGGAAACTGACCTCAGCTTTACCCGCACGCTGGCCGTTCCAAGGGAACTGATCTGGGAATGCTGGACCTCGCCCAGGCATATCCCGCATTTCTTCGTGCCGCGCCCGCACCGCGTGGTCGATGTCGATATCGACCTGCGCGTCGGCGGCCGCTTTGACACGACCTTTTCGGTCGAAGGCACCGAAATGAAGAACCGCGGTGTCTATCTGGAACTTATCCCCAACGAAAAGCTTGTCTTTACCGACACCTATACCGAAGGCTGGAAACCCAGTCCCGATCCCTTCATGACGGCGATCCTTCTTCTGTCAGACGCCGAAGGCGGCGGCACAACCTATACCGCCATCGCCCGTCACCGCAGCGCCGATACCCGCAAGACCCATGAAGAGATGGGCTTTTACGGCGGCTGGGGAACCGTCGCGGATCAGCTGGAAGCCTATGCCAGGGGGCTGATGGCATGAAGGGGACCCCCGCAGCCCCCGGCGACCGCTTCGCCACGCTGACCTTTCAGCGCCGGGTCAAGGCGCCGGCCGCCACGCTCTGGCAGGCGTGGCTCTCGCCCGCCGCCCGCGCCGTCTGGTCCGCGCCAAGCCCCGAGGTGAGCGTCGACATCATTGAGGCCGATCCGCGCACCGGCGGGCGCGAACTGTCGGTCTGCAAGGTCGCGGGCCAGCCCGATATCCATGTCGAAACCGGCTGGATGCATCTGCAGGCGCCGCATCACAGCGTGAATTACGAACGGGTCTCGTCCGGCGGCGCGGCGCAATCGGTCGCGCTCGTCACCGCCGAGATTGCCGGGGACGGCGATGACAGCCGGATCGACCTGACCGTGCAGCTTTCGTCAATCGCCCGCGACATGGCGGCGGACTACCGGCAGGGCTTCGCGGCGGGGCTTGCCAATCTTGGGGGCGTCGCGGAACGGACGATGGTGCTGCAACGCGTGATCAAGGCGCCGCTGCCTGTCATCTGGGGCGCCTGGATGAACCCCGATGCCCTGCCAGAGTGGTGGGGGCCGGACGGGTTCACCTGCCGCACCGGCCGGATCGATCTGCGGCCCGGCGGCGAATGGGTTTTCGACATGATCGCCCCTGACGGCACGGTCTTTCCCAACCACCACAAATACGGGCGGATCGTCGAAGGTCAGGGCTTCGACTACACGCTGCACTGGGGCGAAAACGGCCCCAAACACGCCGATGCCTGGGCCGGGTTCGAGGATATCGGCGGCGCCACGCGCGTCACGCTTGGCATGGTCTTCGCCACGCAGGACGAATTTGACACTGCCCGGGGCTTCGGCGCCGAGGAACTCGGCCTGCAGACGCTTGGCAAGCTGGCGGCGCATATCGGGGAAAAATGACGCCGTCGGTTGCGGTGCGCGCGGCCAGCGCATAACGTCCGCTCCGACATCATACGGAGTAAACGATGCCGGACGCCGCGCCGCAGCCGACGCTGCTATCAGACTATTTGCCCTATCCGTTCCTGATCACGGATGTGCATCTGACCTTCCGGCTCGCGCCCGGCGCGACACGGGTTCTGGCCCGGATCGGCTTTGCGCCCAATCCCGCCCGCCCCGGGCGCCATGACCTGCGTCTTGACGGCAGGAAGTTGAAACTCGTCTCGGCCAGCATCGACGGCCAGCCGATCGCGCCCGAACCCGACAAGACCGGCGTGACGATCCCCGCAGCCACGCTTCCCGAAGGCCCCTTTACATGGCAGGCCGAGGTCGAGATCGATCCCAAGGGCAACACATCGCTTGACGGGCTTTACATGTCGGGCGGCATCTATTGCACCCAGTGCGAGGCCGAGGGCTTTCGCAAGATCACCTTCTACCCCGACCGCCCCGATGTGCTGGCCCGCTTTCATGTGCGCATCGAAAGCGACATGCCGGTGCTTCTGTCCAACGGCAATCCGTCAGGGTCCGGCGCCGGCTGGGCCGAATGGCACGATCCCTGGCCAAAGCCCGCCTATCTCTTCGCGCTGGTCGCGGGTGACCTGAAACCTGTCCCGGACACATTCACCACGGCATCGGGCCGCAAGGTCGCGCTGAACATCTGGGTCCGCGACGGCGATCAGGACCGCTGCGCCTATGCGATGGACAGCCTCATCCGCTCGATGAAGTGGGACGAGGATGTATATGGCCGCGAATACGATTTGGACATTTTCAACATCGTCGCCGTCGATGACTTCAACGCCGGAGCGATGGAGAACAAGGGATTGAACATTTTCAACTCCCGGCTTGTTCTGGCCAGCGCCGAAACCGCGACCGATACCGATTTCGAACGGGTCGAAGGCGTGATCGCGCATGAATATTTCCACAACTGGACGGGCAACCGGATCACCTGCCGCGACTGGTTCCAGCTTTGCCTGAAAGAGGGCCTGACCGTCTTTCGCGATCAGCAGTTCACGTCGGACATGCGCTCGGCCCCGGTCAAGCGCATCGACGATGTGCTGACACTGCGCGCCCGCCAGTTCCGCGAGGATATGGGCCCCCTTGCCCATCCCGTCCGGCCCGACAGCTATATCGAGATCAACAACTTCTATACCGCGACCGTCTATGAAAAGGGCGCCGAGGTCATCGGGATGCTGAAGCGGCTTGTCGGCGATGACGGCTATAAAAAGGCGCTCGACCTCTATTTTGACCGCCACGATGGCGACGCGGCCACGATCGAAGACTGGCTGAAGGTTTTCGAGGACGCGACCGGGCGCGATCTGACCCAGTTCAAGCGCTGGTATACCGATGCCGGAACCCCGCGCCTGTCCGTGTCCGAAGCCTGGTCGCCCGGAAAGGAAGGCGGCACCTATACGCTCACCTTCCTTCAGAACACCCCGCCCACGCCCGGGCAGGATGCCAAACCGCCGCGCGTCATTCCCATCGCGGTCGGTCTTCTGAACCCGAACGGCGACGAAGTGGTGCCGACAACCGTGCTCGAGATGACCGAGGCAACCCAGAGTTTCCGCTTTGACAACCTCGCCACGCGCCCGGTGCCCTCGATCCTGCGCGGATTTTCGGCGCCGGTGGTGCTTGACCGCAGGGCCGATCAGGCCGAACGCGCCTTCCTTCTGGCCCATGATACCGATCCCTTCAACCGGTGGGAGGCAGGCCGTGCCCTCGCCAAGGATGTCCTGATCGGGATGATTGCCGAAGACCGCGACCCTTCGCAGGCCCTGATCGACGGGCTGGGCGCGGTTCTCGCCGATGAAACGCTCGATCCGGCCTTCCGCGCGCTCTGCCTCCGGCTGCCCTCGGAAGACGATCTGGCCCAGACATTGCACGATGGCGGAAAGACGCCCGACCCCGCACTGATCGCCGCAAAGCGCGGCGCCCTGGCCATCGCCATCGCCCGCACCCTGCAAAAGCCGCTGGTTTCGACCTTTGACGCGATGGCCGGGACCGGGGGCTTTTCCCCCGATGCCGCGGACGCCGGGCGCCGGGCGCTGCGCCTTGCCTGCCTTGACCTTCTCAACCGCGTCGATCACGGCGCCCGCGCGGCATCGCTTTTTGCCAGCGCCGACAACATGACAGAACGTCACGGCGCGCTGGCCTTTCTGGTGGAAAGCGGCCGCGGCGCGCGCGAAATCGCCGCCTTCTACGACCGCTGGCGCGACAACCGCCTTGTCATCGACAAATGGTTCGCCGTGCAGGTGGCCTTCGCCGAAGCCGATGGCGCGGCGCAGGTCGCCGCCCGTCTGGCCGAACATCCCGATTTCGACTGGAAGAACCCCAACCGGTTCCGCGCGCTTCTGGGTGCGCTCGCGGCCAATCACGCCGGGTTCCATCACCATTCGGGTGCGGCCTACCGCTTCTTCGCCGACTGGCTCTTGCGGCTCGATCCGGTCAATCCGCAGATCACCGCGCGCATGTCGACCGCTTTCGAGACCTGGGTGCGCTACGACGACAGCCGCAAGGCGCTGATCCGGGCCGAGCTTGAGCGTATCCTCGCCACGCCGGGCCTGTCGCCGAACACGTTCGAAATGATCAGCCGCATCCTGTCCGCCGATGCGTAGGGTCGCGCTGATCACCGGCGCGTCGGACGGGATCGGTCAGGAAGCCGCGCGCCAGTTCGCAGCCGCAGGCTGGGATGTCGCCGTCCATTTCAACCGCAACCGCGAGGGCGCGGAAACCGCGGCGCGGTCGGTGCGGGATGCGGGCGGGACGGCGGCCATCCTTCAGGCGGACCTGTCCGATCCGGCCAATGCGCAGGCCCTGATGGCCGCTTTCCGCGCCGCCTTTCCCCGCATGGACGCGCTGATCAACAATGCCGGTATCGTCGATGCCGCCTCTCGCGTCGAGGACATGACGCCCGAGCGGCTGAACCGCATGTTTGCCGTCAACCTGACCACCCCGTTCCTTCTGGCCGGCCTTGCCGCGCGCCAGATGTCGACGCTCCACGGCGGCCAAGGGGGCGCGGTCGTCAATGTGTCCTCCGTGGCGGCCCGGCTGGGCGCGGGCGGGCAATTTGTGGATTACGCCGCGGCAAAGGCGGGGCTTGACGCGCTGACCAGGGGGCTTGCGGACGAGGTCGCCCGCGAAGGCGTGCGCGTGGTCTCGCTGCGCCCGGGGATCGTGGCGACCGGCATTCATGCCAAGGGCGGGCAGCCCGACCGCGTCGCCCGGCTTTCGGACGCGATCCCCATGGGCCGCGCCGGAACAGCCACCGAAGTGGCGCGCGCGATCCTCTGGCTGGCCTCGGAAGATGCCTCTTACGTCACCGGCACGACGCTCGACATTTCCGGCGGCCGCTAGCCACGATTCGCCCCGGCCCCGGCCGGGGATGGCCGGTATTTCGCGCGAAACGCATCCCAATGGCGCAAGCCCCGCGGCATCGTTTCTGCGTTCGGGGGCATTTGCCCCGGCAGGGCCGCAGCAATTTCCGTTCGGGTGACCGCGGACTTAGAGTTCCCCTGCGACATTGGGGGATGTTGGAATGAATTTGACGGATATCTATGGGCTAGGGCATCAGGCCCGCGGGCCAAAGACCTATCTCGCGCTCGGCGGCGCTTTCCTGACCATCTATTTCTGCGTGACGCTGAAGGCCGACCTGCTGGTCTACGCGCTCGGGGCGCTCTATCTGGCCTTCGTTCTGAGACGGCTGATCCTCAACCCCGGCGCGGGGTTCCGGCTCTGGCCCGACCGCATCGACATCTTCACCGCGAAAGGCCTTGTCCGGGCATCGCTTGAGGATATCGAGAAGGTTGCGATCGGCAGCGCCTCTGACGGCAGGACCATTTGCGCTGTCCGCCTGTCGGACGGCCGGAATTTCCCGCTCGAAGGGGTCGGCAGGATGGATCCGCTGAAGCTGATCCGTGAATTCGGCCGCAGGGGGGTTCCGATCCAAAGCTGACCGCGCCGTGCCGGCGGCCCAAACGGTCTAAAGCGTGCAATAGCTCTGCTGACGCGTCCATGCCGCCATGTCGCTGCGCATCGCCGCCTTGCGCATCGGCGCCCAGTCGCGCGCAACCCCGCGCCAGCCGCTGTCCGCGCCATCCGAAACGATGGCCCCGTCGCGCGTGACCTGATGGGTGGCAATCCGCACCGCGCAGGCCAGATTGGCCGCGCCATTGGTCAGACCGCCGGTGCCGCTCAGATCGCAGCCATAGGTCTTCGCCGTCCCCGGCGCGATCTGCAAAAGCCCGATCCAGCGCCCGCCGCCGCCCTTGGCCTTGGGGTTCCACGTGCTTTCATGCTCGGCCAGCGCCGACAACAGCCCCGCCCAGAAGGCGCGCCGGTCATCCATGCTGGCCGTCTCGTATCCCGGGCAGAAACTGCCGATATCGGCGGGGACGGTTTCGGCCAGTCCTTCGCCATCGGTGGCCAGCGCCTGCATGACCGCGCCGGTCCAGCGTTCGGCCTGGGGCAGATGATCCCAGCGCATCGCCGGCAGCGTCTCGGCCCGGGTTGCATCTGGCGCGTCCCCCGTCGGAACGCAAGCCACCGGCACCATCAACGCCAGACCGATTGCCGCGATACGCCCGATCCTCATGCCGGATCTCCCGAAACACCGGCCTGATGCGCCAGCACGGAAACCCTTGATGGATTTTGCGAAATCCGGCAACACTGCGAAAAACCGATCGGCGGAACCTCGCCTGATTCTTGCCACTTTGGCGCGGCAAACTGGCCCGCGACAGCGTGATTTCGGTCGCGCGATCCAGTTGAGCGCACATAAGGAAATGCGGAATGCCGGTAATTCTTGGTCTGATCGGCCTGATAACAGTCGCCTTTCTCTGGGTTGTCCGCATGCGCAACGCCGCCGAGATGACGCATGAAATCGCGGGCGTCGCGCAGGATGTTCTTTCTGCCGCGCGCCGCCTCGGCTTCCGGCGCAAGTTCAACACCCACCCGGTCGACTCGCTCGACGAACCCAATCTCGCCATCGGCGCGCTGTCCATCGCCTTTCTGGAACTTGGCGGCCTGCCCAGCGCCGAGCAGCAGGATGCCCTTCTGAAATCCCTGCAACACCATACCGGCCAAAGCCTGAAGGATGCCGAGGAAACCCTGATCCTCGGGCGCTGGCTGGTGACGGAATCGAACGGTCCGCAACAGGCGGTCACCCGGTTGTCGCGGCGTCTGGCCAAGATCGACCGCGCGGGCAGCTTCACGCCGATGATGGCGGTCCTGAACGATGTGGCCGGGGCCGGGCGCGACAGCACGGTTTCCGAACGCCAGCGCGAGGCGCTGACCGAGATCGCCCGCGCCTTCAAGCTGACCTGAGCGCGCCCCGTCCGCCGACCGTCAGCGCGCGCCCTCCACCGACCATCAGCGCGCCCCCCGTCTTGCGCGCCCCGCTCGTGCATCCCGTCTCGCGCGCCACGCTCGTGCATCCCGTCTTGCGCGCCCCGTCTTGCGCGCCCCGTCTTGCGCGCCCCGTCTCGCGCGCCTTGTCTCGCGCGTCATGCTCGCTTAGAAAGCGCGCCATAGCGACAAGGGACCATGCCGATGCTCGATCTGACCTATGAAGCGCCGAAACCCAAGGTCATCGCCGGGGCGAAATCGGACTGGGAACTGGTGATCGGGCTTGAGGTTCACGCACAGGTCGCCTCGAACGCCAAGCTTTTCTCGGGCGCCTCGACCACCTTCGGCATGGAACCGAATTCCAACGTCGCCTTCGTCGATGCGGCGATGCCCGGCATGCTGCCCGTCATCAACGAATTCTGCGTGGCGCAGGCGGTCAAGACCGGGCTTGGCCTCAAGGCCGCGATCAACCTGACCAGCGCCTTCGACCGCAAGAACTATTTCTATCCCGACCTGCCGCAGGGCTACCAGATCAGCCAGCTCTACCACCCCATCGTGGGCGAGGGCGAGGTGATCGTGGATATGGGGCCGGGCATTGCCCGCCGTGTGCGGATCGAGCGTATCCATATCGAACAGGATGCGGGCAAGTCGATCCACGACCTTGACCCCACCATGTCCTTCGTCGATCTGAACCGCACCGGCGTCGCGCTGATGGAAATCGTCAGCCGCCCCGATATCCGCGGGCCCGAGGAAGCGGCGGCCTATGTCGCCAAGCTGCGCCAGATCATGCGCTATCTCGGCACCTGCGACGGCAACATGCAAAACGGCAACCTGCGCGCCGATGTCAACGTCTCGGTCTGCCGGCCCGGCGACTATGAACGCTTCATCGAGACCGGCGATCATTCCGTCCTGGGCACCCGGTGCGAGATCAAGAACATGAACTCGCTCCGCTTCATCCAGGCCGCCATCGACTATGAGGCCCGCCGCCAGATCGCCATCGTCGAGGATGGCGGCAAGGTGGTGCAGGAAACCCGGCTTTACGATCCTGACCGCGGCGAAACCCGTTCGATGCGGTCGAAGGAAGA
>JAGRDO010000068.1:16801-17397 GCA_020447005.1 Paracoccaceae bacterium
TATTTCCCCGACCCCGATCTTCTGCCGCTGGTGATCGAACAGGAATGGGTCGATGACATCGCCGCGTCCATGCCCGAACTGCCCGATGCCAAAAAGGCGCGTTTCGTGGCCGATTACGGCATGACCGAATATGACGCCAACGTGCTGACCGCCGAGCTTGAGAATGCCGCCTTCTTCGAGGATGTGGCACGCGGGCGCGACGGCAAGCAGGCCGCGAACTGGGTCATCAACGAGTTGTTCGGGCGGCTGAACAAGGAAGGCCTGACGGTCGAGACGACGCCGGTTTCGGCCGCCCAGCTTGGCGGTGTGCTCGATCTCATCGCCAAGGGCGAGATTTCCGGCAAGATGGCCAAGGATCTTTTTGAATTGCTGTGGACGGAAGGCGGCGACCCGGCCGAGCTTGCGGCCCGGCACGGCATGAAGCAGGTCACCGATACCGGCGCGATCGAAGCCGCCGTCGATGCCGTCATCGCGGAAAACCCCGCGCAGGTCGAAAAGGCCAAGGCAAACCCGAAGCTTGCCGGCTGGTTCGTGGGTCAGGTGCTGAAGGCCACCGGAGGCAAGGCCAACCCGGCCACGGTGAACGAACTGGTGGC
>JAGRDO010000184.1 GCA_020447005.1 Paracoccaceae bacterium
GGACGCGGGAGGCGCGCTCGGGTTCGACAAATACAAGGCGTTGACCGGGATCGATCTGCGGGATGGGTTCGGTGAATACGCGCCCGAGGTTACACAAGACATCTTTTACGGACCAAATGGAGAACTCGGGTATCTAGGAGGTGTTGTCGATGGTCCGAATATCTGCGGTAATTTCTGTGGTGCTGAGAACCTTAGGTGGAAACTTGGAGTTGGCTCTCCGAAACCTCACTTCAACGGCGTACGTAAGTATGCCGGTTACGGTGTTCAAACGCCGTACGGGCATATTATGGCCGGCCACAGGATCAAGAAATCCCTTGTCGGCAAAACGGGTAAGAGCATGTTCCGACGAGGTGTTGGTCAGGATCACCTCCGGGCATGGGCAAAGGACATATGGAGGGACGGGACTCACGTGCGTCAGTTAGATGGCTCATGGCGGATCACGGGAACCATCGGTCGCAGTGCGAAAAGCGACTACGTGGGTTTCAACGTTAAGGGAGTTGCGACCAACAGAATAGAAATGATAGTAGATCGAACCGGTCAGGTAAGAACTATGTGCCCATACTGACATGATATCAAAAATCGCACTCGAGTATATATTGACAGAGTTTAGCCGTGAAAATGCGGCGTGGCTTCTGCGTTTTTTGGAAAAGGAGTTCTTTAAAAAAGGAAAAACGTCTTGGATTGGGAGCTTGATTGTGTTGGAAATTGACGCGAACACCAATGAACTAACGATCAAAGATCTGTTTTGCGAGTATGAAGACCAGAAATTAAGCTGGGATGAATTTAAAGGTATAATTAGGACAGAGCGGGATGTGTAGATCATAGTTTTTTGTTGTAGCGTGAATTTACTTGATACGCCGCGCAGAGATCAGCAAGTCGTAGGGCGGGGTTTCACCCCGCCATTCACGTAGTGCGGCGCCAGCCCCGGAAGCAGAGTGCAAGCCGACCCAAACCCATCCCGAAACCTGTCGGGACAGATGCCATACACCGGCCGTACAGCGCCCGACCCAAACCCGACGCCCTGCAGCACCTCAACGA
>JAGRDO010000069.1:0-292 GCA_020447005.1 Paracoccaceae bacterium
GAAATAGGCGCGGCCATAGCCGCCCGTGGCCAGCACCACCATCTTGGCGTTGAAGACATGGATCGTCCCGTCATCCAGCTTCCAGCAGACGACGCCGGTGCAGGCGCCGTCGGTCATGATCAGGTCGAGCGCGAAATACTCGATGTAGAATTCGGCGTTGTGCTTGAGGCTCTGGCCATAAAGCGTGTGCAGGATCGCGTGGCCGGTACGGTCGGCGGCGGCACAGGTGCGCTGGACGGGCGGGCCTTCGCCGAACTCGGTCGTATGGCCGCCGAAGGGCCGCTGATAGATC
>JAGRDO010000069.1:320-42679 GCA_020447005.1 Paracoccaceae bacterium
GCACGCCGTAATGTTCCAGCTCATAAACCGCCTTCGGCGCTTCACGCGCGAGGTATTCCATCGCGTCGGTATCGCCCAGCCAGTCCGAACCCTTGACCGTGTCATACATGTGCCACTGCCAGTGATCGGGCCCCATGTTCGAGAGGCTGGCGGCGATGCCGCCCTGCGCGGCGACGGTGTGCGAGCGCGTCGGAAAGACCTTGGTCACGCAGGCGGTGCGCAGCCCCTGTTCGGCCATGCCCAGCGTCGCGCGAAGGCCGGCGCCGCCAGCCCCGACAACCACCACGTCATAGTCATGCGTCTCATAGGGATATGTGGTCATGGTGTCAGGTCCTCAGAGTGCGAGCCGGATCAGCGCATAAACGCCGGTCGCCATCGTGGCGTAGGAAAGGCAGGTGGTGCCGATGATCAGCGCCTTGCGCGCCAGCCCGTCGGCGTAATCCTCGATCATGATCTGGGCGCCGTTCTTGAAATGCATCATGGCGACGATGATCGTCAGCCCCGCGACGATGGCCGGGAACGGCCGGCCGTAATAGGCGACGACCTCGGCATAAGGGGCGCCGAGGATGCAGCCGAAGGTGAAGATGAAGAGCGGCACGAGGATCGCCAGCCCGACGGCCGAGACCTGCATGTGCCAGTGATGTTCGGTGCCCGATTTGGCAGAGCCAAGGCCATCGGCGCGCTTGCGGTCGGTCAGATAACGCATCTTCGCCCCCTTCACAGAATGATCACGGTGATCACGGTCAGCACGGCCGACCCGATCAGGCAGGCCAGGCCGAGCCGTTCGGCGGTCGGGATGTCGAGCCCGCGGCCGCTGTCATAATAAAGGTGCCGCAGCCCGGCGAGGAGGTGGTACCAGACCCCGAGGATCGCGCAGAACATCACCAGCTTGCCGAACCAGCTGCGCAGGACCGCATCGGCGACACTGAAGTAAGCCTCGCTTGTCGCGGCGGCGAGAAGCCACCAGACGATCATGACCGCCGCAACGATCAGCGCATTGCCGGTCACCCGCGTCAGGATCGAGGTCAGCATGGGGATTTGCCAGCGATAGATCTGAAGATGCGGCGATAGCGGGCGGTTGCCCCGGTTCACATCGGCCATGGTCTCTCCCTTCCTTGCGGAGCGCCCGGCCCGGAACGGCACTTCGGGGCGCTTGGCACTGAATAGCGCAATTGGCGCGCATGTCACGCCACGATTGCGAAAACTCCGAGATTTCCGGTTTTGATCGCCAGATTTCAGAGTTTTGTGATCACGGAAATTTTCGTTGTGATCACATCGTGGGCCGGCCATGCGGCGCCGGGCCGGTCATTTCGCATTCACGGCCGGAATCGGCCCCGGCGACAGTTCGGAAATCTGCCGCTCGGTCTCGCGCCGCAGCTTGCGGCGCATCCTTTCGGGGTATTCATCATAGGTTTCGGCGGTCACGACAAAGGCGTTGCCTCCGGTGATCACATTGTCGGCGAAATAGGTCGGCAAGCCAAGGTCATCCCCGCGGATGACCAGCGCATTCACCGTGATGGCATAGGCATCCATCAGGGCGCGCAGGGGTTCGGGCTCATCGCCCTCATTGCTGCGCCCGTCCGACGAGATGTCCATCACCCGGCGGCGGCAGGCCGGCGCGGCATCGAAGACGCCAAGGCCAAAGTTCATGGCCTGGCCGATCGCGGTGGAATATTCGTGCCACATGCGCGGAAGCGCGGCGATCCTGTCGGCAAGGGCATTTAGATCGTCGTCGGAGGCGACGGCGGTCCAGTCGAGCGAAAGCGCCTGCCGCGAGAAGCCGGTCCACTGCATCAGGGCCAGTTGCGCCTGTCCCCGCACCAGCGCCTCTCGCACGACACCGTCGCGCAGGCCTTCGGCCAGGCCCTCCATCTGGATCTGATATTCGCGGGCATCGACCGAGCCGGAAACGTCGACGGCGAAAAGCAGCGCAAGCTCGCAAGCGCCGGCGGGGGCGGCGCTGGCAAGCAGGGCAAGGGGCGCGGCCAGGCGGATCATGGGGCGAGATTACTGCAAGGCGCGTCTTTTGGCGATCACAATCCGGTTTTCAGCCGATGGCGCGGGCAGGAACAAGGCCCGTCTTTACGTCCATGCCACGATGGGATTAGCTGGCGGGGCAGCAAGTTCGGGAAGTGAAGATGGACCTGACGGAACAGTCGGCGCGGGATCTGACGGCTGGATTGCGTTCTGGCAGACTGAGCGCGCATCGCCTCATGCAGGCGACGCTGGAGCGGATCGGCAGGGTCAATCCGGCGATCAATGCGGTTGTGTCGCTGCGCGACGCGGATGCGCTGTTGTCCGAGGCCCGGGCGGCCGATCTTGTGCCGGTCGACAGGCGCGGGGCGCTGCACGGCCTGCCTGTCGCGGTCAAGGATCTGGTGGCGACGAAGGGGCTTCGCACGACCTTCGGCTCGCCGCTTTATGCCGACCATCTGCCCGATGCCGACGACCTGATCGCCGCCCGCCTGCGCGGGGCGGGCGCGATCCTGATCGGCAAGACCAATACGCCGGAATGGGGGCACGGATCGCATACGTTCAATCCGGTGCACGGGGTCACGCGGAACCCCTACGATCCGGGGCGATCCGCGGGCGGGTCTTCGGGGGGCGCGGCGGCCGCGCTGGCCGCGCGGATGGTCGCGCTTGCCGACGGGTCCGACATGATGGGATCGCTGCGCAACCCTGCGGCCTTTTGCAATGTCTATGGCTTCCGGCCAAGCTGGGGCCTTGTGCCACAGGATGCGGGCGGCGAGGTCTTTCTGGCGACCCTGTCCACCGACGGCCCGATGGCGCGAAGCCCCGGGGATCTGGCGCTGTTGCTCGACGTGCTGGCCGGGCCCAACCCCGAGGTGCCGTTCTGCCGGCCCGTCCCCGATCTTTCCGGCCTGAAAAGCGGCGCGTGGGACGACGCCGGCCTGAAGGGAAAGCGCCTTGGCTGGCTGGCCGACTGGGGGGGCGCCTATCCGATGGAGCCGGGCATTCTGACGCAATGCGGCACGGCGCTGGAGGTGTTCCGAAGCCTTGGCGCCACGGTGGACGACCTGCCGCCCCCCTTCCCTGCCGAGGCGCTCTGGCAAAGCTGGACCACCCTGCGCGCGATGCTGAATGCGGGGTCGAAGGCGGATCTGGCCCGCGACCCCGCGCGCCGGGCGCTGACCAAGCCCGAGACGCTTTGGGAGATCGAGCGCGGCACGGGTCTGACGGCGGCCGAGGTTCATGCGGCAAGCGTGATCCGGTCGGACTGGTATGCCGCCGCCGCACGGCTCTTCGGGGACTATGACGCGCTGATCCTGCCCGCGGCGCAGGTCTGGCCCTTTCCGGCGGAATGGCGCTGGCCCATCGAGGTAGCCGGGCGCGGGATGGACACCTATCACCGCTGGATGGAGGTCGTCATTCCCGTCAGCCTGATCGGCCTGCCCTGTCTGGCCCTGCCCGCGGGGTTCGGGGCCGAGGGCCTGCCGACGGGAATTCAGCTGTTCGGCCCGACCGGCAGCGATGCGGCGATCCTTGGCCTTGGCGCGGCCTATCACGCCGCGACCGACTGGCCGGGACGATGCCCGCCGGCACTTGCGGGACAGCGCGCATGAGCCAGCCCGGGGGACCGGTTCTCAAACTGCGGCTTGCCACGGCGGGGGGCGAGTGGATCGGACCGGGCAAGGCCGATCTTTTGCAACATATCGCCGAGACGGGGTCGATCGCGGCGGCAGGGCGCCGGATGGGGATGAGCTACAAGCGCGCCTGGGGCCTTGTCGAGACGCTGAACGCGATGTTCGCCGGGCCGCTGGTTGTGGCCAGCCGGGGCGGCGCTGGTCGTGGCGGCGCGGAACTGACCGACGACGGGGCGGAAATACTGCGTCTTTACCGCGTGATGCAGGACAAGGCTGAGGTGGCGCTTGAAGAAGAGGTCTTGGCAATCGCCCGCCGGGTTGTCGAACCGAAGCGGAAATAGCGCTTGCCCGAGGGCGATCCGTCCCGTTATTTCTGTGCGAACATAACGAAAGATGCCGAATGCGCCCTTGCCTTGCCCTCGTCTGGTGCCTTGTTGCGATACCCATGCCCCTTCGGGCCGAGACGGCGCTGATCGCGGTGGCGAGCAATTTTCTGCCCGCCGCCGAGGTTCTGGCACGCGATTACGGCAAGGAGAGCGGCGACAGCATCGTGCTCAGCGCCGGGGCGACCGGTACGCTTGCGGCGCGGATCGGGGCCGGCGCACCCTATGATGCCTTTCTGTCGGCCGATGCGGAAACGCCAGAGCGTCTGATCGCAAAGGGCGATGCCGTGGCGCAGACGCGCCGCATCTATGCGACGGGCCAGCTTGCGCTTGTCCGCGCCGAGGGTTTCGGCGCGACCGGCGGCGCGTTACCGGCGATCAGGGCCGCGCGACATATCGCGCTGGCCAATCCCGCGCTGGCGCCCTATGGGAAGGCTGCGGTCGAATGCCTTGAATTCCTTGGAGTTTATCAGGAGGTTGCCGAGCGGATCGTCATGGCCGAGAATGTCGGACAGGCGGCGACGCTGGTGGCGTCCGGCGCGGCCGAAATCGGCATCGTTGCACGATCGGCCATCCCGCAAGGCGCGCCCGCCCTGACCTTGCCCGGGGAATGCCATGCGCCGATCACTCAGGTGGCGGTGCTGCTGTCGCACGGACAGGCCAACGGGGCCGCGCGGGGGTTTCTGGCCTATCTGGCCAGCGACGGGGCAAAGGCGACGATCGTCGCCTTCGGCTACGGGGTCACGCCATGACGGCGCCCGACCTCTCGGCCCTTTGGCTGACGCTGCAACTTGCGGGTGTGGTGACGCTGATCCTCATGGTCATCGCGACGCCGCTGGCGTTGTGGCTGGCGCGGACGCGGTCCCCGGCAAGACCGGTGATCGAGGCCCTGACGGCCCTGCCCCTGGTGCTGCCGCCCACCGTGCTCGGGTTCTATCTTCTTCTGGCGTTCAACCCGGCATCGGGCTTTGGCCGGTTCTGGCTGGCGCTGACCGGCGAGACGCTGACATTTTCCTTCGCGGGCCTTGTCATCGCGTCGGTGATCTATTCCCTGCCCTTCGCGGTTCAACCCCTGCAGGCGGGGTTTGCCGCGCAGGGGCGTGGCGTGGACGAGACGGCGGCGAGCCTTGGGGCGGGACCGGTCGACCGGTTTTTCGGCGTCACGCTGCCCCTGGCGCGGCGGGCCTATCTGACGGCGGCGGTGCTGAGCTTTGCCCATACCTTGGGCGAATTCGGGGTGGTCCTGATGGTCGGGGGCAATATCCCCGGCAAGACCCGGCTGATTTCCATCGCGATCTATGAACGGGTCGAGACGCTGGATTACGCGGCCGCACACGGGTTGTCGGCGATCCTTCTGATCTTTGCGTTCAGCGTGCTTCTGGTGCTTTACATCGTGAACAACCGCGCGGCGGAGCGGGCCTTGCGATGACCGGACTTGACCTGAACATCCGGCTGCAACGCCTTAATTTCACGCTGGAAATCGATCTTGATATCGCGCTTTCGGGGATCACGGCGCTGTTCGGGCGCAGTGGCGCGGGCAAATCGAGCCTCTTGCGCGTGATAGGCGGGTTCGAACGGGCCGAGGGGCGGCTGCGCTATGGCGGTTCGCTCTGGCAGGACAGGGGCCACTTCGTGCCCCCCTACCGGCGCGGCGTGGCCACCGTCTTTCAAAGCCCCACGCTTTTTGCCCATCTCGATGTCGCCGGCAATCTTGCCTTTGCGGCAAGGCGCGCCGGCCGGACGGGGGATCTGGCCGCGATGGCCGGGCGCTTTGGCCTGACGGCACTGCTGAAGCAGCCCGTCCACACGCTGTCCGGGGGCGAGGCGCAGCGCGTCGCGCTGGCCCGCGCCCTGCTGACCGACCCGAAACTGATCCTGATGGACGAACCGATCAGCGCGCTTGATCAGGCCGCAAGATCGGAGATATTGCAATATATCGAGGCGTTGCGGGATGAAACGAAGGTTCCCATCCTTTATGTCAGCCATTCGGTTGCCGAGGTGGCCCGGCTGGCGGACCGCATCCTGTTGCTGGAGGAAGGGCGCGTGCTGGGCTTCGGCCCTACCGCCGCGATCCTGTCGGACAATGCGGCGGGCCCGGCCTTTGGCGGCGAAGAGCCGGGAAGCCTGATTTCCGCGCGCGTCGCCGCGATGACGGCGGACGGTCTTTGCGCGCTGCGCTTTTCCGGCGGCACGATCCTGACACCGGATCCGCTGGGGGCGGAGGGAACCGAGGTGCGGCTGCTGATCCGGGCCCGCGACGTGATGCTGGCGACCGAGCGCCCCGCCGGGATCAGCGCGCTGAACGTCCTGCCCGCGACGGTGTCCGCCATCGAACCCGTCGGGCCGGTTTCGGCGCTTGTCCGGCTTGATTGCGGCGGCACGGCCCTTGGCGCCCGGATCACCCAGCGGTCGGTCAAGGCCCTTGGCCTGACGCCGGGCGCGCCCTGCCACGCGATCCTCAAGACCGTCGCCCTCGCCCGTGACTGAGTTTCGGCCTTGCGCAGGCCCGTGGCGGCGATAGCTTGGCCGGCATGACCACCTGCGCGCTGATCGTGGCCCATGGCCAGCCTTCCGACCCCGACCCGGCCGAACAGGATGTGGCCGCGCTTGGCGCACGGGTTGCCGAGCGTCTGCCCGGATGGCGCATGGATACGGCGACACTGGCCGCACCCGGCGCCCTTGGCCGCGCGATGGCGGCCCTCGACCGTCCGCTGATCTTTCCCTTCTTCATGGCCGACGGCTGGTTCATCCGCGATCTCTTGCCGCGCCGGATTGCCGATACGGGACATGAGGCGGGACCGGTTCTGACCCCTTTCGGGCTTTTGCCGGCAACGGCCGCGCTGGCGGGCCGGATCCTGCACGATGCGGCCGGCACGGCCGGGTGGGACCCGGCGGCGACGACGGTCATTCTTGCCGCCCACGGATCGGGGCGGTCCCCGCACCCCGCCGAGGCCGCCCGCGCCCTTGAAAACCACCTGCGCGCGGACGGCGGCTTTGCGGCGATACGGACAGGATTTGTCGAACAATCCCCCTCGATCGCCGAGGCCGCGCGGGGCGCCGGCGCGCAATCGCTGTGCCTGCCGCTGTTCGTGGCCCGCTGGGGCCATGTGCGCGACGACATCCCCGCGGGCCTGTCCGAGGCGGGGTTCGCGGGCCGGTTGCTGGCCCCGCTTGGCTGTCACGGGGCGGTGCCTGACCTGATCGCGGGGGCCTTGCGGGACGCGGCCGTGGCCGGGAAATGACGCCCAAAGACGCAAGCAAGGCAAATGTCGCGGATTTGTCCCGGTGGCGTCTGGCATATTGTGAAGGTTTCATGACAGTTTTGTAACGGCCCGAGTCGCATCCTTATGCGCGTTTCTGACCCAAGGCCTGAAGGAGACCAATTTGCCCGAAACCTCACCGCTGCTTTTCGTTCTGCACATCGCGGGTGCGGCGGCGCTCTTGATCTGGGCGGTGCGGCTGGTGCGAACCGGGGTCGAGCGCGGCTGGTCGGTGCCGCTGAGGCGCCTTCTGCGCCATGCGGGCGAGAACCGCTGGCTGGCGGCGATGGCGGGCACGGGGGCTGCGGTGGTGCTGCAAAGCTCGACCGCCGTGGCGATCCTGACGGCGAATTTCGTGGCGGCGGGAACGCTTGCGGGCAAGTCGGGGCTGGCCATCCTGCTGGGCGGCGACCTTGGTTCGGCGATCGTGGCGCAGATCCTTCTGACGCGCGCCGACTGGCTGGTGCCGGTGCTGCTGGTCGTGGGTGTGGGGCTGTTCCTCAAATCCAAGTCGCGCGGCTACCGGATGGCGGGGCGGGTCCTGATCGGGCTGGCGCTGATCTTCGTGTCGCTGTCGATGATCCGCGATGCGACCGAACCCCTGCGCGACAGCGCGGGGCTTGCCGCATCCATGCAGTATCTTGGCGGCGATCCGGTCACGGCTTTCGTGATTGGCGGGCTTTTTGCCTGGGCGGTGCAATCGTCGGTCGCGGCGGTGCTGTTCTTCGTGACGATGGCCGCGACGGGCATTCTGCCGGTCATGGCGGGGGCGGCGATGGTGCTGGGCGCCAATCTGGGCGGATCGGCCATCGCCTTTCTCTTGACGCTGGGGTCTCCCGTCCCGGCGCGCCGCATCGTGCTGGCCAATATCCTTCTGCGGGGCGGCGGGGCCGCGCTTGCGCTTTTGGCGCTTCACATGTTCCGCCTGCCGCTTGACGCGTTGGGCGCAACGCCCGCGCGGCAGATCATCAACCTGCATCTGGCCTTCAACCTGACGGTGCTGATCCTGTCGCTTCCGCTGGCCGGGCCGGTGCTTTCGCTGATGGAAAACTGGGTGCGTCCGCCCAATGACAGCGTGAACCTTGCCCGGGTGTCCGCGCTGGACCCCGCGGCGCTGACCAACCCCGAGCGGGCGCTGGCCTGCGCATCGCGTGAGGTTCTGCAGATGGGCGAAGCCGTCGAGGCGATGTTGCGGACCATTCCCGACCTTTACGGGGCGTGGAACGATCAGACCGCCGCCGCCATCGCCGCGCGCGAGCGCGAGGTCGACCGGATGCATATCGAGACCAAGCTTTATCTGGCGCGGCTGCAACGCAATGCCGGCAATGAGGACGTGACGCGGCGGGGGCTCGAGCTGGCCGACATGGCCGTCAATCTTGAAAGCGCGGGAAATGCCATCGCCGACACGATGCTGAGCCTTGCCCGGCGCCTCGATGAGGGCGGGACGGCCTTTTCATCGACCGGCATGGCCGAGATCCGCGACTTTCACGACCGGGTTCTGGCCAATGCACAGGCCGGGCTGAACGTGCTGATGACCCATAACCCCGATGCCGCGCGGTCGCTTGTCGAGGAAAAGGACCATGTCCGCGATATCGAGCAGCGCCTGCAGCGGTCCCATCTGGACCGGTTGCAGCAGGGTTTGAGCGAAAGTATCGAAACCTCGAACATTCATCAGGAAACGCTGCGGGCGCTGAAACAGGTCAATTCCGCCTTCACGATGATCGCCTATCCGATCCTGTCGGAAACCGGCGATCTGTTGTCGAGCCGGCTGATTCGCCAGTGAAGGGAACCATCCGGCAGGTGGCTGGCCCCGGCGCGTGAGAATTCAAGCGAAAGCGGGGCGAAAACCGCGCCCGAGCGGGCGGGCCAGGGTCAATTTCTGCCCGCGGGCTGATTTGTATCCGCACTGGAATTAAACCGCGATGATTTCCGGCGAAAACTGGCCAGCGCCGAAATTTCCCTGTATTCCGGCACACATAGCAAGTTTTACCAGTTACGCGGCCCTGTTGGCTGAATTGTTTTAAAGATAGTACGAGACGATAAATGCGCAGTATTTCCCTTTTCGGTCTCAGGGACCGAGCCAATGCCCTTCCCGTGCCCGCCCTGGCACTGATTTCGGAAACTGCGCTGTTCCTTCTTCTGATTGCCAGCACCTCCGGACGGTGAGGGCCGCCGCCGCGGAGAGCAGCTACTCCGCGGCGGCCTTTTCCAGCGCCGGACGGATATCGGCCTGAAGGCTGCGTTCGGTGATGGGCCCTGCAAAGCGCAGGATGACCTTGCCCTTGCCATCGATCACGAAGGTTTCCGGCACGCCGTAAATCCCCCAGTCGATGCCCATCCGGCCGCTTTCATCGGCGCCGGCCGCGGCGAAGGGATTGCCGAGATCCTCCAGAAAGCGCAGGGCGGCTGCGGGCTTGTCCTTGTAATTCACGCCGTAGATCGTGACGCCTTCACCGGCCAGCTTTTCCAGATTGGGATGCTCCGCCCGGCAGGGCGCGCACCAGCTGGCCCAGAAGTTCACGATCTTGACCCCGCCGTCCGTCAGATCGCCGTCATCAAAGATCGGCAGGTCGGCCAGCGGGATCACCGCGACGGCGGGGGCCGCGCGGCCTTCGAAGGTCGATGGCAGGGCATCGGGATCGTCGCGCCCCATGCCCCAGATGAAAAGGGCGGCGAGCCCGGCAAAGAGGGCCGGCGGGGCGATGATCAGGGGGGAAATCCTAGCCATTCCGCTGCGACCGCCTTTCCTGCGCCTGAAGGCGTGCCGCCATGCGCCGCCCCCGCGCGACCGAGACCCAGATCAGGATGACGAGCAATGCGATCGTCACCCCATAGGCGCCGATCACCGTCGCCGTGTATTTGCCGAGATCCACCATCAGGCCGCCCTTTCGCGCGCCTGAAGCGCGCGCAGGCGCCGCGCCCTGATCTCGGTCCGCGTGCGCAAGAGGACAAGGCAGACGAACAAGAGCGCGAAGCCGATGATCGAGACCCAGAGCGGCCATGCATAGATGTCGGAGACATGTTCCTCGGCATCCATGGAAAGCGAGGCGCCCTGATGCAGGCCCCGGTTCCAGAACAGAACCGCATAGCGGCTGAGGACGGCAAAGACCGAGCCGACGATACAGAGGACCGAGGTCAGATCGGCCGCGGTGTCGGGGTCCTCGACCGCTTCCCAAAGGGCCATGTAGCCAAGGTAGAAGAGAAAGAGGATCAGGAACGAGGTCAGGCGCGGTTCCCATGCCCACCATGTGCCCCACATCGGCTGGCCCCAGACCGCCCCGGTGAAAAGGCCGATCAGCGTCATGGTCATGCCCACCGGGGCGCCCGCCTTGGCGGCAAGGGCGGACACGTGGTGGCGCCGGATGAGCCAGACGAGCGAGGCGACGAGCATCATGAACCATGCCCCCGTCGCCATCGTCGCGGCCGGAACATGGATGTAGATGATCTTGACCGTCGCCCCCATGCGAAAGTCATCCGGCGTGAAGAAGAAGCCCCAGACAAGCCCGGTCACCAGGGTGACGAGCGCAAGCGCGGACAGCCAGGGCAGGACAGCCGCGCTGACCTGCATGAAGCGTTTCGGATTGGCATATTCCCAGATCGACATGGTGTCCTTGCTATCCCTTCAGCCAGCCCCGCTCAACACCCTTTGCAGCCGGTGCGCTAGCGCAAATTGACGCGGATCGCCGCCGCCGCCGCGAAGGGCAGCAGCGCGGCCGTGCCAAGGGTTATGCCGGCGAGCATCAGCAGCGGGGTCAGAACGGGCAGGCCCTCGGCGCCGCGGCGCGCCAGTTCGGCCCCGTAGATCAGCGTGGGGACATAGAGGGGAAGGACCAGAAGCGACAAGAGAAGCCCGCCGCGCTTGAGACCGACGGTCAGGGCCGCGCCGAAGGCGCCGATCAGCGACAGGGCGGGCGTTCCGATGGCCAGCGAGAGCATGAGCCAGCCATAGCCGGAAGGTGCGAGATTGAGCAAAAGCCCGAGCGCGGGCGCCACGAAGGTCAAGGGCAGGCCGGTGGTCAGCCAATGGGCCGCCGCCTTGATCGCGACGACGCCTTCCATCGGCGCCGGAGAGGTGGCCAGCAGGTCGAGCGATCCGTCCTCGCGGTCGAGCGCGAAGATGCGGTCGAGCGACAGAAGGCAGGACAGAAGCGCGCCAAGCCAGAGAATGCCGGGGGCGATCCGGGCGAGCGTGCCGCCCTCGGGCCCGACCCCGAAGGGCACGAGCGTGGTGACGATGAGAAAGAAGGCAAGCGAAAGACCGAAGCCGCCACCGGCGCGGATGGCAAGGCGCAGGTCGCGCAGGAGAAGCGCGCGCATCAGCCGGCCTCCGCCCTGCCGGGCGTGCCGGGGCGCTGCCCGGGTCCCCGGACTGGTCCGGCGGGAAAGACGCGGCAGGTCATGCGATGCCCTCAAGGAACGGGTCGCCCGCGCCCGAAACGGTGCCTGCCGCCCCGGGATCGGGGCGATAGACGGCAAGGTCGAGGTCGCGCGCATGGGCGAGGCCCAGACCGATATGGGTGGCGATGACGGCCGCGCCACCCTGTGCGAGATGCGCCTCGATCGCGGCGGCGAAGAGGGCGACGGAGGCGCTGTCGAGCGAGACGGTGGGTTCGTCGAGCAGCCAGAGCCTGCGCCCCGTCACAAGAAGCCGGGCAAGGCCGAGGCGGCGTTTCTGACCGGCCGAGAGGCTTTGCGCCTCGCGCCCCGCGAGGTTGACGAGATCGAAGGCCTCAAGCGCGGGGGCGATGTCGCGCTGCCCGTGGATTTCGGCCCAGAAGCGAAGGTTTTCGGCCACGTTCAGCGTCGGCTTCACGCCATCGGCATGGCTGGAATAGGCCGCCCCTTCGGCGGGGCCGTCGATCCGCCCGGCAAGGGCGGGCTGAAGGCCGGCAAGCGTGCGCAGAAGCGTTGTCTTGCCAACCCCGTTCGGGCCGCGCAGGATCAGCGCCTCGCCCGGGCCGAGCGTGAAGCTCAGCCCGCCAAGAAGGGCGACGCCGCCACGCAGGACGGCAAGATCTGTGACCGAAAGGATCATGTGACAGGGCCTAGCCGATCCCGGGCGCGAGGCAAAGGGCCTAATCGACCGGCAGAAGGGCGGCCGCGATCCGGCGGCCTTCGGAAAGCAGGACATTGTAGCTGCGCGCGGCGGTGGCGCTGTCCATCGTCTCGACCCCGATGCCGGCGGCATTCAGGCTTTCGCGAAGATCGGCGGGCGGGTGCGCGATGGTGCGCCCGGTGCCCAGAAGCAGCACGTCGATCTGACCTGCCAGCGCCAGAAGCGGCGCCCCGTCCCCTGCCCCGCCCCATTGGCGCGCGGATCGGGCGGTGACCAGCACCGGCCCGTGAATCACCTGACCGGCCACGCGGAAGAACCCCGGCCCATAGCCGTCGATGGGGGTCAGCCCGTCAAAGGCGATCTCGGTCAGCGCGATCATTTGCCCGAGGCGAATTGCGTGCCCGCCGGGCCGTCTTCCGCCTTGCCCCAATCGCGCTTGACGCCGAGGAAGAGGACCACGTTCTTGGCGACGTAGACCGAGGAATAGGTGCCGACGATCACCCCCCATGTCATCGCGAAGACAAAGCCCCGGATCACGTCGCCGCCAAAGATCAGCAGCGCTATCAGCGCGACAAGCGTGGTGCCCGAGGTCATCACCGTGCGGCTGAGGGTTTCGTTGACCGAAAGGTTCATCAGGTCGCGAAGCGGCGTCGTCTTGTACTTGATCAGGTTTTCACGCAGCCGGTCGAAGACCACGACCGTGTCGTTGATCGAATAGCCGAGGATCGTCAGAAGCGCGGCGATGATCGTCAGGTCGAACTTGAGCTGGAAGACCGAGAAGATGCCGATGGTCAGCGCGATGTCATGGATAAGCGCCACGACCGCGCCCACGGCAAACTGCCATTCGAAGCGCAGCCAGATGTAAAAGCAGATCCCCGCCGTCCCGGCCAGAACCGAAAGGATCGCCGTCTTGATCAATTCCCCCGAAACCTTGGGGCCGACGGATTCGACCGATGGAAAGCTGACCGAGGGATCGACGGTCTTCAGCGCATCCTCGACGGTCTGGATGATCTCGGGCGTGATCGCCTCGTCGCCTTCCTGCGCCTGGATGCGCACCATGGCGACATTCTGGTCGGCGCGGAAATTCGGATCGAAGACCTCTGTGATCGACACATCGCCAAGCCCGAGGGGGGCGATGGCCGCACGATAGGCCGCGACATCGACGGGTTGGCTCGATTCGGTGCGGATCGTCGTGCCGCCCTTGAAGTCGATCCCGAAATTCAGCCCCATGACAAGGCTTGCGAGGATCGCCAGAAGCACGAGCGTGACCGAGCCGCCAAAGGTGACCGAGGCCCAGCGGAAGAAGTCGATATTCGTGGTTTCCGGGACGAGCTTGAGACGGAATGCCATGATGTGCCCCTTATACCGTGATGGTCTTCGGCCGTCTGGCGTCGAACCATGTGACGACCATCACCCGGGTCACGAAGATCGCGGTGAAGACGGATGTGACAAGCCCGACGGTCAGCGTGACCGCAAAGCCCTTGACCGGACCGGACCCGAGGAAGAAGAGGATCGCGGCGGTGATGAAGGTGGTGATATTCGCGTCGACGATCGCCGACATCGCCTTTTCATAGCCAAGCTCGATCGCGCGGGCCGGGCCCTTGGTGCGCTTCAGCTCTTCCCGGATGCGTTCGAAGACCAGCACGTTGGCGTCGACGGCCATGCCGATCGTCAGGACGATCCCGGCGATGCCCGGCAGTGTCAGCGTGGCCCCGATCGACGACAGGATGCCGAAGATCATCGCCATGTTGAGGATCAGCGCGAAGCTGGCGAAGACGCCGAAAAGCCCGTAGCTCGCGATCATGAGGGCGACGACAAGGATCATGCCGACGGCGGCGGCAAGGCGGCCGGCATCGATGCTGTCCTGCCCAAGCTCGGGCCCGATGGTGCGTTCCTCAAGGAAGGTCATGCCGGCAGGCAGGGCGCCCGCGCGCAGAAGAACGGCAAGGTTGGTCGATTCCTCCACATCGAAACTGCCCGTGATGATGCCCGAGCCGCCGGCGATATGGGTCTGGATGCGGGGGGCCGAGATCACTTCGTGATCCAGCACGATGGCGAAAAGCTGGCCCACGTTGTTGGCCGTGTAATCGCCAAACTTGCGCGCCCCCGAGGGGTTGAAGCGGAAGGCCACGGCGGGGCGGCCGTTCTGGTCGAAATCGGGGCGGGCATCGACGAGATCCTCGCCGGTGACGACGGGAACATCCTCGAGCGTGTAGAAGACGCCCGGTTCGTCGAGCGAGGGGTAGATCACGGTGCCGGGCTTGGCCACGGCATTGCCATCGGTGCCGCGCCCGACCACCGGATGGAAGGTCAGTTGCGCGGTCGTGCCGATCAGCGCCTTGAGTTCGGTCGCCGAGCCGATTCCGGGCACCTGGATCAGGATACGGTCCTGACCCTGACGCTGGATCGTCGGTTCGCGCGTGCCGACCTCATCGACGCGGCGGCGGATGATTTCGAGCGATTGCTGCATGGTGCGGTCGTCGGTGGCCAGGCGTTCGGCCTCGGAAAGGCGCACGACAAGCTCATCGCCCGACGCCGTCACCTCGATATCCTTCTGGCCGACACCGGTCAGGGTGACGACATTGCTGGCAAGGCTGTTGGCAACCTCGACCGCGCGGGCCATCGCCTCGGGCTTTTCGATCCGGATGTGAAGTTCGTCCGGATTGGACGGAACCCGGCGGATGCCGCCGATCTCGCCCCGCGCATCGGCCAGCGCACGGCGCATTTCGGGCCAGAGCCCGTCGATCCGCGCCTTGTAGACATCGGCCAGATGCACTTCGGCCAGAAGATGCGCCCCGCCGCGCAGATCGAGCCCGAGATTGACAAGCCCGGATGGCAGGAACGAGGGCCAGAGCGCGCGGTCGGCCGCCTGGGCATCGGTTTCAAACCCGGCCTTTTCGGCGGCGGTGACGGCATCGTTGTGACGCTCGACACGCGAATAGAAGAGGTTCGGCATCGCCGTCAGAAGACCAAGGGCGCAGAGCCCCCAGATGATGATCCGCTTCCAGAGTGGAATTTGCAGCATGGGGTGCCCTGATCTCGATGTCTGAAAAACCGCTTACTTTGCCGGTGCGGCGGGTTCGGTCTTGTTGATCACCTGCACGACGGTCTGGCGAAGGATGCGGACCTTGACGCCTTCGGCGATCTCCACCTCGATCTCGCCGTCTTCCTTGACCTTGGAGACCTTGCCGATGATGCCGCCCTGGGTCACGACCTGATCGCCGCGGCGAAGGGCCTCGACCATGGCGCGGTGTTCCTTGGCCTTCTTCTGCTGCGGCCGGATCATGAGGAAATACATGATGCCGAAGATCAGGGCGATGAAGGGAAGCTGGGTCAGGAGCGGGTTCGGTCCGGCAGCGGCGGCTGCCTGGGCATAGGCGGGAGTGATGAGCATGGTTGCGTCCTTACGAATGGATGGGGGCGCAGGCCGCCCGTTTGTCGCGCGGAACCTATAGTCGGCGCCCGAGCTTTGCAAGACAGGCCCCGGCAGGCCGCGCCCGGCCCCGAAACCGCCGCCGAAGGGATCAGGCGCCCTGCCCCGGCGCCGCCAGCGCCTTGCCAAGGCGCGGCAGGCGCGCGCGCTTCATCAGCGCCCTGAGGGGCTGGGCTTGGCCCGAAAGGGTCTCGGCCTTGTCGCGCACGGCTTCGACCACCCCCGCCACCTGCCCCGGATGCCCGCGCCAGAGCGCCAGCAGGAACTGATCGGGGTCCATCCGTTCCAGCCCTTCCTCGGCCAGGGTCCCGCGGGGAAAGTCGGCGGCATTGAACGTCACGATCAGGTCGGCATGCCCGGCGATGGCGCTGGCCAGAACGTGGATATCGGCGGGGTCGGGCAGCCAGAGCCGCGATTCGAGCGCCGGTTGCGGCGCGACAGAGGCCTTGGGGAAGGCCGCGGCGAGTGCCACGATCTCGCCGCGCGCGACGATTTCGGCGCCGGGGCCAAGCTTGGCCGTCGCGCGCGCCCATTCTTCGAGAATGCGCTCGGACCAGAGGGGCGTGTAAAGCCCCGCCGCCGCCACGCCGGTCAGGACTTCGCGCAGGACCGTGGGAAACAGGACGCAGGCGTCGAGAACCGCGCGTCTCATCCGTCGAGCCGGAAGAAAAGCGCCTTGAGATAGCCGCTTTCGGCAAGCTGCGGCAGTTGCGGATGGTCGGCACCGGCAAAGCCGGTATGGACAAGCTGCGCGCGCCGTCCGCCACGCCCGATCCCGCGCGCCGAGGCATTGCGGAACTGGGCGAGATCGGCGGCATGCGAACAGGAGCAAAGGACAAGATAGCCGCCCGGGGCGACCAGCGGCGCCGCCAGCCGGGCCACCCGTTCATAGGCGCGAAGCCCCGCATCGAGCGCGGGTTTCGCCGGGGCGAAAGCCGGGGGATCGCAGACGACAAGGCCAAAGGTTTCCCCCTTTGCGCCAAGCTCCTCCATCACCGCGAAGGCATCGCCCCGCCGGGTGGAGAACCGGGAGGCGAGACCGGACCGCGCGGCCCCCGCCCCGGCCAGTTCGAGCGCCGGGGACGACCCGTCAACCGCCAGCGCCGAGGTCGCGCCCGCCGCCAGCGACGCAAGGGCGAACCCGCCCACATGGGAAAACACGTCGAGCATGGACCCGCCCCCCGCCAGACGGGCGGCGAAGGCGTGATTGTCGCGCTGGTCGAAGAAAAGACCGGTTTTCTGGCCGCCGATCAGATCGGCCATGTAGGTGGCGCCATTCATCTGCACCGGGACGGGCGCCCCGGCAGCCCCCGTCAGGACCGCGCTTTCTTCGGCGAGCCCTTCCAGGGCCCGGGCGCGACCGGTTGCGTTCTTGACGATCGTCGTCACCCCGGTGACTTCGGCCAGCGCGGCGGCCAGATCGGCGATCATCGTCTCGGCCCAGGCGGCATTGGGCTGGATCACGGCAGCATCGCCGAAACGGTCGATGATCACGCCGGGCAGTCCGTCGGCCTCGGCATGGACCAGCCGGTAGAAGGGCGCATCGTAAAGCCGCGCCCGCAGCGCGAAGGCGCGCGCGATGCGCGCGGCGATCCATGCCCGGTCGATCGTCGCGCCGGGGTCGCGGTCCAGCATCCGCGCGATGATCTTGGATCGGGTGTTGACCGTGACGATCCCCATCGCCCGGCGTTCGGCATCCTCGAGGATCGCGATGGCGCCGGGGGTCAGCGCCTGTGTGCGCCGGTCGGTGACCAGTTCGTCGGCATAGACCCAGGGAAAACCGTGGCGGATCGCGCGGGCATCTGCCTTCGGGCGCAGGCGGACGACGGGCAGGGTTTCAGGCATCTTGCGTTTCCTTCAGCGTCGGTTGCGTTCCTCTAGCCCCTATATCGCATGGGGAAAAGTCCGCTTTGGCCCGGCCCGGCCATCCCGCCCGGGGCGCTTTGGCGGAATATCGGGTTGTTAGCGCTAACAGAAAGTGGTATTGCCCTGCGCGACCAGTTAGCCTGACCATGGTTTCCGAATTCAGGAGCACCCAAATGCCGTTGAACCCGCGCCTTGCCGAGATCACCGAACGGATCATCGAAAAGTCCCGTCCCGGCCGGCGGGCCTATCTTGACCGGATCGCACGCGCGGCGGAACAGGGCCCGGCCCGGGCGCATCTGAGTTGCGGAAATCAGGCCCATGCCTATGCGGCCATGGGCGCGGACAAGCCGTCGCTTGCCGAAGGCCGCGCCCCCAATATCGGGGTCGTCACCGCCTATAACGACATGCTTTCGGCCCATCAGCCCTATGAGGATTATCCAAGGCAAATCCGCGAGGCCGCGCGCCGGGCGGGTGCCACGGCGCAGGTCGCGGGCGGGGTGCCGGCGATGTGCGACGGCGTGACCCAGGGCCGCAACGGCATGGAGCTGAGCCTTTTTTCGCGCGATGTCATCGCCCTTTCGGCGGGCGTGGCGCTGAGCCATGACTGTTTTGACGCGGCGCTCTACCTTGGCATCTGCGACAAGATCGTTCCCGGCCTTGTCATGGCGGCGGCCACCTTCGGCCATGTCCCGGCGGTCTTCGTGCCTTCCGGCCCGATGACGTCCGGCCTGCCCAATGACGAAAAATCCAAGGTGCGCAACCGCTTCGCCGCCGGAGAGGTCGGGCGCGACGCGCTGATGGAGGCCGAGATGCAGGCCTATCACGGCCCCGGCACCTGCACCTTCTACGGGACGGCCAACACCAACCAGATGCTGATGGAGTTCATGGGGCTGCAGCTGCCCGGATCGAGCTTTGTCAATCCCGGGACCGACCTGCGCGCCGCGCTGACCGAACGCGCCGTCGAACGCGCCGCCGCGATCACCGCGCTTGGCAACGATTACCGGCCGGCGGGCCAGATCCTGGACGAGCGCGCCTTTGTCAACGGCATCGTCGGGCTGATGGCCACCGGCGGCTCGACCAACCTTGTCCTGCACCTGCCGGTGATGGCGCGCGCGGCCGGCATCATCCTGACCTGCGAGGACTTCGACGCGATTTCCAACATCGTGCCGCTGATGGCCAAGGTCTATCCCAACGGTCTGGCGGATGTGAACCATTTCCATGCGGCGGGCGGGATCGGCTTCATGATCGGAGAGCTTCTGGATGCCGGCCTTCTGCACGAGGATGTCCGCACGGTCGCCGGCGACGGGCTTGCCCATTACGTCAATGAGCCGGTCCTTTCGGACGGCGCGCTGACCTTCCGGGCCGGCGCCCGCCACAGCCATAATGACAAGATCCTGCGCCCCGCGGCCGACCCTTTCGCGCCCGAGGGCGGGCTGAAGGCCCTGTCCGGCAATCTTGGCCACGGGGTGATCAAGATTTCAGCCGTCGCGCCCGAGCGGCATGTCATCACCGCCCCGGCGCGCATCTTTCACGATCAGGCCGGGGTGAAGGCCGCCTTCGCCCGGGGCGAGTTCACCGCCGATACCGTGGTTGTCGTGCGCTTTCAGGGCCCGCAGGCCAATGGCATGCCCGAACTTCACGCGCTGACCCCGGTCCTTTCGGTCCTTCAGGATCGCGGCCTGCAGGTCGCGCTTGTCACCGATGGCCGCATGTCCGGCGCCTCGGGCCGGGTTCCGGCGGCCATCCATATCAGCCCGGAAGCGGCGTCGGGCGGGCCCCTTGCGCGGCTTCGCGACGGCGACATGATCCGGCTTGATGCCGGCAAGGGGACGATCGACGTTCTGGACATCGACCTTTCCGGCCGCGACCCCGTCCGGGCCGACCTGTCCGCCAACGCCTTCGGGACCGGCCGCGAACTTTTCGAGACCTTCCGCCGGAATGTCTGCCCGGCCACGGATGGCGCTTCTCCGCTGATCTGATCATCTTTCCGGAAAAACACTCATCTGCGGCATTTCGACCCGCGCAACGACAAGGACAAGGACATCAGCATGACCCCCGCCGAACAAAGCCGCCACGCCGCCGGGATTTGCGCGCTCGCGCCTGTCATTCCCGTTCTGGTGATCGAGGATGCCGGATCGGCGGCCGATCTTGCGCGCGCGCTGGTCGCGGGCGGCCTTCCCGCGCTTGAGGTCACGCTGCGCACGCCGGCCGCGCTCGACGCGATCCGCGCGATGGCCGATGTCCCCGGCGGCGTCGTAGGCGCGGGCACGTTGCTGACGCCCGAGGACGTGCGCGCCGCCAAGGCGGCGGGCGCGAAGTTCGGCGTTTCGCCCGGCGCGACCGACCGGCTGCTCAGGGCCTGCGCGGATGAAGGCCTGCCGCTTCTGCCCGGGGCCGCAACCGCGACCGAGGTGATGTCGCTTCTTGAAAAGGGCTATACCGTCCAGAAGTTCTTTCCCGCCGAGGCGTCGGGGGGCGCGCCGGCCCTTGGTTCGATCGGGGCGCCGATCCCGCAGGTCGGGTTCTGCCCGACGGGCGGCATCGGCCCGGCCATTGTCGGCGATTACCTGAAACTTTCGAATGTGCTCTGTGTCGGGGGCAGCTGGGTGGCGCCCAAGGCCGCCGTCGCCGCGGGCGATTGGGGCAAGATCACCGAGCTTGCCCGCGCCGCTTCGGCGCTTCAGCGCGCCGCGTGACCTGTCAGACCGGGCGGGCGCCGACCAGCGCGCGCCGGATCGCGTCGCGCGAATGGGTGATCATGCCGATCTGACCCCAGGCCGTGGCCACCAGAAGCGCGCCGAAGATCGCGACCGCGCCGGGGCTGACGGTGACGCCAAGCTCGGGCTGGGCGAAGGCCAGGATCGCCAGCCCGGACGACAGAAGCGCCGTGGCCGACGCCCCGAGGCGCAAGGCGTGAAGGGTCTGGGCGCGGCGCAAATCAAGGATCATCCGTATCGCCTCATCATCGCAGCGCCCCGGAACCGGGGCGACCGACCGGCCCACCGCCACATGGGTGGCGCGGATGAAGACCAGATAGCACCCGATCAGCAAAGCCGGTGCCGCCGCGCCGCTGCCCGCGGGAAGGACAGCGTTCCAGAGCATCAATCCGGGAAGGCCCATCGCCAGGAACTGGCTCAGAAACAGCCGTAGCGGCATCGCCGATGCGTTCGATCCGGGCATTGGGCACCTCCCTGCTTGCAACCATCATCCCGCGAAAACCGGCGCGGTTAGGGTGATGGTTGACAAATTCGGCGGCAAAATCACGGCAAACCGCCGTCACCCCCCTGTGGCGGGCCGTTTTCGTCCCTGTCTTGGCAACAATACGCGGCGCGACCGCCCGACCCCGCAATTCAGCGCAACGGCCGACGCCTTTCCTCAGCCCTCGCGAGGCGCGGATACCCGCGCCGCGCGTCCGCCGCGCCGCACCGGCGCCGGCGCCGGGGGGCTTGCCAGGGCCGCGTCGAGGATCGGGTTCATGGGATGGCCTTCGGACGCCATGGCGTAATGGGCGATCAGGACCCGCAGCGCTTCCCGGGTATCGACCCCGGGTTTGAGGCTCAGCGCCCAGTCGAGAAAGATCGACCGGCACTCGGGACTGGTGATCCCCTCGATCGCATAGCTTTCGCGGATCAATCCCTTGGGATCGGCCAGATTCAACTCCATGACTTTCCTCGCCACCGGCCCTGCCCCGTCATCGTTCCTTGTCCGCCATGCCGGCTGTTCCGTCCGCCAGGCTGGCGCTGACAATCTCACCGGCGCGGCGTGACAGGTGTTCCAGCTGCGACACCATCTGCGAAAGATCCGACGCCCCTGTTTCGCGCAGCAGAAAAGCCCGCGCCCCTTCCCCGATCGTCTCGGGGACAAGGGGGCTGTCGCTCAGAAGCCGGCCGGCCGCCTGAAGCCGCCAGAAAAAGCGGTAGGCCTGCTGAAGCGCGGCTTCGTCATCCCTGCTCAGCGCTCCGGCCCGCAGCCCCGCGCGCAGTTGCGCCTCGACGCGGCGCGCGGGGTTATTGGCGCGCAAAGCGGCGGTCTGGGCCAGAAGCTCGATGTCCTGCAGGCGCCCCGGGCCGATCTTCGCCTCCAGGGCGCCTTCGGCGGCCTTGGCCGAAAAAATGCGCGCCCGCATCTCGGCCACATCGGCCAGCACGCCCGCACCGGCGGATTTCGCGGCCAGAATGGCTTCACGCACCGCCTCGACCCGCGCCGCGAGCGCCGGGTCCCCGGCGACGGGGCGCGCCCGGGTCAGCGCCAGATGCTCCCATGTCCAGGCTTCATCCATCTGGTAGCTTTCGAAAGACTGGATCGAGGTCGCCACCGGGCCTTGCCGCCCCGACGGTCTCAGGCGCATGTCGACCTCGTAAAGCCGCCCGTCGGCCATCGGCGCCGCGAGTGCGGTCACGAAAGCCTGGGTCAGGCGGGCATAGTACATGCGCGCGGCAAGCGGCCTTGGCCCTTCGGACGTCTCGACGCCATCCGCGTCATAGATCACGATCAGGTCGAGATCGGACCGGGCATTGAGCCTTTCGGCGCCAAGCGACCCCATGCCAAGGACAATCGCCCCGGATCCCGGCGGCGGCCCGTACTTGACGGCGAATTCTTCGACGCAGACCGGCCAGACCGCGCCAAGAACCGCACCGGCCAGATCGGCATATTCGCGCCCCGCCTGCGCGGCATCGATCAATCCGCGCAGATGATGGACCCCGATCCGGAAATGCCATTCGCGCGACCAGCGCCGGGCGGTGGCAAGGCGCGCCTCGTAGTCCCCTGCCTCGGACAGGCGCGCCGCAAGCGCCGCCGTCAGCGCCGCCGCACCGGGCCAGGGCGCGAAGAAATCGCCCCCGAGAACCGCGTCGAGCACCGCGGAATTGCGCGACAGATAGGCGGCCAGCGCCGGTGAGGTGGCACAGATGTCCACGATCAGCTCGACCAGTTGCGGATTGGCTTCGAACAGCGAGAAAAGCTGGACCCCGGCCGGCAATCCGGCCAGAAACCCGTCGAACTGCCGCAGCGCCTCCAGCGGGTTCGCCGCGCGGCCAAGGCGCGACAGGACTTCCGGCTGAACCCGCTTGAAGATCGCCACCGCGCGCTGCGAACGCAGGGCCGGGTAGGACCGCCAGCCATCGACGATTTCGCGCATCTCGGGGCTGATTTCGGGGGTGGCCTCTACCTCGCCCGGGGCAAAGAAGTCTTCCGTCAGCGCGGCCGTACGGGTCAGCCGGTCGAGAATTTCCTTGCGGTACGCGGCCGTATCGGCCTGACCGCTCATCCGCGCGAGCCGGTCGAACCCGTCGGGCGCGACCGGCAGATCGTGGGTCTGGGCGTCCTGCACCATCTGGATGCGGTGCTCGACCTCGCGATGGGCGGCGTAAAGCGCCGAAAGCTCTTCGGCTTCCGCCGGTTTCACCCAGTTCTTCGCGGCCAGCGCCGCCAGAGCGCCGAGGGTGGTCCGGTCGCGCAAGTCGGGGTCGCGCCCGCCCGCGATCAGTTGCCGCGTCTGGGTAAAGAACTCGATCTCGCGAATGCCGCCCTGCCCGAGTTTCATGTTGTGGCCTTCAAGCACGATCTTTCCGTGCAGCCCCTTGTGATCGCGGATCCTGAGCCGCATGTCATAGGCATCCTGGATGGACGCGAAATCAAGATGGCGCCGCCAGACAAAGGGTGACAGCGCCGAAAGGAACCGCTCGCCCGCCGCGAGGTCCCCGCCGCAGGGCCGCGCCTTGATGAAGGCCGCGCGTTCCCATGTGCGGCCCTGCGCTTCGTAATACTGTTCGGCCGCCGAAGCCGAGATGCATACCGGGGTGACGGCGGCATCGGGGCGCAGGCGCAGATCGGTGCGGAAGACATAGCCGTCCGCCGTCAGGTCCGAGAGCAGCGAGGTCATCTTGCGGACGACCCGGATCAATACCGCGCGCGCATCCTGAACGTCGCCCGGGTCATAGCGGCTGTCGTCGAAAAGGCAGATAAGGTCGATGTCGGAGGAATAGTTCAGCTCTCCCGCCCCCATCTTGCCCATGGCCAGCGCGAAAAGCCCGCCCGCCGCGGCCGCGTCTTCCGGCCCGGCGCCCGGCAGCTTTCCCCGACGGATCTCATCCCCGACAAGGGCGCGAAGGGAAGAATGAACCGCGCAGTCGGCCAGCCGCGTCAGCGCGCCGGTGACCTCCGAAAGGCTCCAGACCCCGCCGAGATCGGCCAGCCCGGCCAGAAGCGCCACCCGTGCCTTCGCCTGCCGAAGGGCAGGCGCGAGCATGTCGGTGGCCAGAGTGCCGAGACCGTCCAGCGCGCTGTCCAGCGCGGCTTCCGGCGACCCCGAAAGCGCCGCCTCGATCCAGTCGGCCTCGCGCAGCATCAGGTGGCCAAGATAGGGGCTGCATCCCGCCGCCCCTTCCAAAAGGCCCCGCAACGCCGGGTCGAGCGCGGAAAAGCGCCCGGCCACATCCGCCGCGCGGGCAGGTTCATAGGCGATGGGTGTTCTTGTCAGGCGCGCGGTGAAACTCATGCCCCGACACTAGCCGCCGCCGGTGCCGGGTCAACGCCCGCATGGGCTTGTCGTGCAAATACTGCCGCCGGGGCCATTGAAACTTCGGGCGCGCCGTGACTTTCTGCCTCCGGCGGGGGTATTTCGACATGGAGAACGCATGAGCAAGAGCCTTGGGCGGGTGCGCGCCGCGTTGGAGGCCGCGGGTCTTGGCGCACGGATTGTCGAGGTGCAGGGCGAGACGCGCACGGCCGAACAGGCGGCGCGCGAGGCCGGCTGCGCGCTGGACCAGATCGTCAAGTCCATCGTCTTTCGCGGCCGCGCCTCCGGCCATATCGCGCTTTTCCTGACCGCCGGAGGCAACCGGGTGGACGCGGCCCTTGCCAGTCAGGCCGCGGGCGAAGCGCTTGGCAAGGCGGATGCCGATCTGATCCGGGCCGAAACAGGTTTTGCCATCGGCGGGGTTGCGCCCCTTGGGCATATCGCGCCGATTCGCACCTGGTTCGACCCGCGGCTTCTTGATTTCGGCGAGGTCTGGGCCGCGGCCGGCACGCCGCGCCATATCTTTTCGGTGGAGCCGCGCGCCCTGCTTGCGGCGACGGGCGCGGAGCTTGCGCGGTTCACCGCCTGACGCAATGTAAATTTATTTTACATCGCCTCTTGACGCGGACCGCGCGGCCCCCGATCTTTCCCATGTGAAAGACATTCACATAGTTTCAACGGAGGAACACATGTCCACCATCGCCGCCTGGCCTTCGCGGGCCGAACTCTGGCTAGACGAACGCGGCAAGGGCGCCTGGATCGCAGCCATGGTCCTGGGATTCATCTTTTTCTGGCCGGTCGGGCTTGCCCTGCTTGCCTACATGATCTGGAGCAAACGCATGTTTTCGAAAAGCTGCGGCATGAGCCGTGACCCGCACTCGGCCCGTATGGCGCGCTTCCATGCGCGCAGGCATGGGTTCCATTCGTCCGGCAACATGGCCTTCGACGCCTACAAGGCCGACACGCTGGACCGTCTTGAACGCGAACAGGGCGAATTCGAAGCCTTCCTGAAGCGCCTGCGCGCAAGCAAGGACAAGGCCGAATTCGACCAGTATCTTGACGAACGTGCCCGCGCGGCCCGCAATGAGGGCGACCTTGACCCCATGAGCGACGACGACACGTCCGGCCCGGATCGTGGCCAATACTGACACAATCCTGGGACGAACCCGCCCTTCGACGGCCCGGCGACGCCGGGCCGTTCGGTTTTCGGGGATGCGCAACTCTGTGCTTGGCGGATCGCATCGGGATTGTTAACGTTCGCGTCGTATCCGAAAGCCAGTTCCGAGACCGCGACCAAGGTTCATGCGTCACACACTTCCCATAGCGCCACAGTTCTACGTGACGGCCCCGCAACCCTGCCCCTATCTCGACGGGCGCTCGGAGCGGAAGCTGTTCACGGCGCTTCAGGGCGACAGCGCGGAACGGTTGAACGACGCGCTTTCCAAGCAGGGATTCCGCCGGTCGCAAAACGTGCTTTACCGCCCCTCCTGCGCGGAATGCGCGGCCTGCCTTTCGGCCCGGATCCGGGTGGCGGATTTCGCCCCGAACAAAAGCCAGCGGCGCACGTTGCGGCGCAATGCCCGGTTGAAGCGCGACGCGACCAGCCCCTGGGCCACCGAAGATCAGTATGCGCTTTTTCGCCGCTATCTGGACAGCCGCCACGCCGATGGCGGCATGGCCGACATGGACATCTTCGAGTTCGCGGCGATGATCGAGGAAACGCCGGTCCGAAGCCGCGTTATCGAATATACCGCCCCGCCGGAAGCGGACGAACAGCGCCGCCGGTTGACGGCCGTCTGCCTGACGGATGTGCTCGATGACGGGCTGAGCCTGGTCTATTCGTTCTATGAACCGTCGCTCGCCGGTGACAGCCTTGGCACCTATATCATCCTCGATCATATCGAGCTCGCCCGCAAAAGCGGGCTGCCTTACGTCTATCTCGGCTACTGGGTGCCGGGCAGCCGCAAGATGGGCTACAAGGCCGGGTTCGGCGCGCTGGAAATCTACAAGAACGGGCGCTGGCAGGACATTGGCGAGCCTTCGGACCATGAAGGCGAAACCCATCCGCTGTCCGTCGATCCGATTGCCGAACAGGTGGCGCGGATCGCCCTGCCCGAGTCGCGCCCGACAAAGGGCTGAAACCGCAACCGACTTGCGCTCAGCGCAGCTTTGGCGGGCGCGCGGGGTCCATTCCAGGCGCCTGGCGCGGCGCGGTTTCGGCCGGTTGGGGTTCGGGACGGCGCAGATCGAAGACATGTGCAAGTGCCTTCACCTCGCCGAGTGCGGGATCATCCGGGGCAAGGAACGTGACATCCACCGCGCCCGATTCCTCGCCCGAAAAGGTCAGCGCCTCGGCGATCGTCTTGGCCAGCGCGGCTTCGCTTCCCGGCTGCGCGCCGACGATCGCCACGAGGTGCCCGGTCCGGCCGTCATCATAGGTCGCACCGACCAGATAGGCGCTGCCGGCCGCCCCGGCGGCGCGCGCGAAGGCGCGGCCGAGCGCGGCGAGGACCAGTTCAGAAAGGCCGGCGGGCGGGCCGTAGCGCCGCACCTCGCCCCGCCCGATGTCCGGGGCGACGGCAAGGGTTCCGGTCAGCCAGCCGAGCGCTGTGACCGCAAGCAGCATGGCCGGCGCCTTTGCCCCGAGGTTGATGCCCAGCCCCACCCCTTGCGCGGCGAGTTCGCGGGCAAGCACTCGCCCCGGCATGGCGGCGTAAGGCACCGCGACATCGGCGCATTCCGCAAGCCGCGCCTCGCTGTCGAAGGCAAGGGCAATGGGCCCTTCGTCGAGGTCGAAGACCCGGGGCGCAATCGTCGCGCCTTCGGCCTCACGCGCGAGCATCACGAAAAGTTCGGTATCCGCCAGCGCGGCATAATACCGCATCCGCGCGGCATCGTCGGCCTCATCGCGCATCATCGCGGCATGGGCGGCGTCCAGTGGGGTGGTCTCAGCGTCCATTCGTGACCTCATGCAGATGCGCGCGGGCGGCGGGCAAGACCCCGGCCCCGGACCGCGGAGTGCGTTTCCACCACGCGGTATTTCGCCACGACGGACGCGGCAAGGGAAAAACGCGGGGCGCGTGGTCGCGCGATGTGCCGGCACGGCGGTGGCGCGGCGGCGGCAACCGGCGATGGCGTCCGTAAATTCCATGGCCCCAGTTTGCTGGTCTTTCGTGACCGGCGAAAGCCCGAATGAAATATTTCGATACCTGTCGAAATTTCACTTGAACATCGCCGGTCATTTCTATAATTCTAGAAACATGAAACATTCGACGATACACAATCTGGCCACCGAAGTCGCCGCCTCGACCTTCGCGGCGCTTGGCTCCGAACAACGGCTGACGGTTTTGCGGGTTCTGGTCCGCGCAGGGCCGGACGGGCTGACAATCGGTACACTTGGCCAGCGCAGCGGCGTGACCGGATCGACGCTGACGCATCACATGAAGATCCTGTCGCAAGCCGGTCTGGTCAAACAGGAAAAACAGGGGCGATCCATCGTATGCGCCGCGGTTGCCTATGAAGAGATCCGGGCGCTGGCCGGGTTTCTTCTGAGCGAATGCTGCGCCGATAGCGAACGGGAGGGACATGATCATGGCTGAGGCTTCGCATTCCGGCGGGCACGATCACGGCCGCAAATTCCCCATCGACGGCGCGGTCATCGCGACCGCCGCGATCCTGCTTGTCGTCGCAATCGCCGACAGGGCCGCGCTTTGGCCGACCGTCCGCTTTGCGGCCGGGGCCCTGCTTGATACCGCGCCTTTCATTCTTTTTGCCGTTTTCGCCATAGGCTATCTGAAGGCGACGGGCGCCGAGGCGCTGGTCGCGCGCGCCTTCGAGGGGCGGACGACACGCATGATCGTGCTGGCCGCGCTTGTCGGTGGGCTGGCGCCCTTCTGCTCATGCGAGGTGATCCCCTTCATCGCGGCGCTGCTGGCCCTTGGCGCGCCGCTTTCGGCGGTGATGGCCTTCTGGCTGGCCTCGCCGCTGATGGACCCGGCGATGTTCGCCGTGACGGCGGGGACGCTGGGCGTGGATTTCGCGATTGCCAAGACGATTGCCGCGGTCGGGATCGGCCTTTTCGGCGGGTTCACCACGCTGGCCCTGTCGCGCAGCACGATCTTCCGCGATCCCCTGAAATCCAAACCCGCCCCGGCCTGCGGCACGTCCTGCTGCGGTGACGAAAAGCCATTTTCGCAGGCCCCGCTCTGGCGGTTCTGGACCGAAAGGGACCGTCGCGGAACCTTCGCGACCGTCACCTTGGAAAACGCGGTCTTCCTGCTGAAATGGCTGGCGCTGGCCTATACGGCCGAGGCGGTGATGATCCGCTATGTGCCGGCCGAGTGGATTGCGGGCGTGCTTGGCGGCGCGGGTCTTTTGCCCATCGTCCTTGGGGCGCTGGTCGGCGCGCCGGCCTATCTCAACGGCTACGCGGCGGTGCCGCTGGTCGACGCGCTCTTGCATCAGGGGATGTCGAACGGCGCCGCGATGAGCTTCATGCTTGCCGGCGGGGTCAGCTGCGTCCCGGCCGCAATCGCGGTCTGGGCCCTTGTCAAGCCGCGGATCTTTGCGGCCTATCTTCTCTACGCCTTTCTGGGGTCGGTTGTCGCCGGGCTGGTCTGGCAGGCCATGTCCTGACGCTGTGGGCATCGTTGCCCTGTGCCCGCATTTGCGCTAAGCCGGAAGGAAAACCCGGCAACAGAGAGGGCAAGCGTGAATGTACCGCGTCTGGAACTACGTCACTAATTATTCGCTGCTTCTGATTGCCGGTGCGCTGACCGCGCTTGTCTGGGCCAATATCGATCCGACCGGCTACCACCACTTTGTCGATTACGAGATCGTCGACAATTTCTTCATCGGGCATCCGCATGAGGAAGGCGGCCATGTGACGCGGGTCCTGACCCTGCATTTTCTGGTCAATGACGTGCTCATGGCCTTCTTCTTCGCCATCGCGGCCAAGGAAGTATGGGAAGCCATCATCCTTGAAAACGGGGCATTGCGCGGGCGCAAGGCGATGACACCGCTGATCGCCACGGCGGGCGGCATGTGCGGCCCGATCGTGGTCTATCTCGGGCTGGCCGCGATCCTTGGCGTCTACGAGAGCGTGAGCCGAGGCTGGGCGATCCCGACCGCCACCGACATCGCCTTTTCCTATCTGGTCGGGCGGATGGTCTTTGGCGCGGGGCACCCCGCGATCCGGTTCCTGCTGCTTCTGGCCATCGCGGATGACGCGGCCGGGCTGATCATTCTGGCGATCTTCTACCCGTCGGGCGAACTGGCGCCGCAATGGCTGCTGTTGTCGCTTGGGGCGGCAGTTGCGGTGTTCTTCCTTGCCAACTGGCTGCCGCGCCGGCTGGACCGGGGCAATCAGTTGCGCAGCTGTTCGACCTGGATACGCCAGAAGACGTCGTTCTGGCCCTACCTGATTGCGGGCTGCATAAGCTGGTACGGCTTTCAGGAGGCAGGCATTCACCCCGCGCTTGGTCTTTTGCCGATCGTGCCCACGATCCCGCATGCCGACCGGGCCTTTGGCATCTTCGCCGAGGCCGAGCGATATCTGACCGACCTTCTCAACACGATCGAGCACTTTCTCAAACATCCGGTCGAAGTCGTCCTTTTCCTTTTCGGTCTGCTGAATGCGGGGGTCGAGTTTTCGGCGATATCCGAGCCGACATGGCTGGTGTTGTTCGGGCTGATCATCGGCAAGCCGGTGGGTATCTTCCTTTTCGGCTGGTTCGCGGCCTATCCGCTGCGGCTGGGCCTGCCGCAGGGAATGCGGCCGGCGGATCTGATCGTCGTCGGATTTGTCGCGGCCATCGGCTTTACCGTGGCGCTCTTCGTGGCCTCGGTCGCCTTCCCGGGCGGAGCGGTGCAGGACGCCGCCAAGATGGGTGCGGTCTTCTCCTTCGCGGCGGCGGTCCTGTCGCTGATCGCCGGCAAGGTCATGCGTGTCGCCAAGGTTGCCGACTAACCGGCAACACCGGGGCGGCCTTCTGGCCGCGCCGGCCCCTTGGGGATTGTCTTGCCTTCGCGAATTCCGCCATAATTGCGTACCAGGGCCGGTGTAATGTCAAAATTAACGACAAACGCCTAATAAAGATCCGGCTGAGCAGAACCAGGGCACGCGATGCTCGAATTTGACAATGTGAGCAAGTCCTTCTGGACGGGAAAGCAGCGCAAGGTGATCCTTGACCGCGCGTCCTTTCGCGTGGAACTGGGCAATTCGATCGGCATTCTGGCGCAGAACGGGACCGGCAAGACGACGATCATCAACATGATGGCGGGCCTTGAAAAACCCGATGAGGGCACGATCCGCAAGACCTGCCGCGTGTCGTTCCCGCTTGGCTTCATGGGGGGCGTGGTGCCGCGCCACACCGCGCGCGAAAACGCGCGCTTCATCGCGCGGCTATACGGGCTTGACCCCGACTATCTTGAGGCGTTCTGCCGCTGGCTTTGCGGGATCGAGGAATATTTCGACATGCCGGTCGGCACCTATTCCGCCGGCATGAAGTCGCGCTTTACCTTCTCGCTTCTCCTGGCGATGGACTTCGACATCTACCTGATCGACGAGGGCATGCCCTCGACCACGGATGTCGAGTTCAACCGCAAGGCGGGCAGCATCCTGCGCGACCGGCTGAAGAACGCCACCGTGATCGTGGTGTCGCACCAACCGGCGACGCTTGAGAAATTCTGCCGCTCGGCAGCGGTGCTGCGCGATGGCAGGCTGCACATGTTCGACACACTGGAAGAAGCGAAACGGCTTTATGACTACTCCGCTCAAAGTCACTAGATACCGGACGCGCCCGCAAGCCGCACCGGCACGGCCGGCAGCTGCGCAGCCCGTCAGCGACGGTGAGAAGCTGCTGACACCGGCCGATGACGGGTTCGGCAATGAAAGATATGCCGATGCGGCCCGCCCCCAGCCGCCCGGCCAGAAAGGCAAGGGCCCGGCAGAGGCGGCCGGTTCAACCGATCCCGACGCGATCCGGCACGAGGGGCTTTCAGCGCGGCAATTGCGCATGGCGCGCCGTGTCGCGCTGAAGAACGGGATCGAGGCAAAGGACGATTTCGGTGCCGTGGCCGAACTTCGCAAACGCGGAATAGATCCGTTCCAAAGCTCCAAGATCATCGAGCTTCTGGTGCCCGCCGAGGACAAGCCCGCCGGGGCCGGTCGCGCGCAATTGCCGCAAGTGACGAAGCCTGCGGTCAATCTGCCGGCCAACCCGGTGCTGGACGATACGCAGCGCGCGCTGGAAATCCTGCGCATGCAGCGCGACATCCAAAGGCGCCGGCGGCGCAATTTCCTTTTGCTGCTTACGCGGCTTGCCGCCTTCGTCGCCCTGCCGACGCTGATCGCGGGCTGGTATTATTTCCGCATCGCGACGCCGCTATACGCCACGAAAAGCGAATTCGTGATCCAGCAGGCCGAGGCGCAGGCCTCGGGGCTGGGATCCATGTTCCGGGGGACGCAATTCGCCACCTCGCAGGATTCCATTACCGTCCAGAGCTATCTGCAGTCGCGCGACGCCATGCTGCGGCTTGATCAGGACCTTGGCTTCAAGGCGCATTTTTCCGACCCGGCGATCGACCCGATCCAGCGCCTCGCGCCCGGGGCCACGAACGAGGCGGCCTATAAGCTTTACAAGCGCAACGTCAGCATCGGCTATGACCCGACCGAGGGCATCATCAAGATGGAGGTGATCGCCGCCGACCCGGTTCTTAGCCAGAAGTTTTCCGAAGCGCTGATCCGCTATGCCGAGGAGCAGGTCGATCAGCTGACGTTCCGGCTGCGCGAAGACCAGATGAAGGGCGCCCGCAACAGCTTTGCCGACGCCGAAAACAAGGTCAGCGCGGCGCAGAACCGGGTGCTGGAACTTCAGGAAAAGCTCGGCGTGCTCGACCCGTTGACCGAGAGCAGCGCGGTGATGTCGCAGATCAGCACATTCGAGATCGAGTTGCAGAAAAAGCGGCTGGAACTTCAGCAGCTTCTGGACAATGCCCGCCCGAACCAGGCCCGTGTGGACGGTGCGAAAGGCGATATCGAGCGGCTTGAAGCCCTGATCGGGCAATTGCGCGCGCCGCTGACCAAGGGGACGGGCGATGCCGCGTCGCTGGCGCAGATCACCGGTCAGCTGCGGATCGCCGAGGCCGATCTGGAAACCCGCCAGATGCTGCTGAGCGCCGCGTTGCAACAGCTGGAGACGGCGCGGATCGAAGCCAACCGGCAGGTGCGCTACCTGTCCATGGGCGTCAATCCCGTGGCACCGGACGAGGCGACCTATCCGCGCGCTTTCGAGAATACGCTTCTGGCCTTCCTGATCTTTGCCGGCATATACCTGATGCTGTCGCTCACCGCCTCGATCCTGCGTGAGCAAGTCACATCCTGAGGGGTGCCATGGGCAAGATGAAAACTGTAGCCGTCGGCGATCTGGCCGTCGGGAATGACGCGCCGCTGACGGTGATCGCCGGCCCCTGCCAGATCGAAAGCGCCGAACATGCCGAGATGATTGCCGGGCGCATGGCGGAGATCTGCGCGAAGGCCGGCGCGCAGTACATCTTCAAGGCCAGCTTTGACAAGGCCAACCGAACCTCGCTGAAAGGCAAGCGCGGGATCGGGATGGATGCGGGGCTGAAGGTTCTGGAAGGCGTGCGCGCCGGATTGGGCATGCCCGTCCTGACCGATATCCATGACGGCGAACAGGCGCGCATTGCCGCCGAAATCGTCGATGTGATCCAGATCCCCGCCTTTCTGAGCCGGCAGACCGATCTGCTGCTTGCGGCGGGCGCGACCGGCTGCGTGGTGAATATCAAGAAGGGCCAGTTCCTTGCCCCGTGGGATATGGCGAATGTCGCCGAAAAGGTCGCGAGCACGGGCAATGAAAACATCCTGCTGACCGAACGCGGCGTCTCGTTCGGCTACAACACGCTTGTCGCCGACATGCGCGCGCTGCCGATCATGGCGAAGACGGGTTACCCGGTGATCATGGATGCAACCCATTCGGTGCAGCAACCGGGCGGTCAGGGCGGGTCCAGCGGCGGGCAGCGCGAATTCGCCCCGGCGATGGCGCGCGCCGCCGTCAGCCTTGGCATTGCCGGCGTCTTCATCGAAACCCATCAGGCGCCCGACAGCGCGCCCTCGGACGGGCCGAACATGGTCCGGCTGGATGAAATGGAGCGGCTGGTCGAGACGCTGATGGCGCTGGACCGTATCGCCAAGGCCGATCCCGTTCGCGTTTAGGGCGCGGTCAGGCCACCTGCCCCGCGGCCCAGCCCGACGACCACGCCCATTGAAAGTTGTAGCCGCCAAGCCAGCCGGTCACGTCCACGGCCTCGCCCACGAAATAAAGGCCGGGCCGCGTTTTGACCGCCATCGTGCGCGCGTCGAGCGCATCGGTGTCGATCCCGCCCAATGTGACCTCGGCGGTCCGGTAGCCCTCGGACCCGACGGGGACGACGCGCCAGCGATGCACCGCTTCGGCCAGCCGGTCGAGGGCGGCGTTCGTCTGGTCGGCCAGCCGGCCATCGGCGCCGGCCCGCGCGACGACCATCTGGGCAAGCCTTTCGGGCAGATGCCGCGCCAGCACGGTGGAAAGGGCGGCACGGCCCGCGCTGGCGCGGGTTTCCCTGAGCGCCGCCGCGATATCCTCTGCCGGTGAAAGATCGACGGTCAGGCCGTCGCCTTCGCGCCAGTACGAGCTGATTTGCAGGATCGACGGGCCGGACAGCCCGCGATGGGTAAAAAGCAGCCCTTCCTCGAAGGTTGTCTTGCCATGCGACACGCGCGCGTGAACCGACAGCCCGGCAAGCGGGCGAAGCGCGGCAAGGTCCTGTTCCGCGAAGGTCAGGGGCACCAGCGCGGGCCGGGTTTCGGTGACAGGAACGCCGAACTGCCCCGCGATGCGATAGGCCAGCCCCGTCGCCCCCATCTTCGGGATCGACTTGCCGCCGGTCGCGACGACGAGCGCGCCGGCCATGACCGCACTGTTCCCGGTTTCGACCCGGAAGGCGCCCTCATGGCTTATGGTTTCGATCCTTTCGTTCAGGCGCAGTTCGGCGCCCGCGTCGGCCATCTGGCCTGTCAGCATCGTCACGATCTGGCGCGCGCTGCCATCGCAGAAAAGCTGGCCCAGCGTCTTTTCATGCCAGGCGATGCCCGCCGCGTCGATGCGGGCGATGAAATCGGCAGGGGTAAAGCGCCGCAAGGGCGAAATCGCAAAGCGCGGATTGTGCGACAGGAACCGCTCGGGCGGCGCCGAGAGGTTGGTGAAATTGCACCGCCCGCCGCCCGAAATCCGGATCTTTTCGCCCGGCGCGGCGGCATGGTCGAGCACCAGCACACGCCGCCCGCGGCGCGCGGCTTCGACCGCGCACATCATGCCGGCGGCACCGGCGCCAAGAACCACGACGTCAAAGTTTTCCATGGCCGCGCAGTAGACCGAAAATCGCCGTTCCTCAACAGCGTGCCGTGGCAATTTGCACTTGCGGGCCCCGGCGCGCTTGGGTAAGAACCCGCGCAGTTGGGGCGTGGCCAAGTGGTAAGGCGTCGGTTTTTGGTACCGTGTACCGTAGGTTCGAATCCTACCGCCCCAGCCACCGCCCGACGCGATGAGCATGTCAGCACCCTGCCGAAGGTGTCCGCTGGCGGACGCGCGCCGTCAGGTGTCATGCCAGGATCGTCGGGACGCAGCGAACACCTGTACAGCTCGCCGCGAGACACTTAACCTGCATCAATCCGTTCCGGGCCGAGGTGGGGGATCTGCCGAATGAGCGAAAAGGTCGTGCTTTCCGGGGTTCTTCCGGCGCTGGTGACACCCTTCGGCAAAGACGGCGCCATCGACTTTGACGCGCTGGGGCGGCTGATGGAGCATTTCCGGGCGGCCGGGGTCTCTGGTTGGGTTCCCAATGGTTCGACCGGCGAATATTTCAGCCAGTCCACCGCCGAACGCCGCGCGGTTCTGGAATTCGTCCGCGATTTCGCGACCGAAGGTGAAATTCTGGTCGCGGGCACGAATGCACCGGCCACGCGCGAAGTGATCGAGCAGACGGCCATGGCCAGGGATATCGGCTATGACACCGTGCTTTTGGCGCCGCCTTTCTACACAAGGCCGACGCAGGCCGAATTGATCCGGCATTATGAAGCGGTGCTGGATGCGGTCGATGTGAACATCGTGCTTTATTCCTACCCGGCCAAGGACGGCGCCGATATCGGCTTCGAGCTGATGGATCATTTCGCCGACACCCCCCGCGTTCTTGGCATCAAGGAAAGCTCGGGGTCGTTGCAGCGCGCCATCGCCATCGCATCGCGCTATGAGGGGCGGCTGCAACTGATTTCGGGTTCCGATGACATCGCGCTCGATTTCATGTTCTGGGGTGCGGATGCCTGGATTTGCGGCCCGTCGAACTGCATGGCAAAGGCCTGCTGCGACCTTGACCGCAGCTATCGCTCCGGCGATCTGCGACGCGCCCGAGCGATCATGAAGACGCTGTTTCGCGCCATGAACATCCTTGAATCCGGCAAGTTCGTGCAAAAGATCAAATATGGCTGCGCGTTGCAGGGCCTTCCGGTGGGCGACTGCCGCGCACCGCTTGGCCCGCTGAGCGAGGATGAGAAGGCAGAGTTTCGGGCGGCGATGGAACCGATCCTGAACTGGCCGGGCTGAGGGCGGCCGGCATGGCGACAGGGTACCGTCCCTTCCGGATGGGCCGGGCGATAGCGAAAGGGTGAACCCCGTGCATTGGGCAAGGATGTTGCAGACGGTCGATGTCCACTGCGCCGGCGAGGTCGGCCGGGTGATCGTTGCGGGCGTTCCCGACATTCCCGGCGCGACGATGGCCGAAAAACTTGCCCATCTGAACACCGTCGATGACGGTTTGCGGCGCCTCTTGTGCAGCGAACCCCGGTCGGCGCCCTCGCATTCCTTCTGCCTTCTTCTGCCCGCGACCCGGCCCGAGGCGGATTTCGGCCTTGTCATCCTTCAGCCGGATCAGGCCCATGCGATGTCCGGTTCGAACGCGATGTGCGCGGTTACGGCGATTCTCGAAACCGGCATGAAGCCGATCGAGGAGCCGCAAACCATCGTGACGCTGGACACGGCGGCGGGCCTTGTCCGCGCGGTCGCCACCTGTTCCAAGGGCAAGGTCAGGACAGTGTCGCTTGACATGCCGCCCGCTTTCGTCGCGCGCCTTGGCGCCACCATCCGGACCCCCGGATGGGGCGAAATCGCTTATGACCTTTGCTTTGGCGGCGTTTTCTACGCATTGGTCGATGCCAGCGCGCTTGGCCTTGCCATGGTGCCGGAAAACGCCCGTGCCCTTGCAACGGCCGGCGTCGCCCTGCGCAACCTGATCGCGGCGGCCGAACCTGCGGTCCACCCGCTTTGCCCGGCGCTGAACGGGCTGGCCTATGTCATGTTCCGCGCCGAGGACCCAGATGGCGCGATCCGGACCTGTACGACGCTTCGCCCCGGCCGGGCCGACCGTTCGCCCTGCGGCACGGGATCGAATGCCAGCATGGCTGTCGCCCATGCGAAGGGGCGCGCCCATCCCGGCGACCGGCTGGTTTCCCGGTCGATCATCGGTGGCGAATTCACCACCGAGTTTCTGGGGGTAACCACGGTCGGACCCTATCAGGCCGTGCAAAACCGCGTCTCGGGGCAGTGCTGGATCTATGCGATGACGACGATCGGCCTTGATCCGGGCGATCCCTTCCCCGCCGGGTTCCGGCTTTCCGACACCTGGGGCGGGTGACGCGGGCGGTCCGGTCCGCCGCATGTCGGCATGCCGGGCCAATCGACCGGCGCGCCGGCTTTACCGCTTGTCGGAAAGTGAAGTGGTGCGGTTGAGAAGACTCGAACTTCCACGGGGGTTAGCCCACAGCGACCTCAACGCTGCGCGTCTACCAATTCCGCCACAACCGCACCGGGCCCGGAACACATGACCCCGGGCGAGGTGCGCGTTACTTAGCCAAAGGGTGGTGCGATGTGAAGGGGGATTTTCGCAGGGATTGCAAAAAGTCTTCTTGATCCGGCGGGTGCAACGCCGGCGCCGTTTTTCACGCTTCGGGGTCAGGCCGGCAGGATGAGGGACAGGATCATCAGGGTGCCGACAAGGGCGACCGATCCCGCGGCAAAATGATAGACCGTCATGACAAGCTCCAATAACAAAGTTAAACAAGGTTTCGGGCCGGGCCCGGGTTTCTGAATGCATTCAGTCTCGGCCGTCTTGCCTTTGCCGGCAAGTCGGGAATACCTGCCCCGGCAAGACACGGACCCCAAGGGAAGACAGATGGTCGAATGGATCACCAGCGCCGGGCTTGTCCCTTATGAGGACGCGCTGCGGCGGATGGAGGAGCGCGTCGCGGAGATTTCCGCGGGGACGGCGGGAGAGGCCGTCTGGCTTCTGGAACATCCGCCGCTTTACACCGCGGGAACCTCGGCCAGGCCCGCCGACCTGACGGATCCGGACCGCTTTCCCGTCTTCGCCGCAGGGCGGGGCGGGCAGTACACCTATCACGGACCGGGGCAGCGCGTCGCCTATGTCATGCTTGACCTGAACCGCCGGGGCCGCGACGTGCGCCACTACGTCAAGACGCTCGAAACCTGGATCATCGAGGCGCTGGCCGACTTCAACCTGCGCGGAGAAGTGCGCGAGGGGCGGGTCGGTGTCTGGGTCGCCCGGCCCGACAAGCCCGCCCTGCCCGATGGCACGCCGCGCGAGGACAAGATCGCGGCGATCGGGGTCAAGCTGCGGCGCTGGGTCAGCTTCCATGGCATATCGCTGAACGTGGAACCCGACCTGTCGCATTTCGACGGGATCGTGCCTTGCGGCATCCGGGGCCACGGGGTGACCAGCCTTGTCGATCTTGGCCTGCCCGTCACCATGGCCGATGCCGATCAGGCGCTGAAATCGGCCTTTGCGCGCGTCTTCTGACCGGCCCGGCGCACCTGCAACAGTCTTCGCGGTTCTTTTCGGGCCGGGCTGCGCGGCGTTGCGGGCCGGGTCGCTTTCCCACATGATCGCGCCGGAACCACGCTGAAAGCCCGCATTCATGAAAACGATCCTTGTCCTCAACGGTCCCAATCTCAACATGCTCGGCACCCGCCAGCCCGAGATTTACGGCCGCGAAACGCTGGCCGATGTCGAGGCGCTGGCCAAGGCCGAGGCCGAACGCCACGGGCTGGGCGCGGAGTGCCGCCAGTCGAATCGCGAAGGTGAGTTGATCGACTGGATTCAGGCGGCGCGCGGCAAACACGCGGCGATCGTGATCAACCCCGCGGCCTATTCGCATACCTCCGTGGCGATCCTTGATGCGCTGAACAGTTTCGACGGGCCGGTGATCGAGGTGCATATCTCCAATATCCACCGGCGCGAGGCATTCCGGCACCATTCCTATGTTTCGCACCGCGCTGACGCCGTCATCGCCGGGGCGGGCATTCAGGGCTACGCTTTCGCGGTTGCCCGGGCGGCCCATCTGCTTGGCAAGAACGCATAGGGGGTGTCATGGAGCTGCCCGTCAACCGCTTCAAGGCTGGCCTGAAGGCCGGAAAGGTCCAGTATGGCCTCTGGATCACCATCCCCGACCCGTCCCTTGCCGAGTCGATGGCGGGCGCGGGGTTCGACTGGCTGACCTTCGACACCGAACATGCGCCAACCGAGGTTTCGGCCGTTCTGCCGCTTCTGCAAGCCGCCGCCCCCTATCCGGTCAGCTGCCTTGTGCGGCCATCGACGCTTGATGTCGCGTTGATCAAGCGCCACCTCGACCAGGGCGCGCAAACGGTGATCCTTCCCTATATCCAGACACCCGACGAGGCGAAGCTGGCCGTCGCGGCCGTGCGCTACCCGCCCGCGGGGATCCGTGGCGTCGCCGGCGGGACGCGGGCCTCCGGTTACGGGCGCATCCCCGATTACGCAGAACGCGCGGGCGAAGAGATTTGCCTTGTCCTGCAGGTCGAAACCGCCTCGGCCCTGTCACGGCTCGATGCCATTGCGGATGTGGAAGGTGTCGATGCGCTTTTCATCGGCCCCGCCGATCTGGCCGCCTCGATGGGCTATCCGGGCCAGACCGGTCATCCCGAGGTGCGCCGCGCCGTTCTCGGCGCGCTGGCGACGCTTTCGCATCGCGGGATGCCTGCCGGTCTGCTCACGCTCGATCCGGACTTTGCCCGGCAGGCGGTCGAAGCCGGCGCGCGTTTCGTGGCCGTCGGGATCGACATGTCCCTTCTGACCGGAGCGGCCGACCGGCTGGCCGCGCAGTTCCGGGCCTGAGCGGCGCCAACTGCCCGCAAGGGCAGCCGGCGAGCGGGGGCTCGATGCCCCCCGAGGCGGAGCCCGTGATCCGACCGGTATTTCGCCTATTCGGCTTCGGTCAAAAGCGAGGGTTCGCGCCTTGCGTCGCAGTTCTGGCGCGGGCAAATCCGGCAGGACGGACCGGCAAGGCGCAAGGGTCCCTTCCGTTCCTCGGGCGCGCTCAGGATCAGCATCGAGGCCCGCATCACCGGAGGGCCGTCAAAGCCGCCGGGATGCCACCGCTGCCCATAGGCATAGGTCGCGAAACGCTGGGCGACGCGGCCGGCGATTTCCACTTCGGCCCGAATGGGCGTCACCGGTCGCACCAGCGCATCGTAAAGCGGCCAGAGCGGGCAGGCCGCGCCGTGGCGAGGCAAGGGAAACCCGGGCGCAGGCTTGCGAAAGGTCAGCGCGCCCGATCCGTCACAGACCACAAGTCCTACGACCGGCCCCTGCCCTTCCGGCAGCGTTGCCAGACGCCGGAAGACCGCGTCGAGCGGCACCGCGAACCGCCGGGCGAGTTCGGCGGGATCGGCCCCCACCGCGCCAAGCGCCTTCAGGAAGCGTTCGAGCGGCATGGCCGAGGCGTCGCGCCGGTAAAGGTCGATATAGGACAAGGCCAGTTTCCGCGCGCCCCCCGAGGCAAGTTCGGGAACCCCGGAAATCATCGCTTCGGCCGAAACCGGATTGCTGCGCTCTTGCGCGGCAAGATGATAGCCGTTGCGCGCCAGCCATGCCTCCACCTCTTCCTGGGGCGAGGACAGGCCGGTTTCGCTTTCCTGGCTGCTGTCGAGATAGGCCACGAGCGCGGCCGCGGCATCGGATAGCCGGACACTGTCGGCAAAGACGTTTTCGTGAAAACGGCGGCGCCAGTCCGGCTCCATCTCTTCACTTTCGGCCAGGATCGCCGCCGTCGAACGTACCGAGGTGACCGCCGACACGACCTCATGCAGCGCCGCCGAAAGATGCGGATCATGCGCCATGCGATCGTTCAGGGCCTCGACCGCGCGTTCAAGCGCATCGGTCCTTTCCTGCTGCGCGGCAACCAGCCCGGCCCAGCCCGGAAACCGGCCGACAAATTCCTCGATCCGCGCCAGTTCGGGTTCCGAGGCGCCCGCGTCCGTCCTTGCCGCGGCGGCGGCTTCGCGCAGATTCTCGAACAGCCGGCTTTCGGCGCCTTCCTCCAGCGCGGCGCTGTCGACCCCCAAGGCCGTCGCGCAGGCCGAAAGCACCGCGGCCCCCACCCGGCGCCGGTTATGCTCGATCAGATTGAGATAGGCGGGCGAAATCCCGAGCTGGCGCGCAAGTTCGGCCTGCTTCATGCCGATAAGCAACCGCCTTTCGCGGATCCGCGTGCCTGTCAGTGCCGATCGCGCCATGCCCCGCCTGCTTCCTAGCCGGTGGCAAGTTTACAAATTTACAACTGTCTTGTGAATGCCTTGCCGCCGGTCAGCAGTTCGGAGGCGCGACATCGATCGTGCGTTCGATGACCGGCCGGCCATCGGCGCAGGCGGTCAGCGGATATTGATTGCGGGTACAGGCGGACGCGGTCAGAACCATCGCCAGAAACGCCGACGCGATGACAAGGGTTCCCAAAGCCGTTCGTCCGTTTGTTGCTGCGCGCATTTCAGCCCCCGTCTTGCGATCCTGTGCCCAGATGTACCTGCCGGACCGAAAAGGGCAAGCCGAATCCCCCCCGGCCAAACAGAAAGGGCCACCCCGAAGGGTGGCCCTCATTTTCCCGGTCAGGGTCAGTGCGCGGTTGCCCCGGCACCATCCCCCTTGTCCGCCAGCGCGGCTTTCGCCGCGGCTTCCTCGGCGGCCTCATCCCATTCGATGGGCTCGGGCTGGCGCACGAGCGCTTGGGCCAGAACATCGCGGACATGGGCCACGGGGATGATCTTCAGCCCCGACTTCACGTTATCGGGGATTTCCGGCAGGTCCTTGGCGTTTTCTTCCGGGATCAGCACGGTCTTGATGCCGCCCCTCAGCGCCGCCAGAAGCTTTTCCTTCAGCCCCCCGATGGCCAGCACATGGCCGCGCAACGTGACCTCGCCCGTCATGGCGATATCCTTGCGCACCGGGATCTGCGTCAGGACCGACACGATCGAGGTGACCATCGCGACACCGGCCGAAGGGCCATCCTTGGGCGTCGCGCCTTCCGGGACGTGGACGTGGATGTCCATCGTCTCGAACTTGGTCGGCTTGACACCAAGCGCCGGGCTGATCGAGCGGACGAAGCTTGACGCCGCGTCGATGGATTCCTTCATCACATCGCCAAGCTTGCCGGTCGTCTTCATCCGGCCCTTGCCCGGAAGCCGCAGCGCCTCGATCGACAGAAGATCGCCCCCGACCGAAGTCCAGGCCAGCCCGGTGACGACACCGATCTGATCTTCCTTCTCCGCAAGGCCATAGCGGAACTTCTTCACACCAAGGAAATCCTCGAGCGTGTCGGACGTGATGTCGACCTTCGCGCTGTCCTTGCGGATGATCCGCGTCAGGGCCTTGCGCGCCAGCTTCGAGATTTCGCGTTCGAGGTTCCGCACCCCCGCCTCGCGGGTATAGGTGCGGATCATTTCCTGCAAAGCCTCGTCGCTCAGCTTGAACTCACCCTTCTTCAGACCGTGGTTCTTGATCTGCTTCGGGATCAGGTGCTGCTTGGCGATCTCGCGCTTCTCGTCCTCGGTATAGCCCGCGAGCGAAATGATCTCCATCCGGTCCAGAAGCGGCCCGGGCATGTTGTAGCTGTTCGCCGTGGTCAGGAACATCACGTTCGAAAGGTCGTATTCGACCTCAAGATAGTGATCCATGAACGTGTTGTTCTGTTCCGGATCGAGCACTTCAAGCATCGCCGAGGCCGGGTCGCCACGGAAATCCTGCCCCATCTTGTCAATCTCGTCCAAGAGGATGAGCGGGTTCGTGGTCTTGGCCTTTTTCAGCGCCTGGATGATCTTGCC